>NZ_LR743509.1:3964722-4281111 GCF_902712875.1 Hyphomicrobium sp. ghe19 | reverse complement strand
CATGACGTGCCGGACCTCTGGAGCGGCTTCCAGGTCGAGCACAACGCCGTTGACATCAACATCGAAGCCCAATTTGCAGCGGCCTGGGCGCTCCCCTGGGGCGCCATCCGGCCGGTGGTCGGCGGCTCGATCAACACCCGCGGCGATACCAGCGACGGCTACATCGACGCTCGCTGGCAAGGCGATTGCCCGTCCGGCCTATTCTTCGGTCTAGGCTTAGGCGCTGCTATCCATGACGGCGAAATCGGCGGACCGGGCTCCGATCCCGACAAGAAATGGCTGGGCTCGCGCGTCCTGTTCCACATCCCGATGGAAGTTGGTTACCATCTCGACGCGCATTCCGACATTTCGGTCTATTTCGAGCACATGTCGAACGCCTACACCCAAAAATTCAACGAAGGCATGGACCGCATCGGTCTCCGCTACGGCTACCGCTTCTAACCGCGCGTGCGGCCGGCTCCGCGTGGAGGCGTCGCACCCGCCTCCAAAGTTGACATTTTCGCCCCTTTCCCCCATACCCACGCCATTCCGACGGCCCTGAACACAGAGCCGCCGCTCTGCACATGGCCTTTTTTCGCGAAAAGCGTCCGGGAGGCAGGGGGGTTAACATCCGGCGGCGCGTGGCGCTCCCGGGTGCGTTTGTGCTTTGCGCGCGATACGGATTTGCGCATCGGACGGACGTTCCCACATCTAACGTCATCCCGGCGAAGGCCGGGATCCATCCAGGCCCCAGGCTTGGGCGGATCCCCGCCTGCACGGGGATGACGACCGAAACGAGTTGGCAAGAACGGGTTTGCAAGGCTGAATGTTTCAGAGTCTCTCAGATCGCCTCTCAGGCGTCCTTGATAAGCTGACCCGACGCGGCGCGCTGACCGAAAGCGACGTCGTCGAGGCCATGCGCGAAGTTCGCCGCGCCCTTCTCGAAGCCGACGTCGCGCTCGATGTCGTCAAGGATTTCACCGAGAAGGTCAAAGCCAAGGCCGTCGGCGCCGAAGTCCTTCGCTCCGTCACGCCCGGCCAGATGGTCGTCAAGATCGTCAACGACGAGCTCGTCGCGATGCTCGGCTCGGATGCGCAGCCGATCGACCTGCACGCAGCCCCGCCCGTCGGCATCCTGATGGTCGGCTTGCAGGGCTCGGGCAAGACGACGACAACCGCCAAGATCGCCTACCGCCTGACGAACCGCGATCGCAAGAAAGTGCTGATGGCGTCGCTCGACACGCGGCGACCGGCAGCACAGGAACAGCTGCGCGTCCTGGGCGAGCAGACAGGCGTCGCGACGCTTCCGATCATCGCAGGCCAGAACCCGCTTCAGATCGCCCGTCGCGCCGAAGACGCCGCCAAGCTCGGCGGCTTCGATGTCATCATTTACGACACCGCCGGCCGCGTGACCGTCGACGAAGAGCTGATGGATGAGGTTCGCGACGTCAAAGCCGCGATCCACCCGCACGAAGTTCTTCTCGTCGCTGACTCGTTGACCGGCCAGGACGCCGTCAACACCGCGAAGGCCTTCGACGGCCATATCGGCGTGACAGGCATCGTCTTGACCCGCGCCGACGGCGACGGCCGTGGCGGCGCCGCACTTTCGATGCGCGCGGTAACCGGTAAGCCCATCAAGCTGATCGGCGTCGGCGAGAAATGGGACGCGCTCGAAGATTTCCATCCGGGCCGCATCGCCTCGCGCATTCTCGGCATGGGCGACGTCGTCTCGCTCGTCGAAAAAGCCGCTCAAACGATCGACGTCGAAAAGGCGACGAAGATCGCCGAGAAGATGAAGAAGGGGTCGTTCGACCTCGAAGACCTTTCCGATCAATTGCAGCAGATGCAAAAGCTTGGCGGCATGGGCGGCGTGCTTGGCATGTTGCCGGGTGTCTCCAAGATCAAAGGCCAGATCAACGAAGCCGGTCTCGACAAAAGCCTCGTTCATCAGCGCGCTATCATTTCGTCGATGACGCCGAAGGAACGGCGCAATCCGAAAATTCTCGACGCCAAGCGCAAGCGCCGCATCGCGGCGGGCTCGGGCACCAAAGTCGAAGAGCTGAACAAGCTTCTCAAGATGCACCGCCAGATGGCGGACATGATGAAAACCATGGGCCGCAATGGCGGCATGCTGAACAAATTCCTCGGGCGCACGGGCGGCGGCCCTTCCGAGGCCGAGATGCAGGCGATGCAGGCCGATCTCGCAAAGCTCGACCCGAAGGCGCTCGAACAGCTCCCCGCGGAACTCAAGGAGCAGGTCGCCAAGGGCCTGACCGGCGGGTCCACGCCGAGCCTTCCATCCGGTCTCGGCCGCGGCCTTCCGGGTCTCGGTGCGGGACTGCCGAGAGGCCTTCCAGGCCTCGGCGGCGGAATGCCGAAATTCCCCGGGCTTCCCGGAAAGAAAAGATAACGCTCTAGACCAACTCAACAACACATTCGATTTGAACAGGAGAACAGAACTATGTCGGTCAAAATTCGCTTGTCGCGCGGTGGCGCCAAGAAGCGTCCCTACTACTACGTCGTCGTTGCCCACCACACGAGCCCGCGCGACGGCCGTTACATCGAGCAGATCGGCACCTTCGATCCGATGCTCAAAAAGGACGATCCGAACCGCATCAAGCTCGTTGAAGAGCGCGTAAAGCATTGGCTGAGCGTTGGCGCGCAGCCGACCGATCGCGTTCTCCGTCTGCTCGACGTTACCGGTCTTGCCAAGCGCGAAGCATCGGTCAATCCCGAGAAGGCGAAGCCGAAGAAGAAGGCTCAGGAGCGCGCCGCTGCAGCTGCAGAGAAAGCCGCCAAGGCTGCCGAAGCCGCACAGGGCGAGACCGCCTAAACCGCGAGTTGAACCGCGAACTGAGGCGCGAGATATTTCGTGTTTCCAAAAACCTCTCGAGTGCGACTCGGGAGGTTTTTTCGTTGCAGCTCTCACTGGCCCGAATTTTGGAGCACCACCTCTGGGTGAGTGGGAGAGGACCGCAATGATAGAGTGGAATGCCGCAGATGGCCTGTATGAGATCACGAGTGAGCGCGAGCGCAAACCGGCACATGCATTCGAGCGATTCATTTTGATACGCCGCAAAGGCCGGCTGTTCGGCGCGGATCCTCAAGGCAGGGTCTACACGGGTGAGCTGGATTCACACCCGAAGCAGCCAGCATCGCGAATTTTCCTGCGCGGCACTTACAAAATTCCGCTGCGCTATCGATCGGCGCGTCACCCCGCGCACTCCAGGCCGAGCTATGCCGTACCGATAACCGGCGAAATCGATCCCTACGCATTATCTCAGAATGCGACAGTCTTCGTCGGCGGCAAAAAGATAGATATCCAGATCACCTATCTCTGCCCCTTGCCGAGCCAGTAGGCGCCCCGCAACAATAGAACCCGAAAATAAAAACTGCGGCACCGCGCGATTGAAAATATAACGCCGCTTGCAACCCGAGACTTGGCTGGAACCTCCATTGCCGAATAGCAAGACCCTGAACCGAATCCTCGTCGGCGAAATCTCCGGCGCTCACGGCATCCGCGGCGACGTCCTTGTCCGCGCGTACACCGGAGCCCCCGAAGCCATCGCGTCCTACGGCCCGCTAACCGACGCGACGGGACAGCGAAGTTTCACGCTCCGTGTCGTGCGGGTGACGAGCAAAGGCATCGTCGCGCGAATTGGTGGGGTTGAGGACCGCAATGCGGCTGAGCCATTGCGCGGAACCAAGCTGTACATAAACCGCGATAGATTGCCGGAACCGGAAAGCGCGGAATATTATTACGCCGATCTCATCGGCCTTCGCGCAGTGGCAGGCGACGGTAGCGCACTCGGAAAGATCGTCTCCGTACAAAATTTCGGCGCGGGGGATTTACTCGAGCTGAAACCAGGCGACGGCACCGAGACCGAGTTCATTCCGTTCGAAGATAGATGGGTCCCGGCAGTTGATCTTGCGGCCGGTACCATAGTCATCAATCGCCCCGTATTGACCGGAAGCGACGATGAGGACGCTGAGGATCTATCCGAAGGCCCGGAAGAATCGGACGTATCGGGCAAAGACGATCACTCCTAGACGGGGCAGCCCCTCGCGAGCTTCGGCAGATCTCCGGTAACGCCCGCGGCCTCGGCGATTATGAAATCCTTGAGGCTCGGCAGACGGTCGAGTACTCCCAGCGCCGCGCCACGGCCTGCTCTGAGCACGATATTGTCGACGGCGAAGGTGCGATTGAGGCTATCGTAAAGCGTCGCTGACATCGTGGAATCGAATCGGCGCCAGCGCTGATAACGCTCGAGATGCGTGCCGTTGCCGAAATCGATTCCGAGACGGCCGGCATCCGCCAAAACTTCGATCATCGCGGCCGCGTCTCTGAGAGCCAGGTTGACGCCTTGTCCGGCGATCGGATGCACGCCATGCGCCGCATCGCCGACGAGCGCGAACCGCGGCGCGATGAGCCGCCGCGCAATGCGCACATCGAGCGGCCAGGACTGGCGACGCCCGTCGAGCGTGATCGCGCCGAAACGACCGCCAATGCGCCGATCGAGTTCAGCCAGAAAATCATCGTCATTGAGAGCCGTCATCCGCGCCGCTTCGTCTTTGTCGGCGCTCCAAGTGATGCAGGCGCGATTGTTCGGCAACGGCAGGATCGCGAATGGACCGCCCGGCAAGAAGTGCTGGATCGCGACGCCACCATGCGGCTCTTCGAATTTCACGCGCGCCACGATGCCAGTTTGCGGATAGGCCCAGCCGATCGTCTTGATGCCGGCGTCGTCCCTGAGCTTTGAATTTCTTCCGTCGGCGGCGATGGTGAGCTGAGCGCTGATCACCCTCCCGTCGCGAAGCGTAAGTTCGCTCGAATATTCTCCGAGCAACATGCCATCGACGTCCGCCGGAGCGATCCAGCTGACGGATGGATCATTGGCGACCGACTTGTAGAGCGCCGCCTGAAGCGACGTCGCCGGCACGATGTAGGCGGCGGGCGATCCGTCCTTCGTGTGCGCGTCGTAAGTGACCCGCGACGGCCTGAAGGCGTCGTCGATATTCGAATCCGAAATCTCGATCGATGTGACGACCTGAGCGTCGCTGCTCACCGCATCCCAGACGCCGAGACCCTCGAGGATTTTCTTTGTCCCCGCCCAAATCGCAAACGCCCGGCTGTCGGACCCGGCGGGCGTCGCCGCGGGATCGGCGCGCTCGATGACGGCAATTTTGATATCCGGCCCAAGGGCCTGAGCGAGCCCCCGCGCAACCGCCAAGCCCGCGAAGCTGCCGCCCGCAATCGCCACATCAAATTTCAAAACACGCACCACCGACGGCACCACCGGACTGAATTGCCGCGACAGCAACTTGCTTTTCGCGGACGCCGTGACAGCCTAGATATCTTCGCGCCTGCCTTCAATGCGTCTCCCATACCGTCAACGTCTTCATCTCACTACAACTTCCTTGCGAAAGTCCATCATGACAGCATCGCCTTCGTCGCATTCGGCCCTGAACAAGCTCCTTGAGACGCTGACCCTGGAACCGCTCGAAGACAACCTGTTCCGCGGACCGAAGGCGACCGAAGGCTGGCAGCGCGTTTACGGCGGTTTGGTTCTTGGCCAAGCAGTAGTTGCAGCAGCATCGACGGTCGACGAGAGCCGCCCGATCCACTCGTTGCATGGCTACTTCCTGCTCGCCGGCGATCCCGAGCGCGAAATCGTCTACGACGTTGAACGTATCCGCGACGGAGGCAGTTTCACGACCCGCCGGGTGCGCGCCATCCAGCACGGACGCGCCATTTTCTCGATGAGCGCCTCGTTCCACAAGCCGGAGGCGGGTTTCGAGCATCAGTCGAACATGCCAGACGTTCCCCCGCCCGAGGCCCTCCCCAGCAGCCAGGATCTCCTGCGCGGCGGCAATGCCGATCTGCCCGAAAGCATGCGTTCCTACCTCAGCCGCGACCGGCCGATCGACGTTCGCATCGTCGATGCCTCTCGCTATGCGAGCCGTGAGCCGAGACCCGCGACGCAATCGATCTGGCTCAAAACCAATGGCCCGCTCAATGGGAATGCCTACATCCACCAGGCGGTTCTAGCCTACGCATCGGACTTCACCTTGCTCGACACAGCCCTGGTCGCCCACGGCAAGCTGCTGTTCGACAGCGATATCCAACTGGCGAGCCTCGACCACGCTATGTGGTTTCACCGGCCGTTCCGCGCCGATGACTGGCTGCTCTATGTCCAGGACAGCCCCAGCGCCTCCGGTGCACGCGCCTATTGCCGGGGCGCGATATTCAACCGCCAGGGACAACTGGTTGCGTCTGCAGTCCAGGAAGGACTAATGCGCCCCAGAGAGACCGCATTCCTGCCCAAATAGCGTTCAATCGGCCGAAAATGCACAATTTCTGTGCTTGCTACGTGTGCTGAACGCGCACCGGATCTGCGGGCCGACAAACTTTCCGTTGTCTAATCAACAGCTTGAGTAAGCGCTGCGAAACTGGCACGCGTCTTGACTCCCTACGTCGCGAAGTCTGCTTCCCGGCGTGGGGATGAGACTGTTTTGTCGAGCACCCGGTCACGGCCGGTTCAAAGAGAAAAGGGGGCCCTATGAAGCTCATTACCGCGGTAATCAAGCCATTCAAGCTCGAGGAGGTTCGCTCGGCGCTGACCGATCTCGGTCTGCAGGGCATGACCGTCACTGAAGTCAAAGGCTACGGCCGCCAGAAGGGCCACACGGAAATCTACCGTGGCGCCGAGTACGCGGTGAGCTTTCTTCCCAAGATCAAGATCGAAGTCGTCGTCCCGGGCGCACAGGTGGACAAGGCGCTCGCTGCGATCCAGCGCGCCGCGAAAACCGGTCAGATCGGCGACGGCAAAATCTTCGTTTCGCCGATCGAGCACACGGTCCGCATACGGACCGGTGAATCGGACGACGACGCGCTCTAAAGGCCAGGATTTCGCTTTTTAGACGTCAATCAGGGAGCACACACATGGAGTTTCGAACTATAGCGCGGTACGCAGGGGTCTTGGGGGCCCTCGGCGCCATTGCGCTCATTATCGACCCGGCGTTGGCCCAGGACGCAGCGACGACCGCTGCCCCTGCGGCTCCCGCCGCGGCCGCAGTGGCGCCTCCGGTGCCGAATAAGGGCGACTCCGCCTTTATGTACATCGCATCAGTCCTCGTTCTTCTGATGACGGTGCCGGGCCTCGCATTGTTCTACGGCGGATTAGTTCGCTCGAAGAACATGCTGTCGATGATGATGCAGGTGTTCGCAACGCTCTGCCTCGTCGCGATTCTTTGGGTGCTCTACGGCTACTCCATGGCCTTCACCAACGGCGGCAACCTCAACGACTTCGTTGGTGGTTTCTCCAAAGCCTTCTTGAAGGGCGTCGATTCGAACTCGCTCGCCGCAACCTTCTCGAACGGCGTCTACATTCCTGAATACACCTACATCATCTTCCAGATGACGTTCGCGTGTATCACGCCCTGCCTTATCCTGGGTGCCGTTGCCGAGCGTCTGAAATTTTCAGCGATGCTCATGTTCATGGCGCTCTGGGTAACGTTCATCTATTTCCCGATCGCGCATATGGTCTGGTACTGGGGCGGTCCGGATGCATTCGGTAACGCCGCCAAGGCCGTTGCGGCCGCGACGGGCGACGCAAAGGTCCAAGCACAAACGGCTCTCGACGCCGTGCTAAAGGACGCAGGCATCGGCTTCCAGTGGGGCGCACTCGACTTCGCTGGCGGCACCGTCGTTCACATCAACTCGGGCATCGCCGCACTCGTCGGCTGTCTGATCCTCGGCAAGCGCATCGGCTACGGTAAAGAACCCATGCCTCCGCACTCGCTGGTGATGACGATGATCGGCGCCGCTCTCCTGTGGGTCGGTTGGTTCGGCTTCAACGTTGGTTCAAACCTCGAGATCAACCAGTTTGCAGGCGTTCCGTTCATCAACACGTTCATCGCGACCTGCGCAGCGGGCCTCTCGTGGATACTCATTGAGTGGATCGCGAAGGGCAAGCCGTCGGCACTCGGCATGGCGTCGGGCGTCGTCGCTGGTCTCGTGGCGATCACGCCGGCTTGCGGTTTCTCCGGTGTCATGGGCTCGATCATCCTCGGCCTCGTCGTCAGCCCGATCTGCTTCTTCTTCTGCTCGGCAGTTAAGGGAGCGCTCGGTTACGACGACAGCTTGGATGTCTTCGGCGTCCACTGCATCGGCGGCATCGTGGGTGCGATCGGAACGGGCCTTCTCGTCAATCCCCAGTGGGGTGGGGCCGGTATCGCCGACTACATCTCCAAGCCCGGCGAGATGACGGCAGGCACCTACGACATGGTCGCTCAGGTGATCACGCAGGCCAAGATGGTGGGACTGACGCTCCTCTGGAGCGGCATCGGCTCCGCCGTTCTCTTCAAGCTGGTCGATATCGTCATCGGTCTCCGGCCGTCGGAAGAGAAAGAGCGCGAAGGTCTCGATCTCGTCGATCACGGCGAGAGCGCCTACCACTACTAATTCACGCATTTCCCGTGGCCCTGAGAAGGGCCGCGGGATCTCTCCTCCCGAGCACGCGTCTCCACCTAGACGTGCTCAACCTTGGGCCCGGCGCTCTGTGCATCGGGCCCTTTTTTATGTCTTCAAATTGAAACGATGACTTCGCATCCGCGCGGCAACACCGATAAGAGCCGACGGAGATCCGTGCGCCGCAGCGCGATGCAACCTTCCGTCGGCTTCAAATCGCCCCGCGCAATGTGCACGAAAATGGCGCTGCCGCGATTGCGCAGACGCGGCGCATCGTTATAGCCGAGCACCAGCACGACATCGTAGAGCCGGTCGGAGCGCCACAGACGCTCGGCACTTGCGGGATAGGGCAGCTTGACCGGACGATTGTAATTGCGGTCGAGGGGACTGTCGCACCACCCGTCATTCGGATGAATGGGGTAAACATCGAGCGCCGTGCGCGGCCGCCTCACATCCGGCCGATAGAGCGCATAGCGCACCGCAAACCGCCCCGTCGGCGTTGCGCCATCCCCCTCGCGCTTCAAAACCCGGATGCCACCAAACCCCAATGCGCAGGGGACGTCGAATTGGCCAAATTGCAAGCGGCCCTGACGCGAGGCCCGGGACAACGCCCTAACAAAGAGCTTTGCCGCCGGTTTGGGGCCGCTCTGAGAGGCGCCGCGCGCGCGCCGTCCACGGGTCTTCGATGCCGCCATTCAAGGAACCAGCCATTCCCCTTGCCTGTTTGCTTGCAGACCCTATGTTGCCCCCGCACGCGATGCTAGTGTTCCACACTAAAAGCAAGCCAAGAAACTGGAGCCCCGTCCATGAGCACGGCCCGAAAGGTCCTCCTCGTCGACGACGATGAAGATCTGCGCACGTCGCTGAAAGATCAACTCGTCCTACACGATGAATTCGAGGTTTCGGAAGCAGCGACCGCGACCAAAGGAATAGAGGCGGCAAAGACAGGCCGTTTCGATCTCGTTGTTTTCGACGTCGGCCTGCCGGACATGGACGGCCGCGAGGCCGTGAAGCTGCTTCGCAAATCGGGATTCAAAACCCCGATCGTGATGTTGACCGGCAATACATCGGACGCTGACCAGATCTTGGGGCTCGATGCCGGCGCCAATGATTACGTGCTGAAGCCGTTCAAGTTCGCGGTTCTCCTCGCGCGCATTCGCGCTCAGCTCCGCCAGCATGAGCAGAGCGAGGATGCTGTCTTCGCGATCGGAAGCTACACCTTCAAGCCCGCATCGAAACTCCTGATCGATCAGACCGGCAGCAAGATCCGCCTGACGGAGAAAGAGACATCGATCCTGAAGTATCTCTATCGCTCCGGCGACAAGGTCGTTTCGCGGGACGTCTTGCTGCACGAAGTCTGGGGCTACAACGCCGGCGTCACCACGCACACGCTCGAAACGCACATCTATCGGTTGCGTCAGAAAATCGAGAAAGATCCCTCCAACGCCGAGCTGCTGATTACCGAGAGTGGTGGCTACAAGCTCGCGCCTTAGGCGAGTTGCATTAGCGTTTCGGGAAGCACATCGACCGTGTATCCGTTGCTAATCGGATGCATCCACAGGCCCCTTCGCCATTTCGCTCAGCGATTGTTTCAGGCACTGGCGAGTCGTGTTTTAAATTTCCTTCGCATGCGGCCAAGCCACGTCGCTGGCGCGTTCGATCTGTCCTGTCGGCATGGAGTCCAAGAACGATGGCTATCGACGCCCTCGTCAAACCGCTTTTGGCGTTGCCGCTCTTCCAAGGTTTAACGCCACTGCAATTGACCGAGATCGTTCGGCGCGCGGAACGCATCATCTATAGACCTGGCGATGCCATCATCGCCGAGGATGAACCGAGCGATGCGGCAATCGTCATCGTCTCGGGCACCAGCGTCCGCATCAACGATCATCGCGACGTTCCGCAAAAATCGCGCGGCGAAACTTTGCCCGAAGGCGTGATGATCGCAGAATTGGCGATGTTCATCGAACTCGTGCACACCACAACGGTGATTGCGCAGAGCCAAGTGAAAGCACTGCGGCTCACGCGCCAGAAAATGCATGAGCTGATGGAGGAGGACGCCGGGCTCGCGCGGCACTTCTCCTCGTGCATCACCACCCGGCTAAAACTATTGGCGCACGACATGAAAGCTGTTGATACGATCATGGAGCGTGCAGCCATCGCCCCACAGCTACCTCAGGTTCGCCCTAATCTCCCCGTCGACGCGCACCCAGGCTGACATCCGACAGCACCGCACGCTGACCCCAGCGTTTGGGCGCGGGAGATTTTGTCCTTGGAAGCTGAATTGGGGGGCTAAAAAAGAGTGCGCCCAGTCCCGGGGGGAGGAACTGGGCGCTATGCGCTTGTCGCGCTCGGCACCGGGAGGGAAGCCGGTACCAGAGGCGGCGTCTTCGGCTAGACGGGGGGCACTACCGAATACAGGGTGACGCCACCTGCATGATTGGACTTAAGCGCAAGCACGAAGAATTCAATAGTGCCTGCGCGGGCACATCACGAAAATGTGATGACGAACTTGAGTTTATCCACAGGTTGGGTATTGCATCGGGTCGAAAGTGCAACACCCTGATTTGCCACCAAAAACTCAGAAAGGGGTCGCCTTTTTTGGCCCAAGCGGTTGAATTTTAAATAAATTCCCATCGAGTTCATCGCTTTTGACCAGCTGCGATAATTCGATTCGGGTGGCTTGGCCTTGCGGATCGGTAGTCACCCATTCCTTCAATTCCAACGTCGGCTTGGTTGCCAGATACAGCTTTATCTTGCCCGGAGAATTGGGATCTTTGTCCTCCAGCGAGAGGACGATGAGGTCGTCGGCCTGCTGCACTTCGATGATGCGCGCGTCTCGAATGAGATCGACATCTTTACGCAGCAAGAGCCGGAAAGGCGTTTGATCGAGCGACACCCGATCTTCGTTGTTCAAATCGAGATCTTGAATGGCAAGATTCTCGCCGTCCGAAACGATGACTTGTTTCGACGGCAGAGCGTAATCGAACCGGAAGCGACCCGGCCGCTTGACGAAGAACTTCCCCTTCATCCGCTTGTTTCCGGCGTCTGTCTGAACGAACGCGCCCTTCAAATTCTGCAGAGACTGGAAATACCCGCTGACCTGCTCGACGAGCTTCGTCTGATTTGCATCGAGCGTGATGCCGTCAGGACTATTCGCTGGAGAAACCTCTCCCGTCCAACCCTTTACGGCTGGCTTAGCTGTATCTGCGGGCTTGGTTGCGTTAGCCGGCGGATTGACGATCGTATTCGTCGGCCCGTCCGGATCCTGCGCCGTGGCAGCTCCGATCGACGCGAGGGCAAAGCCCACCGACAAGGCGCCTACGCGCAAAATTTCGCTCATGAATCGTCCCATCGTGGCCCCCCAAAGCCCCGAAGCCCCAATCGCGGGGCTCTGTACGCAGATTACGGTTTCGGCAAAGATTGCGTCCAGAACTAGGCGGAAATGCTGTCGTATTTGTTGCCTACGGCGAATGACGTGTCACAGGCAAGCCGCGAGAGGATTGACGGGGCGATTATCCTCAGTTGCAGCGCCGCGTGTTATCGATGTCACGCAGCTGCATCGGCACCGCCGCCACGCGGAACGAGGATCTCGCGCTTCCCGACGGAGTTCGCTGCAGAAATAAGCCCTTCGCGTTCCATACGCTCGATCAAATCCGCGGCCCGATTGTAACCGATCGAAAGCCGGCGTTGCACATAGCTCGTCGATGCCTTGCCGTCCCTCAAGACGATGGCGACAGCGCGATCGTAGAGGTCGTCGTCGCTCGCTTCCCGAACCCCGCCAGCAACGTCCGACGGCGGCGGCGCATCCGTGATGCCCTCGACGTATTTGGGTGATGCCTCTTGTCTCAGCGCATCCGCGAACGCCACGACTTCTTCGTCGGTGACGAATGCGCCGTGAACGCGCACCAGCTGCCCTGCCCCGGTCGAGTAGAGCATGTCGCCCTGGCCGAGCAGCTGCTCTGCGCCCTGCTCGTTGAGAATGGTGCGGCTGTCGATCTTCGAAGTGACCTTGAACGAGATGCGCGTCGGGAAGTTCGCCTTGATCGTTCCGGTGATGATGTCGACCGATGGCCGCTGCGTCGCCATGATGAGATGGATACCGGCGGCCCGTGCCATCTGTGCAAGACGCTGCACCGAGGCTTCGACCTCGCGGCCCGCAACGATCATCAGGTCAGCGAACTCATCGACGATGATGACGATGCGCGGCAATGGCTCGAGATCCATTTTCTGCGTCTCGAACCGCGCCTGGCCTGACTTGTCGAATCCCGTTTGAACGGTGCGCGACAGCATCTCGCCGCGCTTCTTCGCGTTGCGCACGCGATTGTTGAAGACGTCGATATTGCGGACCGAAAGCCCGGCCATGCGCTTGTAGCGCTCTTCCATTTCGCGCACGGCCCAATTGAGCGCGGCAACGGCCTTGTGCGGATCGGTGATGACGGGCGTCAGCAAATGCGGAATGCCGTTGTAGACCGAAAGCTCGAGCATCTTCGGGTCGATCATCAGCATACGGCAATCGTCGGGCGAATGACGGTAGAGCAGCGACAGCACCATCGAATTGATACCGACGGATTTACCGGACCCCGTCGTACCCGCAACCAACAGGTGAGGCATGCGCGCGAGGTCGGCAACGACCGGATCGCCGCTGATCGATTTGCCGAGCCCGAGCGGCAAGCCTGCGCTCTCAGCCTTGAACGTGTCGGCTTCGAGAATTTCGCGTAAAAGCACGGTTTCACGCCGCGTGTTCGGCAATTCGAGACCGATGGCATTGCGGCCGGGCACGACGGCGGCGCGAACGCTCGCGACACTCATCGAGCGCGCGATATCTTCCGCAAGACCGATGACGCGCGAAGACTTCGTGCCGCGCGACGGCTCGAGTTCGTAAAGCGTCACGACCGGACCGGGACGGATATCCTTGATTTCGCCTTTGATGCCGAAGTCCGCGAGCACGTCCTCGAGCAGTCGCGCGTTTCCGCGCATGACGGTCTGCGACAGCTCCGGACGCGGCTTCTGAGCGCCGGGCCGCTTCAGCATATTGAGAGAAGGGCGTTTCCATTGAGGTTGCACGCGCGACCACGCCATACCCGCGAGAAGCCCATTGCTCTGAGGTGCAGCTGGCTTCTCCGGTGAAGCGGGCCGTTGCGGCTGCGGTGCGGCTGTCGCTGCCGGGATGGGCGGCGGCATGACCGCAGGCGCCCGGTCGGATGAGCGATCCGGAGACCTCTCGTATTCCCGGCCTGCAGAAGCCGGCGCAAAGCGCGCTGCGATTTCGCGGCTGGAATTGTCGATGCTGTCGTCGAAATCGAACTCACGGTTGAGGATGTCGTCCGCGGAATGGTCGCGTGGAACGTCCGCCTCATTGGCACCAGGATTGATCCCGGCCCGGTCGAAGTTTTCCCGCGCGCCATGCATCTCGTCGCGAGGCGAAACGTTGAGCGACACATCGGAATGGACGTCGGCATCGGTCTCCCGGCGCGGACGCGCGGTGCGTTCCGGATTGAGATCGAGCGTGCGCGTCGGCGCATCGGCATACGCGTCGAGCGAAGAATAGGTGTCAGCCGATCCCGCAGGCTCGGAGGATCGCCCGAACCAGCCCTTTCGCACGCGGGCAGCACCGGCCATGACAGTCGGAGCGATTGCAGCCGCCTCTTCCCAGCGCCGCTTGCTTGTTGCGTAGCGGAGACCAGAGCTCAAGGAACTGAGCAGCGACTTGAAGACGGTTTCGGGCTCGAACCCGATCGCTTTGCCGGACGTCTGGATCGCCGCTGCCACGAGCACACAGCCTGCAGCGAGCGGAGCCCGCTCCTCGTTCAGCATCGCAAAAATTTTGAGCGCCAAATGATAGACGCCATCGCCCAGAAGCCCGCCGTAGCCATGACGGAGCGGCCACCCGGTCATGATCGGCAGAGCGGAGATCGCCCCGACGAGCGCTAAAATGGAAAGCGGGTAAAAGCCGAGCTTCACGCGGCCTTGATCGATACGCTCCGATCTGAGCATCTCAATTCCCCAGACGACGGGAGCAACGAGCGCGATCACCGCTCCGAAACCCAACATCTGGAAGAGAAGATCGGATATGATTGCACCGACCGGCCCCGCGAAGTTGCGAGCGGCAACGGTCGTCGTGTGGGTCAGGCTCGGATCGAGCACGGACCACGACACAAGGCTGACCCAGATGAGCGCCGTCGAGCCGAGCAAAATTGCCCCGCCAAAGCGGCCTACCCAGCCTAACAGCCGGTCCTCCAGAGACTGCGGAAGCAGCCGCTGAGGATCCAATCCACGCGTATCAAGCGACATAACGGCGAACGTACTCTTTAACGCAGCACGGAAATCGTGCGTTCGAGCGCTTCCCGGATCGTCGAAGAGTCTTGCACCATGGCGACACGAACATAGTCCGCGCCGGGGTTGGTGCCGTCCCGTCCCGTCTGAGCCAGAAAGCTGCCGGGAATAACCTTGACGCCTGCACGTTGCCATAAGGTTACCGCCGCCTGAGCGCCGCCACCGAATTGGCTCAAATCAAGCCAGAGACAGAAGCCGCCCGCGGGGCGCTTATAGCCGTAACGGTCACCTAACACATTGTCAGCAATGAGGAATTTGTCTCTATAAGCCGCTCGGGAGGCCTCAACATGCGCCTCGTCGCGCCAAATGGCGGCTGACGCATGTTGTACCGGCAGCGGCACGGTCGGAGCGCACATGTTCCGGACTTCGCCGTAGGCCTCGAGGAAAGCCTCATCTCCAGCACAAAAGCCGGATCGAAGTCCCGGCAGGTTCGAACGCTTCGACAGCGAATTGAAAACGACGAGATTGCGGAAGCGCTCGGGCGTCTGGATAGCGACTTCGAGACCGCCCGTCGGCGGAGCCTCTGTATAAATCTCCGAATAGCATTCATCGAGAAACAGCATGAAGTCGTGCGCGCGGGCGAGTTCGAGCGCCTTCAGGATGTAACGCCTATCGGCGACCGCGCCCTGCGGATTGGCGGGCGAGTTGATGAAAAGTGCCGCCGTTCGAGCAAGCAGGCTCCTATCGCGCGCGATCTCGTCGAGATCCGGAAGGAAGCCCGTCGCCTTCGTCGCGTTGAGATAAACGGGCTCGGCGCCCACCGCCAACGCACCGGCGACGTAGGCCGAATAATAGGGATTGCACATCAGGATCGCGGGACGCCCCTTGATGTCCTTGCGCCCGACGGCCGGAAGACACGCGAAGAACAGCCCTTCGCGCGAACCGCTGAGCATCAGCACTTCCCGCTCGTGATCGACCGCCGATGGCAACGCGTAACGCTTCGACAGCCACTCGGAAATCGCGAGCCGTGCATCCGCCGCGCCGCGGATCGGCGGATATTTCCCGTAAAGCGCCGTCGCCTCGTCGAGCTTCGCCGCGATGAAATCCGGCATCGCCTCGCGCGGTTCGCCGATCGTCAGCTCGATCGGCGTCGCATGGCCGGACGGAATACCGGCGAGAAGCTTCCGAAGCTGCGTGAAGGGCGAGGAAATCGCGCCGGATGTGAGAGAGGAAAGCGGATGGCTCATCAGCGAACAGTCGAGGCTGCGTCTAAGCCGCTATCGCACGCTCGCGCGCCAGATGGAAGCGGGAAGCGCGGCAACGCTCACGACCTGACATTCGCGAGGCTGCGCGATGCGGGCGCACCGAAGATCCGGCGAAATTCGTGCGCGAAGTGCGGCTGATCGTAAAAACCCGCGGCGTGCGCGGCAGTCGTGAAGTTGCTGCCGGCGACGACTTCCGAAACGGCGGACCGCATCCTGGCCCAGGCCGCGTAGCGGCGGTAGCAAACGCCGGTCTCCTGTTTGAAGAGGTGCTGAAACCGCGACATCGAAAGGCCCGAGGTCCGAGCTGCTTCGGCGACACTTGGCGGACATGCTCGCTCGGCGTCCATTTCGCTTTCGTCACGCTCCTGCACCGCGATCGCCTCAATGGCCCGCGCCACGCGAACGTCGATCGTCGGGCGAGTTCCAGCCGTCGAAAATTCGACGAGCTCGGCCACGGCTTCATGCACCCACCGAGGGCTCCCTGCAGCCTCATAGATCTCGCGCAGCAGGCCGAGATCCGACTGCTGTCCGATCAGCGCGCCATGTTCTTCCCGCGTCTGCTGGATGAGCGCGGCAAGGCCCTCGGCAGAGGCCTCAGTAGGCTCGACATAAAGAACAGCCAACGGACGGCCGTCGGCATCGAACTCATAAGCGTCTCCGGCTCGGATGATCGCGGCCCGGCACGAAAACCAGCTGCCGCCGCCGAGCTTCAACCGAAAGTCATCGTAGAGCCCCGCGAGAAGCACCGAAGCGCTGTGACTGTGAAGTGCGTTCCGCCGCAAACAACCGGCGAAAAGCATCCGCCCGTCCCCGACATGCCACAACGGCTTGAGGACTTGGTTCACGTCGGTAGCAGGTTCGTACAAGCGCGCGTCCTCTCTCCCGGTCTAGCCTCGCCCAAGCTTTTAACACCTCCGTGGGACGCCGAAATGTCGAAGACGACCGCAAATGAAATCTCGGGCAAAGTGCCCGCCGCGCTGAACTTCGACCGCCGCAAGCTTCTGGCAGCAGGCCTCGGTCTCGCAGCAATGCCCGCACTGAGCCTGTCGACGGCATCACGCGGCGAAGCCTCGGCCGCATTGCTCGGCGGTTGGCAGCCCAAATTTTACCGCTTCAAACTCGGCGACTTCGAGATCACGACAATTTCGGATTCGGAATCCTTCATCGACGGACCGTTCCCCCTGATCGGCAAAAACGCCGCCGAAGCCGACGTCCGCAAGCTGATGCGCGACAACCTCCTTCCCGAACAGAAATATCAGCCGGGCTTTTCTCCGACCATCATCAACACGGGGAAGGAAATCATCCTGATCGACACGGGAAACGGCTCCAACGGCTTTATCCCGCGTCCCGATGGCGGTTGGCTCGCAGCACAACTCGCACCGGCTGGATTCAAACGCGAAGATGTCGACATCGTTCTGCTGAGCCACGGGCACCCCGATCACATCGGCGGCGTCATCGAGAATGGCGAACCGCTTTTCCCGAACGCGCGCTATGTGATCGGCGGGATCGAGCACGACTTCTGGGCGCCGGAAGGCAAATTCTCAGGCGACATGGAAAAGTTCGCGAGCATCTACAGGGCTAACTCGAAACCCATCGTCGACAAATACACCTTTATAAAGCCCGGCGACGATGTGGTAAGCGGCATCCGCGCCATCGAAGCCTATGGCCATACGCCGGGCCACCTCGCCTACATGATCGAGAGCGGCGGCAAATCAATATTGTTCTGGGGTGATTGCGCCCACCATCAGGTGGCGTCGCTCGCGCATCCCGAATGGCACTGTGTTTTCGACACCGACAATGAGCAGAGCGTGGCGACGCGACGGCGCATTTTCGATATGGCCGCAACGGATCGCCTGCCGGTCATCGGCTATCACATGCCGTTCCCGTCGCTCGGGTATGTGGAGACGATCGCGCCAGGCAGCTACCGCTGGCTCGCCCACACCTACCAGCTCAACCTCTAGCGTCAGCAGGCGGAGCGATTATTCCGGCAGATGTGTAACGGCCTCGATGTTGTGCCCGTCGGGGTCGATGATGAAGCCGCCGTAATAGTTGGCGTGATAATGCGGTCTAAGGCCAGGCGCCCCGTTGTCCTTGCCGCCCGCGGCAATCGCCGCATCGTAGAAGGCTTGCACTTCCGCCCGGTTTTGAGCGGAAAATGCGACGTGCAGCCGGCCCTTCAGCGCCGTCCCGGTACCGAGCCAGAACTGCGGGCGCTCGCGTCCGAAGCCCGCGTAACCGTCGTCTTCCTCTTCCGAGAATTTCACTTCCCTGAGGAGCACTATGCCCAAAGGCGCCAACGCCTTGGTGTAGAAATTCAATGACCGCTTGTAGTCGGTGACCGGGAAACCGATGTGATCGAGAATGTCCAGCACGGCTGCTCCTATCGACTGGCTATCTGATCGAGCGGCGCGAATTTCTAGACGCGCCGTTCCACCATCAGCTTTTTCAGTTCGGCAATGGCTTTGGCAGGCGACAAACCTTTCGGGCACGCCTTGGCGCAGTTCATGATCGTATGACAGCGGTAAAGACGGAACGGATCTTCGAGATTGTCGAGCCGTTCGCCTGTCGCCTCGTCGCGGCTGTCGACCACCCAGCGATAGGCCTGCAGCAGAATGGCGGGACCGAGATACCGATCGGAGTTCCACCAATAGCTCGGGCACGAAGCCGAGCAGCACGCGCAAAGAATGCACTCGTAAAGACCGTCGAGCTTCTCGCGATCGTCGCGCGACTGCCGCCACTCTTTCGGCGGCGTCGGACTATCCGTCTTGAGCCACGGCTCGATCGAGGCGTGCTGCGCGTAGAAGTTCGTCAGATCGGGGATCAGATCCTTCACGACCTTCATGTGTGGCAAAGGATAGACCTTCACGGCACCCTTGACCTCGTCGATGCCCTTCAGGCAAGCGAGCGTATTTGTGCCGTCGATGTTCATGGAGCACGAGCCGCAGATGCCTTCGCGGCAGGAGCGGCGGAAGGTCAGCGTGGGGTCGATCTCGTTCTTGATCTTGATGAGCGCGTCGAGCACCATCGGCCCGCACTGCTTCTGATCGATATGATACGTGTCGATACGCGGATTTCGGCTATCGTCCGGGTTCCAGCGATAGATGCGGAACTCCTTCCAGTCACCGTCATGATCCGGCTTGTTCCAGGTCTTGCCTTCGGAAATCTTCGAATTTTTTGGAAGCGTGAGCTCAACCATGAGACTTCGGGGTCCCGCCTGCGGAAAATAACGAACTGTCTAATGACAGAAGCTTGAACAAGCCACCAGTGTCAACATGCGGGACCGCCGCGCGCGGTTCTTTCGCTTAAAGGGCTTTCTGGTGCTTCTTGAGCTCCCGGACGAGTGCAGTGAGCTGATCGGCGATCTCGGCCCCGGTATCGACGGCAACGCGCAGCGGCACCCGCGACTGGATGATTTCGTTGAGCCGCTCCTGCTGCTCGCCGAACCCGAAAAAGATCTCTTCAGGTGCGTCGATATCGCCGTCCTCGATGGCGGTCATCACATCGAACGCGTTCTGGGCGGCCAGAACCAGCATCGACGCGATGTCGTTCATCAGTTGCAGATAAAGGCGTTGCGCGTCGGCCCGGATGCGCTGCCCGTGCACACCGAATTTGAGGGGCGCCGACGCCTGTCCGCCTTCACCGGCGAAAACGCGGGGGTGACGCTGAAAGCGACGGAAAATCTCGGCAAGGCCGATGGAGCAGGTTTCGAGATCACGCAGAGCCGCGCTCGTCTTGCGCTTGGCTCGCGTGCGCGTCGCAAGCTTTCCCTCTCCCGACCAGTTGATGGCGGCGATCGACGCGACGGCTCCGAGCGCCGCCAACGCGGGCAGCACCGCCGCGAACGGATCGGGCGACATTCGGGTGTCGGTCTCGTCGGCGTCTTCCCTCGGAACCTTGCTCAAGCCTGATGCGCCTTTCCAGTAGCGGCCGCACCATAGGCGACTTCCTGTGACGGCGCTATTTGTACTCGCGCCATCCAGAACCGCTCAATAAACCCGCGCCTTCGGCTCGATGTACTTGACCTCGTTGGTCATCGTCTTGGTGTGCACCGGCCTGTCGTCGATCTTGACGGTCTTCGTCGCATAATCGGCCCAGGTGAGCGTGTGCTTCATCCAGTTGACGTCATCGCGCTTCGGATAGTCCTCGCGCGCGTGTGCGCCCCGGCTCTCTTTGCGGTTTTCCGCTCCGACGACCGTCACGGCCGCCTGCGAGATCAGATTGTCGAACTCGAGCGTTTCGACGAGATCCGAATTCCAAACGAGCGAACGATCCGTGACCGAGATGTCGGCAGCGTCGCGCCACACCGCATTGATCTTTTCGACGCCCTCTTTGAGCACCGGTCCATCGCGGAACACGGCGCAGTTCGCTTGCATCGTCTTCTGCATGCGGAGCCTGAGCGCCGCCGTCGGCGTTGAACCCTTGGCGTAACGGAAGCGATCGAGCCGCGCGAGCGCCGGCTCGTTGGCGTCTTTCGCCATATCCGGCTGGGACGCGCCCGCCTCGATCGTCTCCGCGCAGCGAAGCCCGGCCGCGCGGCCGAAGACCACGAGATCGATCAGCGAGTTCGAGCCGAGGCGGTTGGCGCCGTGCACCGATACGCACGCCGCTTCGCCGATCGCCATCAGGCCCGGCACCACGTGATCGGGATCGCCGTCCTTCTTGGTCAGGACTTCACCGTGATAATTCGTCGGTATGCCGCCCATGTTGTAATGGACCGTCGGCAGCACGGGGATCGGCTGACGGCGGAGATCGACGCCCGCGAAGACCTTTGCGTTCTCGGTAATGCCCGGCAGACGCTCCGCGAGAATTTTCGGATCGAGATGATCGAGATGCAGATAGATGTGATCTGCTTCCGCCCCGACGCCGCGGCCCTCGCGAATTTCGATCGTCATCGAGCGCGAGACGACATCGCGCGACGCCAGATCCTTCGCGTGCGGCGCGTAACGCTCCATGAAGCGCTCGCCCTTCGAATTGGTAAGGTATCCGCCTTCACCGCGCGCACCTTCCGTAATCAGCACGCCCGCGCCGTAAATTCCGGTCGGATGGAATTGCACGAATTCCATGTCCTGAAGCGGCAGCCCGGCGCGCAGAACCATCGCATTGCCGTCGCCCGTGCAGGTGTGCGCGGATGTGCACGAAAAATACGTTCGACCATATCCGCCCGTTGCAAGAATGGTCTTCTTCGCGCGGAACCGATGCACGGTGCCGTCATCGAGATTGAGCGCCATGATGCCCCGGCAAACGCCGTCGCGATCCATGATCAGGTCGAGCGCGAAATACTCGATGAAGAACTCGGCCGACTGCCGCAGCGATTGGCCGTACAGCGTGTGCAGCATGGCATGACCGGTGCGATCGGCGGCGGCGCACGTGCGCTGCGCGGGCGGACCCTCGCCGTAGTCGGTCGTCATGCCGCCGAAAGGCCGCTGATAGATCTTGCCGTCTTCGGTGCGCGAAAACGGAACGCCGTAATGCTCGAGCTCGTAAACGGCGGCAGGCGCGTTGCGGCAAAGATATTCGATCGCGTCCTGGTCGCCGAGCCAATCGGAGCCCTTGACGGTGTCGTACATGTGCCAGCGCCAGTCGTCGCGACCCATGTTGCCGAGCGCCGCGGCAACACCGCCCTGCGCCGCAACCGTGTGCGACCGCGTCGGAAAAACCTTCGTGACGCACGCGGTTTTAAGTCCGGCCTCGGCACAGCCGAGCGTGGCGCGCAGCCCCGCACCACCGGCGCCGACGACGACGACGTCGTAGACATGATCCTGCACGGGATAGGCCCTGCCGACCTGGGAAGGCGCGGCAATCGCACCATTGGCTTTGCCATTCGCTGCCGACATCCGTCTTAGGCTCCAAAGCTCAGTTTCAAAATGGCGAACACGCTCACGAGCGCGATGAAGATCGCAAAGAACGTGTTCAGCATGAGGGCTGCGAGCTTAAGCCCTTCCTCATGCACATAGTCTTCAATGATCGTTTGCATGCCGAGCCGCATATGAATGGTGCCCGACAGGATTAGCCCGAGTAGCGCAAGTGCAATCAGCGGATTTCCGAGCTTCTGGCGCACGGTCGTGTAATCGGCGCCAAGCAACGACACGATGAGCCAAACGAGGAAGATGCCGAGAAACACGTTGGCGACCGCCGTCACCCGCTGCTTCCAAAAGTGATCGGTGCCTTCTTTCGCCGACCCGAGGTAGCGAACTTTCTTCAGCGGCGTGCGCATCGATTTCATCAGGCGCCCCCGAGAGCGACGAACGCCCAGATGATGGCGGTCAGCGTGAAAGATGCCGCGAGCGTGCCCCACGATAGAATGTCGATCGTCTTGAGGCCGTAGCCGCGTCCGGTGTCCCAAAGGAAGTGACGCAGACCGCCCAGCATGTGGTTCATGAGAACCCACGTGTATCCGAGAAGAATGATCTTGCCGGGCAAAGTGGCGAACCAGCTCGAGACATAGTTGTAGTAGTCGGGACCCGAAGCTGCCGCGATCAGCCACCACGCGAGCAGCAGCGAGCCAGCGTAAAGCGCCGCGCCTGTGATGCGATGCAGGATCGACATCACCATATTGATGAGCGGGGAATAGATTTGAAGGTGTGGCGAGAGCGGCCGCTCGGGTCGCACGCCGCGGCCTGATGTAGCCTCCATCGGACGTCCTTCTAATGCGTGTGAAGCAAACGTGTAGCGGCTCGAAGCGAGCGCGGCAATTCGCCAAATGCCACAGAGAGTGGGACTAGGCCAGCGAATTGACGATCGCCCGGCCGAGCGCATCGCCGCTTTCGAAGGCATGCTCGGCGGACGCCCCGAGGCACCAGTCACCGGCAACGCCCGCCCTGTGATCCGGGGAATAGAGATGCGACTCCCCGAGCGGCCGATCGACGAGCCCCTGACGCCAGAGATGCGCCGTCATCCGCGACGGTCTGACAGGTGGCAGATCCAAGGCGTAGCTGACCTGGCTCCAAAGCTCTGCAGCGACATCGTCGGGATCGGCATCCTGCGCCTGCGAACTCCATGACGGCGACGCATGGATGACGAGATTTTCGCCCGCCGGGTTACGGCCGGGCTTCGTATTGTTGCGGGCGATCCAGCTGATGGTCTCCGACATGTCCGTGAAGACGTCCTGAGCCGGAAAGACCTTCTCCTCGATCCGCACCATCGAGGCCCAGCACGGCGTCATGCGGACGTCCGCAAGGGGCACAGTGAATTCACCGATGCGCCCGAGAAGCAATCGCGCTTGCGCCGCGGGCACCGCGACGGCCACGGCATCGAACGGACCGGCCGATGCTTGATCCTCGAACCACAGGTGCCAGCCCTTGTCGCGCCGCTCCAGCGACTGGACGCGCCGGCCGGTCGTCACGTGTACCCCCTCGACGAGCGGCCGAAAGAGCGACGACATTCCGGGCGTGCCAACGACCCATGGCTGGCTTTGCTCGTCCGCTCGCGTCCCACTGCTCGTCGCCCGCGGCGCCCACTGACCCGCGTGGCCGAGGCCGGAAATCTCATCGAGAAAATCTTGAAAACCTTCCGAACGCCCGGAGAGGTACTGCGCCCCGTGATCGAACGTATCGTTGCCGATGCGCGTCGTTGCGATGCGCCCGCCGATATTCCGCTCTTGCTCGAAGACATCGACGACAAAGCCCGCCCGCCGAAGCAGGCGCGCGCACGACAGGCCGGCCATCCCAGCGCCGATAATGGCAACTTTGTTTGGCACTGAAGTCTCGCTTCCAAGACCCTGCGCGCCTCGCGGCGCGACGCGCCACGACGACGACCCGGCGTCAACGGGACCAACTTGTATAGGAATTCTTGCCCAATCGTTATCGAAGCGTAACGGGCGGTTGAGTGATCAACGTGTAAATCACGTTGCGCGGCGACCGTGCCGCCTACTGCGCTTTGAGGACGCCGCAGGCAATCCTCGGCTCAGCTCCGCCTTCAGGATCGGTCTGATAATCGTCGGCTTTTTCGAACAATACGAGCGACGACCCATCGGGATCGAAAAGCGAGTCTTCGGTATCTTTGCTGAGATGCAGGTAGGGACTGAGGATCTCGGCCAAAGCTACCCCGTCGGACCCGGCCACGACGTTCGGCAAATCCCCCGCCATCGGACCTTCCTCGTTGAGGAAACCGTGCTTCGCCCCGAGCGGGTTATAAATGGCTCCCGCCGACGAAAAATCACCTTCGCACTTGCCGGCTTCGTGAAGGTGCAGTCCGTGCGCGCCGGGCGTCAATCCTTTGAGATCGATCTTCAGGAGAACGCCCGCGGCGATTTCCGTCAGCGTGATGGTGCCGGCGCTGCTGCCGTTGGCGAACTTGATCTCGGCAACCGCAGTCTCTCCCATGGCTTCCGCCCTCGGGGTTGCAGCAAAGAGAAGGATCGCCACCGCCGCAGCTGCCGTGATTCCGATCTTCATGCGACTGCTCCCCTTGCATAACGGGCCGCCGGACGGTTCAACCGCCACGAACGGCCCCACGCTGGCCCAGTGCCGAGGTCCGCTTACACCCGGCGAGGCAGCAGAAGCCACGTATCGAGATCGAGGACAACCCCCTCCGCGTACTCGCCCGTCGGCGTTTTGAGCGGCAGCGACGCGCAATCCTGGTTTTTGACACCAACGAGCCGGACACGCAGCGCACCAATGTCCTTGCGGCCCGGAATCTCTGCTTTTTCAAGCACTTCCGACCAGGCATAGATCGTATCGCCGGCGAACGTCGGGGCCACATGGCGACCGCCATTGATCGCCGCGAGATGGAACGCGTTGCCGAGCCCGTTGTAGGACAGCGCCCGAACGAGCGAGATCACGACGCCGCCGTAGACGATGCGTTTGCCGAAACGCCCCTTGGATTCCGTGTGCTGATTGAAGTGCACCTTGGCGGTGTTCTGATAAAGCCGCGTCGCCGTCTGGTGCTCGGCTTCTTCGAGCGTCATGCCGTCGACGTGGTCGATCTTCTCGCCCGGCTCGTAGTCTTCCCACCGATGCGGCGAGCCCGACAGGGCAAAATCGTATTTGCTGATATCCAGCGGCGGCACGGCGCGGCCCAGGTCCTGCGGGTCGACGCGTTCGGGAAGCTTCGGTACGACCGCTTCCGGCGCCGGCGAACCCTTGGTGCGCTTGCGCACCATCACCCAACGGCAATATTCGAGCACGATTTCATCGTGCTGATTGCGCCCCGTCGAACGGACGTAGACGGTGCCCGTCTCGCCATTCGAATTTTCCTTGAGACCGATCACCTCCGACGTCGAGGACAACGTATCGCCCGGATAGACCGGCTTCAGAAACCGGCAATCGGCGTAACCGAGGTTAGCGATGGCGTTGAGAGAGATATCGGGCGTCGTCTTCCCGAAGACCACATGAAACGTCAACATGTCGTCGAGCGGCGCCCTGGGATACCCGAGTGCCGTCGCGAAGGTATCAGCCGATTGAACGGCGAACCGCGAGCCGTAAAGAGCGGTGTAAAGCGCCACATCTCCGTCGGTGACGGTTCTCGGCGTCGCGTGATGGATGATTTGGCCGTATTTGAAATCTTCGAAGAAATTGCCTGCGTTGGTCTTTGTTCCGGCCATCGTCCCCGCCTTGTATTTCGGAAAGTATTTCGGAAAGCGCCAAAAACTGGGCTTCGGCTATTTTCGTCTTTTTTGGTCAGCCCTTTTTCGGCCAGCCTTTTTCGGGATCTCCACCCGCAACCGCAACTTTTTTCGCGATTTGAGGACGCGATCTAGGGCCGCAGAAGGCCGAGGGCCGCCGCTGATCAGAACCAGGGCTCTTCCACCCTGGAGCGAGCGCTGATCGCCTCGGCAATCGCCGCGACCCGCTTCGCCATGACGAGGTGCAGCCGTTCGACCATGCGCCCCTCGACCGTGATGACGCCCTTTCGCGCATTCTCGGGCTCTTCGAAGGCCCTGATGATCTTGCGCGCCCACGCAATTTCCTCCTCGGTCGGCGAAAAGACCTCGTTGCACGGCACAACCTGCGAGGGATGGATTAACGTCTTTCCGTCCATGCCGAGCGTCCGGCCGTGCTCGCACTCGGCTCGAAAACCCAAATCATCCTTGAAATCGTTGTATACACCATCGATCACGTCGAGCCCGTAGGCGCGCGCGGCGACGAGCGTCATGGCGAGCCAGGGAACGACCGCGAAACGGTTGCTGCTGGCGAGCGCCCGGCTTTCCTTCAAAAGGTCGTTCGTGCCGAGAACCAGACAGACGAGCCGGTTGTCGGGATCAGGGCCGCACGCCGCGATTTCCTTGGCGTTGATGATGCCCATGGGCGTTTCGATCATCGCCCAGAGCCTGATGCGCGGATCGGCCTCCGCCGCCTTGACGACCTTAGCGGTGCCCAAGATATCGCCCGAGTTTGAAACCTTCGGGATGAGGATCGCGTCAGGAACCGCCGCGATCGCCGCGTGAAGGTCCACCATCCCCCACGGCGTTTCGATCGGATTGACGCGCAGGATCACCTCTCTAGACCCGAAGCCACCCTCATGAATGGCCGCGATCGCCTGATTGCGCGCCCGTTCCTTGTTCGCTGGAGCGACCGAGTCTTCGAGATCTATGATGATCGCATCCGCCGGCAGCGTTCTCGCCTTCTCCAGCGCCCGCTCGTTGTCGCCCGGAAGATAGAGAACACTGCGTCTCGGTCTCATGACCATTGCATCGACTCCGAGATGAATTGCCGGATTGTGCAACGCAACCATCCCGCTTTGCAACCTAGACCGGGACCATGGTTTCACAGCGTTTCACATGAATCATAGTGCTCTCGCTGGGTACGTCCCCGGCGTGCTGGTATAGGACATTGACCCCTCCAACGATTTTATCGGCCCCATGTCCCGAATCCTGATGATTTCCTCGTACGTCGCCCGCGATCCCGTGGGGCTGACCGCCACGATGCCGCCCTTGCAGCGAGCCGGCATCGAGGTCGTGGGATTGCCGACGGTCGTCCTCTCCAACCACCCGATACGGCCCCATATCGCGGGCATGACGCTCGATCCGGCGCTTCTCGACAATATGATCGGGGCGCTCGAGAAAAATGGCTGGCTCGGAAATTTCGATGCCGTCTTCTCGGGTTATCTCCCGTCCGCCGGGCACGTCGAAATCGTCGCCGCTACCGTCAAACGCATGCGGGGGTTGAATGCCGCGCTGACGTACATCTGCGACCCGATCTTTGGCGATGATCCGAAAGGCCATTACATCGATGAACAGGCAGCATCTGCGACCCGTGATCTGTTGCTTCCCCTCGCCGACGTCCTGACGCCGAACCGGTTCGAGCTTTCCTGGCTATCCGGCTTCGATGTCAGATCGCGAGCAGACGCCCTCGAAGCGATTGGCAGGCTTAGAGCGTTTTCAAGCGAAGTGAATACCGGTTCGCGTGAAGACAACGCGACAGAAAAAAAACTTATCCGCCCGATCGTTGCCGGCACATCGATACCGGACGGGCCGTCGCAACTGGCAACCGTCCTCGTCGCCGGTGAGGAAGCATTCGTCGGCAGCGTCGCCAAATGGAATGACGTCCCCCACGGTACCGGTGATATTTTCGCAGGCTGCTTGACGGCCAAAATCATGCTCGGCCAATCGCCCAAGCAAGCGCTCGGATATGCCATTGCGGGCGTCCGGCGAACGCTCGAAGTCAGCCGTGGCAGCGATCATCTGCTACCCCATCTCGTCGACTGGGAAAACGGCTTCTCAGCCGACGAAATCCATGCGTTCCCGCTGCGCAAATCCGCACGCAACCAGCCGTAAGCCTTGCCGATCGCGGCTTCGGCTTGCATACCTTTCCCAAACACATGCGTGACGGAGCAAGGGCCGAAATGAAACCCGAAACGAGCGCCCAAGGCATCAATCGCGAAGCCGCTGCTGGATTGGTTCTGCTGAGCGCCGCCGTATTGGCGCTGATTGTCGCCAATTCCCCGCTCAAGGGAATCTACGACCAAACGCTCGCGACACACGTTCAACTGGGAATTGCGCCGTTCGCCCTGACGAAGGAAGTGATCCACTGGATCAACGACGGACTGATGTCTGTCTTTTTCTTTGTCGTCGGTTTGGAGATCAAACGCGAATCGATCCGCGGCGCACTCTCCAACCGCCGGGCAGCCCTGCTGCCGGTCGCCGGCGCCGTCGGCGGTATGGTCGTGCCCGCCCTGATCTACGCCATCATCAACTGGGATAACGCCGCCGCGCTTCGGGGCTGGGCGATCCCTGCCGCGACCGACATCGCCTTTGCCGTCGGCATAATGGCGGCCCTCGGCAGCCGGGTCCCACCGGCGCTGAAAGTGTTTCTGCTCGCGCTCGCCATCATCGACGATCTCGGTGCAATCCTGATCATCGCCTTCTTCTACACAGCCGATCTTTCTATGCAGGCCCTGGGGCTCGCAGCCGTCGGCATCGCGGGCCTGGTCCTTCTCAATCGCTCGGGCGTGATGCGCGCTTGGCCCTATTTGCTGATCGGCGCTTTCGTCTGGCTCTGCGTGTTGAAATCCGGCGTCCACGCGACACTGGCCGGCGTCGCAACCGCGCTCGCAATTCCCTTGACGGGAAACAAAAGGGGTACCGAGGGTCCGCTCGAGGGACTTGAGCACGCGCTGAGCCCCTGGGTCAGCTTCCTCATTGTGCCGATTTTCGCTTTTGCCAACGCCGGACTATCTCTCACCGGCATGTCAACCGACGACATGCTGTCGCAAATCCCAATTGGCATCGCGTTGGGTCTTTTCCTCGGCAAGCCACTCGGAATATACGGCGCGGTCAGAACTGCACTCGCCACCGGTTTAGGAGAAATGCCCCGCGGAGCCTCCCAGATGCAGCTTTTAGGCACAGCTGTTTTGGGCGGCATCGGTTTTACCATGAGCCTATTCATCGGCATGCTGGCATTTCCCGAATCTGATGCGAGCGCGGAAGTTCGTCTGGGCGTTCTCGCTGGCTCTCTTCTGTCGGCGGTCGTCGGCTACATCGTTCTTGTTAGAAGTACATCGGACTGAGACTTCAGGAGCAATGAGAATTAATGAGCAGTTTCCCCGAATCCCTCACCGACCGCTACCGCCGCTTCAGGCACCGCCATTTTGTTCTCAACGCCGACCACTACGAAGAGCTAGCCACCTACGGGCAGAACCCGGAGACGATGGTTATTTCCTGCTCGGATAGTCGCGTCGATCCGGAAACGATCTTCAGCGCAATGCCGGGCGAACTCTTCATCGTCCGCAACGTGGCGAACCTCGTTCCGCCCTACGAAACGGGCGGCAGATATCACGGCGTCAGTACGGCCGTGGAATTTGCGGTCATGAACCTCCGCATCAAAAATCTCATCGTCATGGGCCACTCCGGATGCGGTGGCGTCAAAGCCGCCCTTGATCAGAGCGCTGCGATTCAGACGGAAGCGCAATTCATTTCGCGTTGGATGTCGATGCTCGACGACGCCCGCCTCTCGGTGCTCGCCGCGCATCAAAACAGCCCCCAGGCCATCAAGCAGGAAGCTCTCGAGAAGGAAGGCATCAAGCAGGCGATCAAAAACCTGCGGACGTTCCCGTTCGTTCGCGATCAGGAAGAACGCGGCCGCCTGGCGCTACACGGAGCGCACTTCGACATCAAATCGGGAACACTGACGGTGCTGAACCATTCGCGCGGAATGTTCTATCCGCTCTAAGGCGAACGCCGTTCAAGGCGCCGGCGAAGCTTTTGCCTTCTCGATGGCTGGCAGAAGTTTCGTCGTCAAAGAGTCGGCCGAGATCGGCCCGACGTGCTTGTAGACGACTTCGCCCCGGCCATTGACGACGAAGGTCTCCGGCGTGCCGTAGACGCCCCAGTCGATGGCCGCGCGCCCGCTTTTGTCCGTTCCAACAGCTGAATAAGGATTGCCGAAACGGCCGACGAAACGCCGCGCCGCATCCGTCTGGTCCTTGTAGTTGACGCCGTAGATATCGACGCCCGCTTCTTCTTTCAGCTGTTCGAGAAACGGATGCTCTTCAACGCACGGCTGGCACCACGACGCCCAATAATTGACGACAGAGACTTTGCCCTTCGCAAGATCGGCGGAGGTGAAACCGGGCTCTGGTTTGCCGCCGCGCTCGAGGCCTTCGAGCGGCGGAAAGGTCGTCTGAGGCACAGTCTTTCCGACGAGCGTCGACGGTAACCGTGACGGATCGCCGGACCGCAACGCCATCGCGAAAAACCCCGCGACGACTGCAAAAACCACGACCGGTAAAACGCGCACCAAGTTCGACTTGCCTTCGGCCAACTCTATCGTCCTCCCGCCGCCGCTGAACGGCGCTTCACGCCTTGCCGCTCGAGAGCTTCGAGATCGGCAGCCTGCTTCCGGCCATCAGCGATCAGCCAAAGAATGAGCCCGATGACGGTCACCGTCACGGCGGCGTAAGAAATCCAGATGAAGGCGGCGTGAGGTCCGAGATCCATGATCGATTACTCCGCCGCGCCTTGATTTGCAGCCTGCGCCGCGAGCCGGTCGCGTCCGGCGACGGCCTGCGTTCTGAGGGCTTTCACCCGCCGGCGCAGAATTTCATTTCGCATGCCCTTGAGATGCATGGCGAAGAACAGAAGCGTGAACGCAACCGCCATGACGAGAAGCGGCAGCCGCATGCTCGGATCGACTGTCGACGTAAAATCGGTCGACGGCTGATGCAGCGTGTTCCACCAGTCGACAGAGAATTTGATGATCGGCAGGATCGTGACGCCGACGAGCGCCAGGATGGCGGTCAGCTTCGCCGCCGCGCCCTCATCCTCGAGCGCCGACCGGAGCGCCATCAATCCGAGATAGAGAAAAAACAGGATCAGGACCGACGTCAGCCGCGCGTCCCAGACCCAATAGGTGCCCCACATCGGTTTACCCCAGAGCGAGCCCGTCAGCAGCGCCAGGAACGTGAAAGCGGCACCGAGCGGCGCTGCAGCCTTCGCCGAGACATCCGCCAAGGGATGGCGGAAAACCAGAAGCCCGAAGCTCGAAAGCGCGATCAGCCCATAGATCATCATCGAGAGCCACGCGCACGGCACGTGGATGTACATGATCCGCACTGTCTCGCCCTGCTGATAGTCGGCGGGCGACGCGAAGAACGCGAGATAAAGCCCATAGGCCAACAGAATGGCGGCCGCCCCCGAAATCCACGGCAGCAGCCTTGCGGAAAGCTCCATGAAGCGGGTCGGGTTGGCGAGGCGTTGCGTCAGTGTCTGCATGTGCGGGATCTAAGACTTTAAAAGGTAAGGCGCAATGAAGGGCAGATTACAATTATTGTAGCTGAACCTTGAGTGCGGCGGCTGCGGCGAGCGGCCCCAGCACGATTGCGACAAGGGAAATCGCCGCCAGAATGAGAAACGACGCCGCCATCCCCGTCGGCCCGGCCCCGGCGCTGACAGCCGATATCCCGAAAATCAAGGTAGGAACGTAAAGCGGCAGCACGATGAGCGCCAGCAGCAGGCCGCCGCGACGTGTCTTCATCGTCAACGCCGCGCCGATAGCGCCGAGAAAACTAACCGCCGGAGTACCGGCGAGCGTGGTCGCGACCAGGATCGGATACGCCGCAAGATCGAGGTTCAGCAAAATACCGAGCACCGGCGCCATGATGGCGAGCGGGATTCCGGTCGTAATCCAGTGTGCTAGCGACTTGGCGGTGGTAACCAATTCCAGCGGCAATGGGCCCGTCGCGAGCACATCGAGCGTCCCATCCTCGTGGTCGGCCTCGAAAATCCGATTGAGCGACAGCAGCGCCGCCAGCAGTAGCGCGATCCACAATATCCCCGCCGCGATGCGCGACAGCAGATTGAGATCCGGTCCAAGGCCGAGCGGCATGAGCGACACGACGACCAGAAAGAAGCCGAGCGCCGTCCCGATCGCGCCGCCTTCGCGGACCGCAAGTCTCACATCCCGGGAAAGGAGAGCCCAAAAGCTCTTCAAGCCGCCATCCTCTGCGCTGCGAGATCCAGCGTCCGCGCACGCTCGAGACCGAGCGGCAGATGCGTGGCGATGACGGCAAGGCCGCCGGAACTCGTATGATCGTTGACCGCAGCGACCAGCCGCTCCGATGACGCTGTGTCTAGCGATGCGGTTGGTTCGTCAAGCAGCCAGACCGGACGGCGCGCGACAAGCAGCCGGGCAAGTCCGAGCCGCCGCTTCTGCCCCGCCGACAGGTAAGCCGCGGGAAAGTCGCTCAGGTCTTCAAGCCCGAAATGGCGGAGCGCCGCCGCGATCCGCAAAGGCCCATCGCCGCCGGAATCGAGATACGTATTCCAAAAGCCCGCATTCTCCGCGACCGACAAGCTCGACTTCACCGCGTTGGTATGCCCGACGACGTGCGACTGCTCCCCGAGCGTCAGCTCATCGTCGCCGCCATCGAGCCGGATGACGCCGCGGAACGGCCGAATGAAGCCCGCGAGCGTACGCAGCAACGTCGTCTTCCCGATGCCGTTCGCACCGGTCAAAACCAGCGCCTCCCCGCCTTTGACGGCAAACGACAGCCCGTCGATGATGCGGCGTGAACCCCGATCTATGACCAAGTCTTCGGCAATCAGCTGCACAGCGATGAGATTCCGTGGCGTGTGAATGAGCAAGACGGTGGCATTTGCGCGCTAATTTGACCATCTCGCGATTGGTGTTTTCTTTTTATAACGATTATATAGAAGGCACGTTGTATCCTTCGCTAGCGCAAAAGCGAGGGGTCGCGCGGACCGACGAACTCGTGCCGCGGGACACCTTGATCCGCCGGCACTCCGGCGGCGCAGCCCTTCGTCTTAATCTTTCGGAGGCCTGATCTTGAGCGCCCATACACCCGTTTCCGACGACAGCTTCAACTGCCGCAAGACCCTCACCGTCGAGGGCAAGGACTACGTTTACTATTCCCTGCCCGACGCCGAGGCGAATGGCCTGACGGGAATTTCGCGGCTCCCGTACGCGATGAAGGTCCTGCTCGAAAACCTCTTGCGGCATGAAGACGGCCGCTCGGTCACCAAAGCCGACATCGTCGCCATGGCCGAATGGATCGGCAATAAGGGCAAGACCGAAAAGGAAATCGGTTTCCGCCCGGCACGCGTCCTGATGCAGGATTTCACCGGCGTTCCAGCCGTCGTCGATCTCGCTGCGATGCGCGACGGCATGACGAAGCTCGGTGGCGACCCGACGAAGATCAACCCGCTCGTGCCCGTCGATCTCGTCATCGACCATTCCGTCATCGTCGATGAGTTCGGCACGCCGAAAGCCTTGGCCGATAACGTCGCGCTCGAATATGCGCGCAACGGCGAGCGCTATAACTTCCTGAAATGGGGCCAGGGCGCCTTCCAGAATTTCCGCGTCGTACCGCCCGGCACCGGCATCTGCCACCAGGTCAATCTCGAATATCTCTCGCAGACGGTGTGGACCAATGAGATGTCGGACGGCAAAACCATCGCCTATCCCGATACGCTCGTCGGCACCGATAGTCACACGACGATGGTCAACGGTCTCGCCGTGCTCGGTTGGGGCGTCGGCGGCATCGAAGCCGAAGCCGCAATGCTCGGCCAGCCGCAATCGATGCTCATTCCCGAAGTCATCGGTTTCCGCTTGACCGGCAAACTCCCTGAGGGCGTGACCGCGACCGACCTCGTGCTGACGGTCACGCAGATGTTGCGCAAGAAGGGCGTGGTCAACAAGTTCGTCGAATTCTTCGGACCCGGCCTCGACTCGATGTCGCTCGCCGACCGCGCCACGATCGCCAACATGGCGCCCGAATACGGCGCGACGTGCGGTTTCTTCCCCGTCGACAAGGAAACCATCAATTATCTGACGATGTCGGGCCGCGACTCCCACCGCATCGCGCTTGTCGAAGCCTACTGCAAGGCCCAGGGCCTCTATCGCGACACGGGCTCCGCCGATCCGGTCTTCACCGACACGCTGTCCCTCGAGCTGGGCGACGTCGTCCCCTCGATGGCTGGCCCGAAACGTCCCGAAGGCCGCATCGCGCTGACCGACATCAAGAGCGGCTTCGCCGCGGCTCTTGCCGACGAATACAAAAAGCCGGGCGAACTCGCCAAACGCGCACCCGTCGAAGGCAAAACGTTCGATATCGGCCACGGCGATGTCGTCATCGCTGCGATCACGAGTTGCACGAACACGTCCAATCCGAGCGTCCTGATTGCTGCGGGCCTCCTCGCCCGCAACGCGGCGGAACGCGGCCTGAAAAGCAAGCCTTGGGTCAAGACCTCGCTGGCGCCGGGATCGCAGGTCGTTGCCGCCTACCTCGAGAAGTCCGGCCTCCAGCCGTATCTCGATCAGATCGGATTCAACCTCGTCGGCTTCGGCTGCACCACCTGCATCGGAAACTCTGGCCCGCTGGCGCCGGAAATTTCCAAGGCGATCAACGGCAACGGCATCGTCGCCGCCGCCGTGCTCTCCGGCAACCGCAATTTCGAAGGGCGCGTCAGCGCGGACGTGCAGGCGAATTATCTGGCGTCGCCCCCGCTGGTCGTTGCCTACGCACTCGCAGGCTCCGTGCAGAAAGACCTGACCAAGGAGCCTTTGGGCGAAGGCAGCGACGGCAAGCCGGTCTTCCTGAAAGACATCTGGCCGACGTCCCAGGAAATCCAGAAATTCATCATCGAAAACGTCACGCGCGAACTCTTCAAGTCTCGCTACGCCGACGTCTTCAAGGGCGACAGCAATTGGCAAGGCATCGCGACGAGCGGCGGCCTGACCTACGGCTGGAACGGTTCGTCCACATACGTTCAGAACCCGCCCTATTTCCAGTCCATCTCTCGCGACGCGAAGCCGATCAACGATATCGTCAACGCCCGCATTCTTGGTCTCTTCGGCGACAAGATCACAACCGACCACATCTCGCCCGCCGGATCGATCAAAACCGCGAGCCCCGCTGGAAAGTATCTCCTCGACCACGACGTTGCACCGGCTGACTTCAACCAGTACGGCACGCGGCGCGGCAATCACGAGGTGATGATGCGCGGCACGTTCGCCAACATCCGCATCAAGAACCACATGGTGAAAGATCCGAACGGCAACGTGAAGGAAGGCGGCCTGACGATCCATTATCCATCGGGCAAGGAATTGGCGATCTACGACGCCGCGATGCAATACGAAGCGGAGGGCGTGCCGCTCGTGGTGTTCGCCGGCATCGAGTACGGCAACGGCTCATCCCGTGACTGGGCGGCGAAAGGCACAAACCTTCTGGGCGTCCGCGCCGTCATCGCCCAATCGTTCGAGCGCATTCACCGCTCGAACCTTGTCGGCATGGGCATTGCTCCGTTCGTCTTTACGGAAGGCGCTTCCTGGCAGTCCCTCGGCCTCAAGGGTGACGAGCGCGTCACCATTCCGGGCCTCGCCACCATCAAGCCGCGCGAGGTGGTGACGCTCACCATCACGCGCACCGACGGCACGTCGATCCCCGTACCGGTCCTCTGCCGGATCGATACGCTCGACGAGCTCGAGTACTTCCGAAATGGCGGTATTCTGCACTACGTCTTGAGAAACCTCGCGGCTTGAATCGATCTCTCTTAGGGGTGGTGAGAGGCTCTTCGAAGTCTGTCACCTCTCCTCTGAGTCTATCGAGAGAGCGCGCCGAGCCCAGCAACAGCGATCGCCTCGTCGATGTCTGGCTGTGCGCCGGAAACACCCACCGCGCCGGCACACGCCCCATCGTGCATGACAGGGCTGCCGCCCGGTCCTGCGAGCCCGTCGTGGCCGCCGGCCTGTCGCGTACGGTTAAGCGCCTCCAATGCTCGGGTGGGCACCCCGATACTTGCGGCGGTTCGGGCCTTCTGAGAGGCAAGATCAATCGTGTATTGGCGTGCGCCGTCCATCCGATGAGCGCAGATGAGCGCTCCGGCATCATCCACGACTACAATGCAAACCGCCACGCCATGTTGCGCGGCTGCATCGAGGCAGCCGGTCGCGATCGTTCGCGCGTCGTCATAGGAAAGGGAGGGCTTCATGCGCATCGCCAAACTCCTGTTGGCGCCATGCGCGCCACGCGCACGACCCACTGTCGGCGCATGGTTTCTAATTATACAATGGGGTAACGCGGCGGAGCAAGGATCGCCGAAGGCCGGAACACTCACCCGTTCGTGACAAGGCTTTCGAGCCTTTCACTTTTTCATTCCCGGGCGGCAAGCTAAAAAGGATCGTCGTGGCGACTGCCACATCAGGCTCGAAGGCTGGCTCCCCCATGCGTTTCCGCGTCCTCGCCCCGTTGGTTTTGACGGCCCTCGCCGCAGCTTGGGCTTTGGCGTCGCCGTCGCGGGCGCAGGAAGTTTCCCTTGATGTCCAAACAGAGAAGCCGATCAAGGGCGTCATAGAACTCTTCACGAGCCAGGGATGCTCGTCCTGCCCCCCGGCCGACGCGCTCCTCAAAACGCTGTCGGATGATCCTTCGATCATCGCGCTCTCCCTGCCCGTCGATTACTGGAACTATCTCGGCTGGAAGGACACGTTCGGCTCGCCGCGCAACAGCGAGCGTCAGCGAAATTACGCCCGCAACCGCGGCGACGGCGCGATTTTCACGCCGCAAGCCGTCGTCAATGGCGTGGCGCACGTCAACGGCGGGTCGAAAGCGGCAATCCAGCAGGCGATCGACGATACCGTGAAAACGGGCGGACCGATGCAGGTGCCCGTCCGGTTTTGGCAGGAGCGCAATACCCTGAACTTCGCCTTGGGCGGCGATACGCCCGGACACAGCCCGCGCGAAGCGACGATCTGGCTTGGCGTCGTCCAAATGACGGGAGCCGTGCAGATTAAGGAAGGCGAGAACGCCGGCAAGACGCTCACCTACACCAACATCGTCCGCGAGTTGACGCCGATCGGCATCTGGAAGGGCATGCCGATGAAAGTGCAGCTGCCCCGAGCCGCCATGATGCAGGCCGACGTGCAAAAGCTCGTCGTCCTCGTGCAGGAAGGACGAAGCGGCCCGATCATCGGCGCGACGATGGCCGGCCTCTGGTAAATAAGTCTCTGGTAATTCCAGCGCCGCCCTTTAAGCGGCGAGCCCGCGCTTCTTCAACAAACCATCGATCTTCGGCGGCCGTCCGCGAAACGCCACGTAGGCCGCGTGCGGATCGCGCCGGTTTCCGGCCGAGTAGATGAACTCGTGAAGCTTCTTCGCCGTGCCCGGATGAAAGACGTTTCCGGTTTCCTCGAACGCGGCGAATGCGTCGGCGTCCATCACTTCCGACCACAGATAGCTGTAATACCCGGCGGCATAGCCCGACATGATGTGCATGAAATGCGGTAGGCGATGCCGCATCACGATCTCTTTCGGCATATCGATTTGCGCGAGGGCCACGCGCTCGAAGCCTTCGACGTCGGCGATCGATGCCGTTTCCGCCGAATAGAGCGCCATATCGACGAGCGCCGACGACGTGTATTCGACCGTCGCGAAACCTTGATTGAAATTGCGGGCCGCGGCTAACCGTTGCCGCAAAACCTTCGGCATCGGCTTTCCGGTCTTGTAATGCAGCGCATGCTTTTCGAGAACTTCCGCCGTCGAAAGCCAATGCTCGTAAAGCTGTGACGGCAGCTCGACGAAATCCCGCGACACCGACGTCCCCGAAATCGACGGATAGGTCACGTTGGAAAGCAAGCCGTGCAGCCCATGTCCGAATTCGTGAAACAACGTGCGCGCATCGTCGAACGACAACAGCGCCGGCTCGCCCTCGCCGCCTTTCGCGAAGTTCAGCACGTTGACGATGATCGGGCTCTGGCCTTTCCCGAGCTTGTGCTGCGCGCGAAAAGCCGACATCCACGCGCCCGAGCGCTTCGTCGGACGCGCGAAATAGTCGCCCATGAAAATGCCGACGTGCGCGCCCTTCTTGTCGAGCACCTCCCACACCCTGACTTCCGGGTGATAGCGCGGCAGATCCTTGCTCTCTTGGAACTTCAAACCGAACAAGCGTGACGCCGTGTCGAACGCCGCACGGATCATCTGATCGAGCTCGAGATAGGGCTGTAATTTCGATTCATCGAAATCGTATTTCGCCTTGCGCACGCGCTCGGAATAATAGCGCCAGTCCCACGGCATGATCTCTGAGTTATCGCCGCTGCTGACGGCTTCGGCTGCAAGCGCATCGCGCTCTTCGCCAGCGCGCACGACCGCTTTCTCCCACACGGCGCGAAGAAGTTCATCGACCCTGCCGGGCGTTTTCGCCATCGTGTCTTGCAAGCTGAATTCGGCAAACGAAGGAAAGCCCATCAGCCGCGCGTATTCTCCGCGCAGCGCCACCGCCTCGGCGACGATCTGACGATTATCCGTCTCGCCGTCATGCGCACCGCGGCGCGTCCACGCGTTGAAAGCCTGCTCGCGCAAATCGCGCCGGCTCGAATACGTGAGAAATCCTTCGACGCTCGAACGCGCGAGCGTAATCATCGCCTTGCCCTGGAGGCCCGCATCGGCAGCAGCGCGCGCGGCACTTTCTTTCAGAGTGTCAGGCAACCCCGCGAGGTCGTTCTCGCCGTCGAGAACGAGCCGCCACGACTGCTCGTCCTTGAGCACGTTCTGCATGAACTGCGTAACGAGCGTCGCGAGCCGCGCGTTGATTTCTTTGACGCGGGATTTGTCCGCCGCCGAAAGCCGCGCACCCGAACGGACGAACTCGAGGTGATGGCGTTCGAGAACGCGCAGATCTTCTTCGCCGAGTTTCAACGCGTCACGCCGCTCATAAAGATCGTCGATACGTTTGAAGAGGCGCTTGTCGAGCAGGATCTGCGTTTCGTGGGCCGCAAATCGCGGCGCCATCTCGCGCGCTATTTCCTGAAACTCGGGTGTCGAATCCGAACCTTCGAGATTCCAGAAAACCGACGCGACCCGTGACAACTGCCAGCCGCTCTTTTCGAAAGCCACGATGGTATTGGCGAATGTCGGCTTTGCCGGGTTTTTCGCGATTTTCTCTATCTCGGCCTTGTGCTCGCGAAAGGCGGCATCGAGAGCCGGTTTGAAATGGCGCGCTTCGATTTTGGCGAACGGCGGCATCTGAAACGGGCCGTTCCACTTCGCCATGAGTGGATTGATACTGGGCTTGGAACGCGGCTTCGGAGCCGCCTTGCGCTTTGCTATCATCCTGAGATCGATCTCTAATCTTCCCCGTTATGTAACTTTATATACGCACAAAAGCGCGCGACAACTAATGAAACAGTCGCAATGAATAAAGCCGGAGGATCGGCCTTTTGGGCCAATTCTCCGGAAGGCAGGACGATGAGGGAAGAAATTCGCCTTGGACGGGGAGCCAAAACGCAGGAGGGGAAGAGTTGCCTGTGAACCCAACCTCGAAACTGTGGCCCCGGGGGGCTGGGGGGCTATGAGTCCAGAGCCGGTCCTTTGAAGCTTGATCCAAAGGCAACGATTATCTTTATTGCGTTTTATTACGGCTGTTTGTGGCCTCCGCGGAGTCGCGAATTTGTCCGCCTGAGGGTCTTTCCGTGCACTGCCCGTTGAATTCCCCACCATGCGATTCTGGGTCATAAGATTATCAACCTTGCTCTCTTGCATTCCTCGAGCGTTGGCGCGATCTTTAAGACGCTAACGATGGACAAGACCGTTTGAGCGAGACAACCGAACCGATAGCTTTTCGCCCGCGGCCCGCGGGCAAGCTTGGAGCTCCCGACACCGCCTCGGAGCCCGGTCGCCGTACCACTTTCGATCGATACGAGCTGACCGCAATTCTGGATCTCTACGGCCGAAAGGTAGCAACTGGAGCCTGGCGCGATTACGCCATCGACTTCCTCCGCGATAAGGCGGTCTTCTCCGTCTACCGCAAAGCCAGCGAATACCCGCTCTACCGCATCGAGAAAGACTTGCGCCTGGCCCGCAAGCAGGGGGCGTACAGCGTCATCGCCGCCGGCGGACTGATTATGAAGCGCGGCCAGGATCTAAAGCGCGTCCTCAGCGTGCTGGAAGATCGCCCGGGCGTCGTCGGCGCCTGAGTTCCGCTGATCATCGGCGCTTTCGGCCGGCTCCCGGAATCGAGCAGGAAGTGCACAGCAAAAAAAGCGCCCAACGAAAAAAGGCCCCGAAAACCGGGGCCTTTCTCAATTCAAATGATCTCTCGGCCGTTATTCGCGGCTCGCCAATCCCAAGAGATTCAGGATGTGGATGAAGAGCGTCACGAACGAACCGTAGAGCATGAATGCGCCGAAGATCGACGAGCGCTTCAGCTGGGCTTCGTTACCGTAAGCCGCCTGCTCGATGTACATCGACTTGATCGCCTGCGTTTCGAAGGCCGTAATGACCGAGAAGAGCAACACGACGACAGCCGAGATACCCATGCTCACCAACTTGCTGGTGCCGGCATCATTGATGAAGAAGAAGCTGCCGAGCATGACGACGATCAGGCCGATCGATGCCATGGACAGGAAGCCGCTCCAGCCCGTCATGTCCTTCTTCGTCGTGTAGCCGATGAGGCTCGTCACCGCGAACATCGCAGCAGCGATGAAGAACGCCTGACCGACGATGCCAGCCATGCCCATGCCGACGTACAGCGACACCATCGGGGCGATCAAAGCACCCCAGAGAGCGCAATAGAGCCAGTAGGCGCCGTGCGCGAGAACGTCACTGCCGCCGAAGAAAAGTCGCGGCGCAAAAAAGCCAAGGCCGAGAACGGCCGCGAAGACGACCCACTTCATCGGGCCGAGCGCGATCGCCGCCATGACTTGCGGGTTAGCCATCAGAAGCATGACGACGACAGCCGTACCGGCGACGCCGAGCGCCATGTAGTTGTAGGTGCCGAGCATGAACGAGCGCAGCCCCTGGTCAATCGCGCCCGATGTCCGTGCGCCGCCGTACGGGCTATTTGGTCGCGTAAAAACTTCAGCCATGGTCTGTATCCTCGTATTTGCCCGGCCAGTCGCCGGGTCTCGCGCAATCATATGTTATTTCATTTGATTGCTTTCAAGCCCCGTAAACAAAAGGGGTTAGTCTTTTATTCCGAGCGCAGGTACGGCGCCGGGGGCGCCCGCAGGATAGCCCAAGTGCCAATGCCACCGAAGAGGGCAATCATCGCCCCCGCCAGCCCGAGGCTGATGCCGATGGAACTGAGCGAGAAGACGTAGTCCAGCTCCATGACCCGCGTGACCGCTACCCAGGCGACGGCGCTTCCGAGACCAATGGCGACTAGCGCGGCAATGGCGGCAAGAACCGCATATTCCCAGGCGTGAACCTCGAGGATCTGCCGCCGGCGGGCGCCAATCGTCTTCAGAATGACGGCTTCCAGAATACGCCGGCGCTGGGCTGTTACCAAAGCGCCCGCGAGAACAAGCGCGCCGGCGGTTAATGTGACGCTGCCCGCCACCTGAACGGCGACCATGACCTTCGCAAAAATCTTGCTGAACTGGTCGATTGCATCGCGAACCCTGATCGCGCTGACGCTCGGGTAGGCCTTCCCGAGATCCCGCACCATGTCTGACTCGGGTCCTGGCAGGCCGCCATGGGGCAAACGAACCGTCGCCAGCAGATTGTGCGGCGCCGCCCGGAGCGTATTGGGCGAGAAAACCATGATGAAGTTCAGGGCAATGCTTTCCCATTTGACGTCACGCAGGCTTGCGACCTTGGCGTCGATATTGCGACCGAGCACGTTGACCGTAACGCTGTCGCCCAAGCCGATGCCGAGTTTCTTGGCAATCTCGCCCTCGAACGAAACAAGCGGCGGTCCGTCATAACCCTTGTCCCACCAGGTGCCGCTCGAAACCGTCGAGCCCTCCGGAACGGTGTCGGCGTAACTAAGCCCCCGGTCACTGTTCAGAACCCATTGCGTGTCTGCTGGGAACGTCAGCTCTTCGACCGGCTTCCCCTTTATCGCAACGATCCGGCCCCGCAGCATCGGCGCTTCGACGAGCTTCGCACCGGGCACATGCTGCGAAACGCGAGCCGTCAGCCCTTCGAAGTCGGCAGGCGGAATATCGAGAAGGAAATAGTCCGGCGCTTCGGCCGGCAGCCGCTCCTGGAGATCGGCGACTAGGGCAGCATTGGCGAGCCCCACCGCGACCAGCAACGAAAGACCCGTGCCGAGCGACAAGAGGACGGACCGCGTCAGCCCGTCCGGCGATGCGATGTTGCGCAGGGCGAGAGCAAGTTCAGGCCGCCGAGGTCGCGGCAGCCGGCCGGCAAGACGCGAGAGATAGCCGCCAAGCCATCCGAACACCGCCAGCATGACGACCAAGCCCGCGACGACATAGAGAGCAATCGAGCGCGGCTCCGATGTTAGGACCGCAACGCCGACGAGAAGAGCCGCCAGCACACCCATGATCGCGATGAGCGCTGGGCGGGGTCTGCCGCCCGGCGAGTTGACGGAATCGCGAAAGAGAACGCTCGCGCGCACATTTTCGGCGCGCCCAAGCGGCCAGAGCGCAAACAGCAACGCAATGATGGCGCCGTAAAGCGCGGCAATTCCCAAACTCTGCGGCGAAACCTGAACATTGATGCGGACCGGCAAGAGATCCCCGTAGAACGCATCGATGATCGACGGAACGGCAACGCCCAATGCCAAACCGATCGCGATACCGATCGCGGTCATCAGCCCAAGCTGAACGAGAAAAATTCCCATAATCTGCGCGCCCGACGCGCCGACGCTTCTGAGCGTCGCGATCACTTTCATCCGCTTGTCGATGAACGTCGAAACCGCATTGGCTATGCCGACGCCGCCGACGAGCAGCGACGCAAGTCCGATGAGGATGAGGAACTGCCGCAGCCGCTCGAGCACCCTTGTGATCTGTGGCGACGGATCGAAACGGTCGCCGCTCGTGAACCCGCCATTGGGAATCTTGAGCGCGATGTCTTTCCGCAACTCGCTGAGCGCTTGCCGGTCGCTTACGGCATTCGCTGGAAGCTTGATCGCATAACGCCAGCGTATCAGCGTGCCCGGCTTGACGAGGCCGGTCTTTTCAAGCGTTTCAAGCGAGACGAAAATTCTTGGCCCATAGGTCATCCGGTCCGCGACGGCATCGGGCTCGTTATCGAGAATGCCTCCGACTACGACCTCGGCTTCGCCGAGACGCATCTTGTCGCCGACCTTGAGCCCCAGGCGATCGAGAAGCATCGCATCGGCGACGACTCCGTCGCCCGTGATCGCATGCGCAAACGAGCCGGGACTTTTGAGCGTGACGTCGCCCGCCAGCGGATAGAGCACGTCGACACCCTTGAGTTCCGCCAGCGCCTGATCCGATCCATCGAGACGGCGCGCCATCGTCCGCATGGTGGCGGTTTCGCTCACCTGTCCGAGACTTTGGAATATGTCCCGCTCGGCAGGAGCGGCCCGCACGTGCGCGCGCGCAAACATCACGTCGCCGCCGAGAATAACCTCGCCTTGTGTCGCGAGCCCGGCGCGCAACGCATCCGCAAGCGCACCGACCGCGGCGATCACCATCACGCCCAGCGCCAGGCAGGCGATAAAGATCCGGAACCCGTCGAACCCATTGCGAAGCTCGCGCAAACCGAGACGCACGATCGTGCGTAATCCGGCACGCTGCTGCGGTAGGGCGCTTTCCAACGCCGACACCGTCACGACGACACCGCATGCATCGTGGAACCCGAACCCGCATCGGAGACGCCCGTCCGCTCATCCGATACGATCGCGCCGTCCGCCATGCGGATGATGCGATCCGCCATCGCGGCAAGCTTGTTGTCGTGAGTGACCATCACGAGCGTCGCGTTCCGGCGTTCGCGCAGACCAAAAAGCAGATCGATGATCTGCCGCCCCGTTCGACCGTCGAGATTGCCAGTCGGCTCGTCGGCAAAAATGATCTCGGGCGAACGGCTGAGCGCCCGTGCGATGGCAACGCGCTGTTGCTCGCCGCCTGAGAGTTCTGCCGGAAAATGCTCGACGCGCGCCCCGAGCCCAACCTCATCCAAAAGACCGCGAGCCGTCTCAAAAGCCTTGCTGTCGCCTGCGAGTTCCATCGGCAAAGCGACGTTTTCGAGCGCCGTCATCGTCGGGACAAGGTGAAATGATTGAAACACGATGCCCATATGCGCGCCGCGCAGCATGGCAAGCTCATCCTCGGACAAAGGCCCGATGCTCCGCCCTGATACGTTGATCTCACCGCTTGTCGCCCGCTCGAGCCCAGCCATCGTCATGAGCAGAGACGTCTTGCCGGACCCGGAAGGCCCGACGATCGCCGCGGACTGCCCATGAGGGATCGCAAGCGAAACACCGCGGAGAATATGGACTGGGCCTGCGCGGCTCGTCAGAGAGAGATGCACATTGTCGAGTTTGATGATGGGTTCGCTCAAGCTAAATGCCCTGTGTTGTCATGGCCGTTGTCGTGGCGGGCTTGTACCGTGCGTGCCGAGCCTCTACGTCAGCTCGTGGATTGCGTGATGTGTGGGGCCGAAAAATGAACGATGGATTTTCCCTGGGTCCCCGCAAGTATCTGGAGGCCCAGCCAAGGCCATGGATTGCGAAAGCGGCGCTCTGGCTCATGACGATTTTTGCCTCCACGACCGCTCCCATCATGACGCCCCCATCAGCCGCTCAAGGGCGACCGGCGACGATTGTTGCCTTCGGAGATAGTCTTACCGCCGGCTATGGCGTCAAAACCACTGATTCGTTCCCCGCGCAGCTTCAGATGGCGCTTGAGGCGAAGGGGCACAAGGTCACCGTCGTCAATGCCGGCGTTTCCGGCGACACGACGTCCGACGGCTTGGCGCGGCTCGACTGGGCGCTCGACCCGAAACCCGATGCGGTGATCCTGGAGCTTGGCGCCAATGACGCACTCAGAGGCATCGACCCGAAAGTGCCGCGCGCCAATCTCGACAAGATGCTCGCCGCGTTGAAGGACAAGGGAATCCCGGTCCTCCTCACCGGCATGAAGGCGCCGAACAATTGGGGCGACGAGTACGCAAAATCTTTCGACGCGATATATCCGGACCTTGCCTCGAAATACGCCGTTCCGCTCTACCCTTTTTTCCTCGAGGGCGTAGCCTTGGATCGATCGTTCACGCAGCCTGATGGCTTGCATCCGACTGCAGCCGGTGTCGCCGAGGTCGTCAAGCGCATCATGCCCGACGTCGAAGCGCTTGTCGCAAGCGTCGAGCAAAAGGAAGCGCAGAAAAAATAACGGCGCCTTCGCCCCTCTTGCGAGCAAGGACATTCCGATGCCCCGCTTGTTCACTGCTATCGAGTTGCCGGATGATATCCGCGAAGAGCTGCATCGCCTGCGTGTGCCGCTGCCCGGCGCGCGTTGGCTGTTGCCCGAGAGCTATCACATCACGCTGAGGTTCGGCGGCGATATCGACAACGAACAAGCGCGCGAGTTCACCGCAAACCTCGCCATGATCGAACCCGACGGATTCGAAGTCCGTCTCACGGGTCTCGGCGCCTTCGGCGGCGACGATCCTCGATCGATTTTCGCCGCGGTTGAACTCCGCCCCGAACTCGAGGAATTAGCGCGTGCACACGAGAAAGCCGCGCGCAATGCGGGCTTGCCGCCTGATACGCGCGCATTCAAACCACATGTCACGCTCGCAAGATTGAAGCACTCCAACGCCGACGTCGTCGCTCGCTTTCTATCAAGTCACGGAGGCTATCGTTCCGAACCCTTCTTCGTCGGCCGAACCCTTCTGATGTCGTCGCGACCCGGCGTCGGCGGCGGTCCCTATGGGATCGAAGATCGTTTTCCCATGCGCGGATTGGGGTTTCTTGCCGACGATAGCGAAGCGAGCTGGTAGCAGCCGCTCGCTTAGGGCAACATCGTGAGGACGACCTTGCCGGTCGCCTCACGCCGCTCCAGTACCTCAAGGGCGTCGCGAATCTGCTCAAGCGGGTAAATACCGTGGAGGCGAGGTTGCAGGCGCCCGTCACGCACCCAGCGCAAGATTTGCTCCATGTTGCGGCGGTGCCCAGTCGGATCGCGCTTCACGGACTCGCCCCAGAAAACACCGGAAATCTCTGCGCCCCTGAGCAACAGCAGATTGAGAGGAATCTTCGGAATGTCCCCCGCTGCAAAGCCGACGACCAGAAACCGCCCTTGCCAGTTGAGCGCCCGCACCAGTGGTTCCGACGCCTCTCCGCCGATGCAGTCATAGACGACGTCGGCGCCGTTGCCGTTCGTCAGCGTACGCACTTTCGTCTTGAGATCCGAGCCGGGAAACAGGATCACGTCGTCCGCTCCTGCGGCTTTCGCAATCGCACCCTTCTCTTCCGACGAGACGACGGCGATCACACGAGCACCCATGAGCTTGGCGATCTCGACGGCCGCTTGACCCGCGCCTCCGGCAGCACCCGTCACGACGACCGTCTCGCCAGGCTGCAAGCGGCCGCGATCGGCAAGCCCGTGCATCGCCGTGCCATACGTCACCGAAAGCCCTGCCGCGACCGTCATCGCCACGCCGTCAGGAATAGGAATGAGTTTATCGGCATCGACGGCGACCTTCTCGGACGCTCCACCCCAATTGACGTACGCCATGACGGCTTGACCGGGGGAAATGCCCGCGTCGTTCGCGCCAATGCTCTCGACGACACCCGCAATCTCCGCTCCCGGCGAAAACGGCAACTCCGGCTTGAACTGGTATTTGCCGCGCGTGATCAGCGTATCGGCAAAATTGAGGCCCACGGCCGCCACCCGAACGATGGCCTGTCCCGGTCCCGCGACCGGGTCCGGGAGTGTTTCGACGGCGAGACTTTTTGCCCCGTCAAGGCTCTTGCAAAGAGCTGCCTTCATGTGTGACGTCCCACTCGCTGCGTATCCCTCTGACACACACGAGCAGAACACAATGTCAAGAAAAGCGACCACATGGCCGCCGCACCCGAAGGGCTATTTCGCAATCGGAGCCGAGCGGATGTCGAAGTCGCTGAACCTCGGCAATCTGATGCGCTCGGCGCACGCCTTCGGTGCGAGCTTCACCTTCACGGTCGGTGCGACCTATAAGGCCCAGGAAGCCCACGCTGATACGTCGAAAAGCCAATTGCACCTGCCCCACTACAATTGGGCGACCCTTGACGAAATGGCGCTGCCCGGCGGCTGCAAGCTCGTCGGCATCGAGCTTCTCGACGACGCGATCGACCTGCCGAGCTTTCGCCATCCCCTGCGAGCGGCATATGTGCTCGGACCGGAGCTTGGATCGCTATCCGAACCTCTGATCGAGCGCTGCGACTATGTCGTCAAGATCCCGACGTCCTTTTGCGTCAATGTCGCGATGGCCGGCGCGATTGTGATGTACGATCGCATGAGGAGCTTGGCGCGGTTCGCCGATCGCCCGATCGGCGAGGGGGGACCTTGATGGGGAAGCAGAATGTGCGGAGCATTTTGTTTATTCTATTTCTTGGTCTCGTCGCATTGAACCCAGCGCCGCGGCCGGCACTTGCCGCAGAGCAGATGACCCGTGTGGCAACCTTCGGCGACTGGGCCGTTATGGCTGACGCCAATGACCCGCACCTCTTCTGCTTCGTGACGAGCGAACCGAAAACGAGTGAGCCGCAGGACGCGCCTCGCGAAGCGCCGCGCGCCTACATTTCAGCCTGGCCCAAGGATGGCATCCGCGCCGAAGTCAGCTTCCTCATGGGATTCCGGATCAAGAAGAGCGCGCAGGGCACCGCGACGGTCAGCCCCGCAGGCTTCAGGCTCTTCGGCGCGAGCGATCGGGCCTACGTCAGCGATTCCACCCAGGAACTGAAACTCGTCGAAGCCATGCGGAAAGGCAACACGATGTCGATCGCGATCTCCTCCGATCGCGGCGCGAACGTTACCGACACCTACTCCCTGAACGGCATCGGACAGGCGCTGCAGAAGCTTCAGGAAACTTGCTTTTAATCTACGCTCGGTTCTTCGATCTGAGATGAACGTACATCGCGCCTTCGCCGCCGTGCTGGATGGCGGCAACCGTAAAACTGACGACGATTGCCCTTAGCTCGGGCTCATCGAGCCAGCGCGGAACGTTGCGCTTGAGCACACCGCGCTCCCGCTCCCCGTACCCCTCTTCCGAAAGGGCTTTGCCGTTCGTCTTGCCCTTGCCGGTGATCACGAGAACGAACCGCAGGCCGCGCCGTTGGCAGCTGAAGAGAAAGCTTCGCAGCGCCACGTGGGCTTCGTCCTGGCGCATGCCGTGAAGGTCGACGCGCGCTTCGATCTCGGTCCGGCCGCCGCGCAATTTCCGGACGCTATTGCGATCGAAGAGCGCAAGGTCGGGAGCTTTCGCCGGAGACGGCTTCGGACGCGGATTTTCGGGATGAGCGTGCGCCGAGCGCGGCTTGACCGGCAGTCTCTCAGGCTCGGCGGAAACCTTCGGCTTCGGAACGCCGGCCGCTTTGCCGCCTGCTTTTAGAGCATCGCTCGCCGGATGGAAGCGAGGCTTGGCGCGTTTCAAAGGCTCGATCGTTGCAGCGGTGTGCCGCCAGATTTCGTGATCGAGATCGTTGTCGTCGGCCGATGCCCGCCCTTTGCCACCGCCACTCTGCTTTTTCACGGTCCGTCGCTCGCGGTCTTATGCGCGTGCGATCCGTGGAGGGGCAGCAGCGCGTAAAGGTGACCCGGGTGCTTCGTCACGCCTGCAAGCCGGCCCGCCGCATCGCCCGAACCGAAGAAAATGTCGCCGCGCTCCGACCCCTTGATCGCCGAGCCGACGTCATGGGCGATCATCAGCCTGTGAAATTCCCGCGATGCGGTTGCATGTGTGATCTGCGGAGCATCGACATAGATCGGAATCCCGATCGGGTAGTACGTCGTATCGACAGCGAGACTTCGCAAAGGCTGCAGTGGAATGCAGTGAACGCCCATCGGGGCCTTGGCTTGCTCGCCCGACAGCTCCTTGAAGAAAACGTAGGAATGATTTTTCCGCATAACGGGTTTCGCCCGGTCTTTGTCGGCCTTCAGCCATTTCTTCAAAGACTTCAACGACATCTCGTCCGCTGTTAGATGACCTTCATCGATCAGCAACCGTCCGATCGAGTTATAGGGATAACCGTTCTTGCCGTCATAGGTAATCCGAACTTTATCGCCGTTCGGCAATTCGATACGGCCGGACCCCTGGACCTGCATGAAGAAAACGTCGACCGCGTCCTTGAGGTAAAAGAGCTCGAGACCCAGACCCTCGAGCCCGCCCTCCTCGATCTCGGTGCGCGTAAGATATGGCTCCAGGCCACGGTCGGTCTTGCGCTGATGTGTGAGGGCTGCCGACTTGGAACCGCGCTCGCTTTCCGGAACCATATTCACGAGGTCGTGCGGCCGTCGGTAGACCGGCACCTTGAAGGTCTTGTCCGGCGTCCGCGAACCTTTGATGTCCGGCTCGAAGTACCCGGTGAGCAATCCATCGCGATCGTTTCCCACGACCCGATTGGGCTGGAAATAAGCTTCGAAGAATTGCCGCGCGCCCTGTCGCGTTTGCGGGGTCTTCGACTTCGACAACGCGACCGCCCGCGAGCAAACATCGAGAAGCTCTTGCGGTGAACCGGCACTTCCGGGCGTCGGCTCGCGCGGACCCGCTTTCAGCAACGGCCCGCATGACGCCAGAAACGCCTTCCAGGCAGCGAGATGATCGTCCTCTTCCCAGGCGGGAAGGTCGTTGAACGAAATGGGCTCGAAGGAGATTGGGTTCGAATCCATTCGAGGCTGAGCTTTGTTCTGATGCTTATCGGCCGATGATTTTTCGGAGGATGATTTTGCGAACGCAGGAACGTGCGCAATCTGCATCGCTGCGAAAGAGAATAACAGCGCGACGAGATGAACGGGGTTGAAAAATTGCGGGCTGAACGCCCAGGAGGTGCCTGACGAACGCATGACGCTTTTCCGTGTGAAGCGGCATACCCCGCCCACACGGTCACATCGCGCTTGTTAAGCTTTTCTTAATTTGGAGCCTGAGTTGCAACCAACCGCCAATTAAGGTTGCTCCGAGCCTTGGCGTTCGAGATATCGCGGCTGAACGTCCAGATATCGGTCACGTCTTTGATCTTCTGGGAGTCGCCCGCGATGACCTCGCCGGCCTTGTCGTGAGTTGCCGAGATCAGCTCGCTGACGAAGCGCACCGTCACTGAGGCCACGCCATTCTTGAGTTCCGCCTCGACGACGTCGGCCTTCCGGATGCCGACGAACTGCTGCTCGATCGTCTCGCCGCGAGCTTCCCGCTCTGCGATAGCGGCCGTGAAACCATCGTAGACCTCTTTGCTCAAAAGGTCCTTCAGCGCCTTCCGGTTTCCTTCCGCGAACGCCGACACGATCATCTCGTAAGCGCGGCCGGCGCCAGCCACAAAGGCGTCGGGATCGAACGACGGATCGGCCTTCGCAATATCGAGGAAGCCGGTGGTTACAGCCGGATCCGAAACAGGATACGCCCTGATGCGTGCCTCGGCGTTTGTTGCAGCGGCTTCAGGCGCGGACACAGGAGCTAATGGCTCCCGATCGCGGCGGGGCATCGTGATGACGTCGGCCGACGCCGTCTCCGTGGCCGGGCGCTGACCCGCTTCCCGCTCACGCGTTTTAAGCCGCTCGACGCGCTTCTCGTCATCGTCCGTACGGTGGCCAAGCACGTTCCGAAGCTTGATGATCGCCGCAACGGCGATGATGAGAGCAATGATTGTAATAAGATCGAATTGACCGTTCATACTAAAGGTCAGCGCCTCCGGGTGACGTGGTGCCAAAAAAGGCTTCTATTGGATGGCCCGCCACCCTAGGACCCTTATCTAAGGGCCCGGACGGACGATTTGAAGATAGAACTTCTATAACACCTTAAGCATCCGGCGTCTGCCGCCCGTCGCCGCTGGCCCTTTACGACTGCATTACGGAGGCCAAGACCCGCGGCACAATGTGAATATCGTTGAACATGGGGGCCTGCTTCCTGATGGTCGATGGCCGCTGACGCTCATCCGCGCTAAGGTGCCGCAATAGTTTTGCGAGCGCTTATGTCTCAACCGTTCAAAATTGCCCTGATCCTGGCGTTGGCGGCCCTGCCCCTGCTGGAAATCGGGTTGCTGATCCGTCTCGGGCAGACGATCGGCATCTGGTGGCTCGCTGCAATCGTTCTCGGCACCGCAATCCTCGGAACTTACGTCATCCGCCGGGTCGGCCTCTCCGTCTTCGAGCGGGCGTTGTCGCGATTGGGCACCGAACGGGAAGGCTTCCCGCCGCTCTTCGATGGATTTTTGCAGGTCCTCGCCGGCCTGCTCCTAATCTTTCCTGGCGTGATCTCGGATCTGTTCGGCTTATGCCTTCTCATCCCTCAAGTCCGCCACCTCGTCATCCGGACCGGGCTCCTGAAGCTTGTCACGCTGTTCCATTATCAGGCCGAGGTCAGCCGTGAGACCTTCCGCGCCAGCACCGGAGAAACACCGGCTGGCGACGAGGGTGTCGTTATCGAGGGCGAATACGAACGCGTGAGCGAACGCCCGCTGCATCAGGGCAAAGCCGTTCAGCCCAGACGTTCGCGAAACTGAGGCGTTCGCGAAACAGAGCCATTCGGAACGTTCAAGGCGCTGACGCGACTCATGCGCTCTCCGTTGCGCGCCTGGGCATGACGTGCTAGCGACCGCGCTCCGAATTTCTCGATCCATAGATGAATTGAAGAGGGCACGATGGCCGAACAGGGAACGAATGGCAACGGCGCTGCCGCCGCGCAAAAACCCGACGGCCAAAATCCCATCCGGGCCAAGATCGTCAATCAATACATCAAAGATCTGTCGTTCGAAAATCCGAACGTTCACAAGCTGATTGCGTCGGCCGGCGACCAGCCGAGCGTCAAGGTCGAGGTCAACGTTGGCGCTCACAAGATCAACGAAGAACTCTACGAGACATCGATCGAGTTCAAAGCCACCGCATCGAACAACATCGGCACGATCTACGTGCTGGAGACGGTCTACGCGGGCCTGTTGAATATCGAAAGCATGCCGGAAGGCGCGCTAGAACCGTTTCTTCTGATCTCCGGCCCCGCGATGATCTTCCCGTTCCTCCGCCGCCTGGTCGCCGACGTAACGCGCGAAGGCGGATTCCCGCCGCTGCTTCTCGATCCGATCGATTTCGGCGCACTCTATGTTAGCCGCCAGCAGCAACGAAGCCAGGGATCAGGCCGGGCCAACGCCTGAACCCGAATGCGATTTGAGCCTGAGATCAATCTCAGGCTTCCCCGCAGAGCCTAGGCGACTGGCGTTTCACCCCAGAAACGCAGCCAGAGCGCCGATGTTTTCATTTTCTCGACGAACGTACGGTGAGCATCGGCTTCCGCTTGCCCGATCCGCGATGGTAATGGCTGCGGACGAACCGCTGCGGCCATACCCCGTGCCCCACTGCGCTGATTGCCCGACGCGTTAGCGCTCGCCGACTGCAGACCGAACGTCGCTTGACGCTCGCCGAGCAGCTCGACGTAGACCTCAGCCAAAAGCAGACTGTCGACGAGAGCGCCGTGCTTCGTGCGCTGGGAATTGTCGATCGAATACCTTTTGCAAAGCGCATCGAGCGTATTCGGGCCCGCAGGATGCCGTCGCCGCGCAATCGCGAGCGTATCGACCACCCGATCGAAGCTCAAAGCCTTCTCGCCGACGAGTCCGAGCTCGTAGTTCAAAAACATGATGTCGAACTGGGCGTTGTGAATGACGAGAACATCGTCACCGACGAACGTCAGGAACTCGCGCACGACATCCCGGAACAACGGCTTGTCGTAAAGGAATTCCGTCGCGATCCCGTGGATCTCTTGCGCTTCCCGGGGAACGTCGCGCTGCGGGTTGATGAACTTGTGAAACTCTTTCCCCGTCGGAATGCGATTGACCATTTCGATGCCGCCGATCTCGATAAGGCGATGACCCTTCTTCGGATCGAGGCCGGTCGTTTCGGTATCGAGTACGATTTCGCGCATACAGTCCGTTTCCCCCCGGAGGCGCCATCAGGCGCCGAAACTATCGTCAATACTCGGCGCCATCAGGCGCCGAGAATTATCGCCAATACTTATCGTAAGCCGTGGCGCTAAGGGGGAGTAGCTTAGTGATGATGCGATCGATTTGGCTGTTGCAGCTTTCGACCGATCCGTTGGTGTCCACAACGAAATCGGCGCGCGATCGCTTTTCGTCTTCGGGAAGCTGCCGCGCAACCACGGCCTCGAACCTGGCGTCCGTCATGCCCGCACGCGCCAGCACACGCTCGCGCTGCAGCTCGGGCGACGCCGTAACGACGACGATGGCATCGACATGCTCGTCGCGCCCACCCTCGAAGAAGAGCGGAATTTCAAGAACCGCCATCGCTGCGCCGTGTGACTTCTCGTCTTGCAGGAACCGACGCTCCGCCTCGCGAACGCGAGGATGCACGATTGCTTCGAGATCTTTGAAGCGATGAGAGTCAGCCACGAGCTGCGCTGCGAGCTTGCCGCGATCGACAACGCCGCCGGCGACCGATCCTGGAAAAGCCCGCTCGATCTCGTCGTTCAACGGACCCGCGTAAAGCCGGTGCACCTCGGCGTCCGCATCGAAAACGCTTATTCCGCGCGCACGGAACCGTGCCGCCGCGGTCGATTTGCCCATGCCAATCGAACCCGTCAATCCAACGACAAGCATCACGCCTCACGAATATTTTCTGCAACAAGCCGATAAAGGTCGGGCGTCACTTCCGGGCGAACACCGAACCACTTCTCGAACCCGGGAACGGCCTGGTGTAGCAACATCCCGAGCCCGTCCACGCCAACGAGCCCAGATTTGCGAGCGGAGCTTAACAATCCGGTCTCCAACGGGACGTAAACGAGATCCGCGACAACCGCATCGCTGGGTGCCCGAGAAAAATCGATGCCCGTATCCCCCGCGCCGTTCATGCCAAGCGTCGTCGTGTTAACGATGACGGAAACCTCCGTGATATGATCATTTCGGACGTCCCAAGGCCAAGCGGAAACACGCGCGCCGAAGTGACGCGCTATCTCCTGCGCCCGCTCGACTGTCCGGTTGTAAACGCGAATGTCGTCGCGGCCGGCTTCCAGGAGTCCGTGGATCACCGCCCGCGCTGATCCACCCGCGCCGAGGATCATGATGGGGCCCGGCGACTGCTTCCAATGCGGCGCAGACTGATCGAGATTGGCCATGAAACCGTAGGTGTCGGTATTGGTGCAGGCCAGCGCATCGCCCTCGAACCAGAGCGTGTTCGCGGCGCCGACCGCAATGGCTGAAGGAGATTGAATCTTGGCAGCCGCAAACGCAGCTTCCTTATGCGGCACCGTTACATTGCAGCCCGCAAATCCGCGATCCTTCAAGGACGCAAGAAACTGCGGCAGCTCCTCGGCTCGAACCGGCTCTTTTGTATAGGTGCCCTCGATCCCGTACGTCCGCAGCCAATACTGATGAATGAGCGGCGAGCGCGAGTGCGCGATCGGCCACCCGATGACACAGGCCCGCTTCATGCTGTGATCATCTGTTCTTCGCGAAGACGCGCGAGAAGCGCCAGCAGCGGAATGCCGAGGATCGTGAAATAATCGCCCTCGATTTGTTCGAAGAGTTGCACGCCCAGACCTTCCAATTCGTAGCAGCCAACACTGCCGAGAACGCGATCCCCCGCGCGCTTGAGATAGGCGCCGAGAAATTCGTCGGAATAATTCCGCATGGTCATCGCGGCCGTCGATGTCGTTTGCCAGTGAACGACCCCGTTTCGAGCCAGCGCAACGGCGGAAACGAGATCGTGCGTGCGCCCGCGCAGCATGACGAGATGTTCGCGCGCCTCACTGACGCTCCCGGCTTTCGAAAAAATCTTAGGGCCCAGCGCCAGCACCTGATCGGCGCCGATAACGAGAGCATCGCGATGTTCGCTCGAAACGACGCGGGCCTTTTCCGCCGCAAGCACGCTCGCAACATCCGCCGCTTCCGCGCCGGATGTCTTTTCGAGAATGGCATCTCGAATGGCCGTCTCGTCGATCTCCGCGGGAATGACCTCGAATTCGAGACCCGCCGCTTCGAGCAACGCCCGGCGCGCAACGCTGGCTGACGCGAGTATCAAATGGGTGACGTCAGACATTGACCGGGTCCATCTCCGGTTTTGATCCGGCCTTCCGGTCGTTCAAGAGCTTCAGGATCATCGTTGCAGATTCTTCGATGGACCGTCGCGTCACGTCGATGATCGGCCAGCCGTACTGAGCGGCGATCTTCCGCGTATAGGCGATTTCAGCCGATATCGTATCACGATCGACATAAGTTTCGAGATCCCGGTCGGCCATGAGGATCGCGCGATTGCGACGCACGTCTGCAATTCGATCCACATTTGCAATCAAACACACCACAAATGCCGAGTGCTGCCGGAACAGTTGCTCCGGCAGCGACACCTGCGGAACAAGCGGCAGGTTCGTCGTCTTGTAGCCGCGCTGCGCGAGATAGAGACTAGTCGGCGTTTTCGACGTCCGCGAAATGCCGAGCAATATGATGTCCGCATCACTGAGATTGTCCGGCAACCGGCCATCGTCGTGCGCCATCGTGAAATTCATTGCATCGATGCGCCGGAAATAATCGGCATCGAGAACGTGCTGTCCCGCGACCGTCGGCGTTTGTGGCGCGCCGAGATAGCTCTCGAACACCTGCATGATCGGACGCAAGACCGCCAGACACGGAATCTTGAGCCGCTGACAATGCTGTTCGAGGTCGGCGGCAAGCGCCTGGTTGACGACGGTATAAAGCACGATGCCGGGCTCGGCTTCGATGTCGGCAAGCACCCGCTTCAATTGCCGCTGAGTGCGCACCAACGGGTGTACGTGTTCGATCGCCCGAATATTCTGATACTGCACGATCGCCGCTTTCGCGATCGCCGCCAGCGTTTCACCGGTCGCATCGGAAACGAGGTGCATATGAAACAGGCTCGGCAGCGTCATGACATCGATCTCTTGCGACTGACGGGCGGCAGCCTGTTCAAAACCCCGACGTTATCCCCGGACCCGGTGGGCTCGTTTCGGGTTGAGAGAACAACCATAGGCTCACCCACCGCGATACTCACATCCGGGCAAAAGGGAAAGATGTTGTTCGACGAACGACTATCCCAAGGGACAACGGGGCTCTCCAGCCCTAGTCCAGCAGTTTTCAACAAACAGCCCTTCTGGGTTGTCGTTGCAGGGCGTTCGCAAGATATTGATTAATAGACGCTTTATCCTCCTATTGCGCTGAGCACCCCACAAGCCCTATCGCTCGTGCTACACGATCTGACTGACTGAAACCTTGTGGACAGCATGTGGACGATTCCATCATCCCCGATCCTCGCTGCCCTAAGAGTCTAAAAAATAAGCTTCAAGAAAACTTATCTGATTTGAAGTGAAGGGAAGAACGACCTTGCACGACCTGAAGGCAAACCAGCCCCTGAAGCGTTTCCTGACCCCGTTTTCGGGCAGGGCCGTCGAGCCGCCTCCCGTCTGGCTCATGCGCCAAGCCGGCCGCTATCTGCCGGAATATCGCAAGGTCCGGTCGGAAGCCGGAACCTTTCTCGACCTGTGCTATTCGCCGAAACTCGCCGCCGAAGTGACGCTGCAGCCGATCCGGCGCTACGGCTTCGACGCTGCGATTTTGTTTTCCGACATCCTGGTCGTGCCCGACGCCCTCGGCCAAAGCGTTCGTTTTGCCGAAGGCGAGGGTCCCCGCCTCGAGCCGATAAAGTCGGTTGATGATCTGCGCCGACTCACCCTATCGAACACCCACTACAAGTTCGCAAAAGTTTGCGAGACCGTCGCGCTGCTCGCCCGAGAGCTGCCGCGCGAGACGGCTTTGATTGGATTTTGTGGGGCACCTTGGACCGTTGCGACATACATGGCCGAAGGACGCGGATCGACCGACCAGGCCGCAGCGCGAAGCTGGGCTTATCGCGACCGGCAGGGCTTTTCCGAACTCATCGATCTGCTGACCGAAGCCTCGATTGTGTATCTTTCCAACCAAGTGGATGCCGGCGCCAACGCTCTGCAGATTTTCGACAGCTGGGCTGGTAGTCTCGCCGACGATGAATTCGAGCGCTGGGTCATCAGACCAACGGCGCGCATAGTCACCGAAATCCGGCGTCGTCACCCGAATGTCCCGATCATAGGGTTTCCGCGGGGAGCCGCAGCAAGCCTTCAAAAATACATCGACGGCACCAATGTCGATGGCGTGAGCTGCGATACGGCCTGTCCGCTGAGCGTCATGCAGGCGATCGCGAAAACAGGCAAAGTCGTCCAGGGTAATCTGGATCCTCTACTGCTGGTCAGCGGTGGCGATGCGCTCGATACTCGTACTGACGCGATCTGCGAGGCGATGGCTGGCCTGCCCTTCGTGTTCAACCTCGGACACGGCATCGTACCCCAGACGCCGCCCGAGAACGTCGCCCGGCTTGTTCAACGGGTCCGCGAAAAGGGAAACTGAAGCATGTCAGACGCTCCCTCAACCGTCTCGCCTCAAGCAGGCTCCCCAGCGCGCCGCGCCGCGATTGCGCTGGTGGTGACAATTCTTCTGGCCGCGGCTTTCGTCCTCATCTTCCCTGCAGATGCCTATCTCTGGATCAAATCCTTCCACGTCATCGCGATCATCGCGTGGATGGCGGCCATGCTCTATCTCCCGCGGCTTTTCGTCTATCATGCCGAGGCGCCGGTCGGCTCCGCTCAGTCCGAAAACTTCAAGGTGATGGAAGGCCGGCTTCTCAGTATCATTGCAACGCCGGCGATGATCATCGCCTGGGTGCTCGGCCTATGGCTCGCGACCGCGGGCCACTTCTGGTCGGCGCCTTGGTTGCACGCCAAAATTACGCTGGTCCTCCTGCTTTCCGGGTTGCATGGCTATCTTTCGGCTTCGGCTCGCGCCTTTCGTGAAGATCGCAACACGAAACCCGCGCGTCACTGGCGGATTATCAATGAAGTCCCGGCGGTGCTGATGATCGGCATTGTCATCCTTGTAATTGTAAAGCCATTTTGAGACTTTCCTAATCCGCGCCGATCTGCTATGAAAAATCAGTCCTCATAGGATTTTGGCAGACGGCACGTTTCGACGTTTTGATGCGTCAACGCCCGCCGGTTCATGACGAGGCGCCCGCCTCGTCGCCGTCATGCCAGGCTCATTCATCCCACCTCACCACCCGATTCCGCTTTAATGCGGCGCTCCGTGGAGTTCTTTTTCAATGAAGCAAATGAAGCTCGAGGATTTGAAGCGGAAATCCCCCGCCGAGCTCGTCACCTTTGCCGAAGAGGCCGGTGTCGAGAACGCCTCGACCCTGCGTAAGCAGGAATTGATGTTCGCGACGCTGAAGCAGCTCGCGACCCAGGAAACCGAAATTACCGCGACCGGGGTTGTAGAAGTTCTGCAGGATGGCTTCGGCTTTTTAAGATCGCCCGACGCGAACTATCTGCCCGGTCCCGACGACATTTACGTCTCACCCTCGCAGATCCGCCGTTTTGCCCTCCGCACCGGCGATACCGTCGAAGGCCAGATCCGATCGCCCAAGGATGGCGAACGTTACTTCGCCCTCCTCAAGGTCTCGAACATCAACTTCGAAGACCCCGAGAAGACCAAACATAAGAGCCACTTCGACAACCTGACGCCGCTCTATCCCACGCAGTGGCTGAAGCTCGAGATCGAAGACCCGACCATCAAAGACCTGTCGTCCCGCGTGATCGACATCGTCTCCCCGCTCGGCAAAGGCCAGCGCGCCCTGATCGTGGCGCCGCCCCGCACCGGCAAGACCGTTCTTCTTCAGAACATCGCGCATTCGATCACGGCCAACCATCCGGAATGCTACCTGATCGTTCTGCTCATCGACGAGCGGCCGGAAGAAGTCACCGACATGCAGCGCAACGTCAAAGGCGAGGTCATCTCCTCGACGTTCGACGAGCCGCCGTCACGCCACGTCCAAGTGTCCGAAATGGTCATCGAGAAGGCTAAACGTCTTGTTGAGCATAAGCGAGACGTGGTTATCCTGCTCGACTCGATCACGCGCCTAGGTCGTGCCTACAACACGGTTGTACCGTCTTCCGGCAAGGTTCTGACCGGCGGCGTCGACTCGAACGCGCTGCAACGGCCGAAGCGCTTCTTCGGTGCGGCACGCAATATCGAAGAAGGCGGCTCGCTGACCATCATCGCGACCGCGCTGATCGATACCGGCTCGCGCATGGACGAAGTCATTTTCGAAGAGTTCAAAGGTACCGGCAACTCGGAAATCATTCTGGACCGCAAGGTCTCCGACAAGCGCGTCTTCCCGGCGATCGACGTATCGCGCTCGGGCACACGCAAAGAAGACCTGCTCGTGCCGAAAGATCAGCTCAAGAAGGTCTACGTCCTCCGCCGCATTCTGAACCCGATGGGTACAATGGACGGCATCGAGTTCCTGATCGACAAACTCCGGTCCACCAAGACCAACGGCGAGTTCTTCCAGTCGATGAATACGTAATCAAAAGGCGGCCTGACCTGGCCGCCTTTTTCATATCTAACTCTATTCTTCGAACGGCCAGAACGGCCTGAGTTCCAGCCGCCCGGCGCGCGCCATCGGATGTTTCGCGGCGATGGCGATGGCACCCTCGATGCTATCGCATTCGAGAATGTCGAACCCGACAATCACTTCCTTTGTTTCCGTGAACGGCCCGTCGGTGATGATAACCTTCCCGCCGCGCACGCGCACGGTCTTGGCATCTCGCGCTGGCCGCAGCCGTTCCCCGGTAATTCGCCGGTCCGCCGTTTCTTCCAGCCATCGCTCAATTTCGCCGGGCTTCTCCGCCGAGGCATCCGGCTCGGCGTCCGTCGCGACGAACATCATGTACTTCATAGCTCCTATCCTCCGCATATCGGCCTTCGACGGAAGACGATTGGAGCGATGTCGATCCTACAAAATGATTCACGTGAAAAAGGCCGCTTCCGAGAGCGGCCCTTTTATTGGTCGATTACCGGCGTCAGGGCTGTCATCCTCGGCTTTATGCCGAGGATCCATCAGGCACCGAGCGCACAGCCGAATGGATCCTCGGGACAAGCCCGAGGATGACATTTCTCTTCAGATTGAATGAAACTTACTCCGCCGCGTGAAAGATCTGGTCGCGCGCTTCCTGCGCCGGCGTCTTGGCGGCGAGCTTCTTATAGCGCTCCGGTTCGCCCTTGCCGGGCTCGTAGTAGAACGGCAGCAGCAGCTGCTCGACGTAGCTCTTCGGAAAATTCGGTAGCTCGTCGACGCCCATATCCTTGGACGTGATCTCGCGCTTCGGCTTGTCGCTGAACGTGCCGAGCATCCGATCCCAGATTGTCAGAAGCAGGCCGAAATTGCAGTCGCCTTCCGTGCCCCAGTTCACGTGGTGCATGTGATGCAGGCGGCCAATCGACAGATGTTTCTGCAGCGGACCGAGACGCGCATCGACATTCGAATGCTGCACGATCAGCGTCACCGAGATCAGGAAGCCCAGCACCACTGCGACGGGAACGGGCATGCCGATGATCACGAGCGGCATGTTGCCGACGACCATATCGATGACTTGATGGATTGGATGGCGGATGACGCCGTTGTAGCCGTACAGTCGGCCGACACCGTGATGGACCGCGTGCAGCCTCCAGAGCGGCGCATAACGGTGGCTCAAGTAGTGCATCATCATGAACGCGAAGTCGGCGACGAGGAACGCGATCAGGACCTGCGTCCACATCGGCCAATGCGTCGGCCAGATACCCTGGAACGGGAAAAGCCAGCAGATGACCGGGATCAGGAAGACGCCATTCATCGCTGACAATTCATAAGCCGCGATGTGCGCAGTGTTGGCGGCCATGTCGCCGTGTTCGGAGTGATCGTTCCACTCATCGAAAAACGGGGCGATCTTCTCGGCTGCAAATGAAGTTGCATAGGCGACTGCGAGCAGCGGAACGAGCCAGAGATATGCCCAGCTGTTGCCCCGCGCGACGACGAGCTCGCTCACCACCCAATAGGCGGCCGCGGTCAGCCCGAACATCATGAAGGGGGCATATCCGTATCGAACGATTTCGCGAAGAAGCTTCATGCAGCGCAGCCTTTCCACCTAGCCTCTATATCGCTCTGAGGCTGGTTCAGCCAAGCGTTTGAACTCTGGGACGTTTCAACGCGGTAAAGAGTCATCGAAAAGTTTCATCACTCGTTTCGCCCCGCGACGCTCTGAGGCGCTCGAGGAATTCCTCAGGCGCATGCAAAGGCGCGCTGCATGTCGGACCGGTGCACACATAAGCCGTTGATCTGCCTCCAATGCTGGACTTACCGCCAAGAGCTGATTGACTGCTTAACGACGTTGCCGTTGCAGCGATGAACTCGACGTCACCGGGTAACGATATTTGGCGCAAAACCGTCGCAAGGCGATCATCGCTGTCGCCAAGGACTGCAACCTGAACCAGACGATCCAAATCCAGTTCCGCGGCGATAAGACCGCAGTGCCCAGTCGGCGTCCGAGCCGCCGAGCCCGCAAAGGCACGTTCGAGTTCCCGCGCCCGGTCGTCGTACCGGCTCTCGCCGGTCAGGGCGTTGAGCACGATCAAATTGGAAAGCTGGATCGCGTTGGCGCTCGGAACCGCATCGTCCGAGGCCGTCTTGAGGCGAACGACGACATCGGTCGTATCGTCGGCCGCCGTGAAATAGCCGCCGCCCTCGCCATCCCAATAATGCTGATCGAGAACCTCGGCCCAGCGCTGCGCCTGGGCGAGATAGGTTTCCGATTGCGTCGCGCCAAACAAACGAAGCGCGGCCCAAGTCATATTCGCATAATCCGATGCAGTCGCCGGAGCCTTCGCGAGACCATCGCGATACGAATGGAAAAGACGATCTCCACCCGCTGAGAGCTTCGTCGTGACACACGTGAACGCGCGCTCGGCGAGCGACAGCCATTCCAGATTTTCGAAGACGACCGCAGCGCGCGACAGCGCGGCGATCATCAACCCGTTCCAGTCAGCGAGGATCTTGTCGTCCCATCCCGGACGAATGCGCAACGCGCGACGCGAAAGAAGCTTTGCACGCATCGCCGCCAGACGCGCTTCCTCATCATCCGAAAGCAAAGCCAGCGAGTCGAGACGATTGAGAATTGTGTGCCCTTCGAAGTTGCCGTTGGGCGTCACGCCGTAAACGCGGTCGAAGAATTCCGCATCCTCAGTGCCGAGAACCTCCGCGATTTCCGCCGCGCTCCAGACGTAGAACTTGCCTTCTTCGCCTTCGCTGTCGGCATCGAGAGACGCTGCGAACCCGCCGGCTTCTCCGATCATCTCATTCATCAACCACGCGACGGTTTCGGCGATACGGATTTTGAAGAGAGGCTCCTGCGTCTCGCGCCAAACCTCCGTCATGAGATCGATCAGCAGTGCGTTGTCGTAGAGCATCTTTTCGAAGTGCGGGACGAGCCAAAGCTCATCGACGGAATAGCGCGCGAAGCCTCCGCCAAGATGATCGTAGATGCCGCCCTGGCAAATATTGCGAAGCGTCGTAACGACAGCGTCTTTCGCAGTTTTCTCTTCGAACCGGATGGCCCCGCGCCACAGGAGCCAGAAGATGTTCCATTGCGGAAACTTCGGCGCCCCCGAAAGGCCGCCGTGCTCGCGGTCGACCGCACGCGCGATGCGCTGAACAAGATCGCGAACGTCAGGACCAGGCACATTCCCGCGAGCGTCCGTAACAGCATCGTCCTTCAGCGATGCGAGAAGCGCCTCGGTGTTCTTGCGCACATTGTCGGGCTGGTTCTGATAGGCCTCCGCGATGCGGAGAAGAACGGTCACGAACGCCGGACGCCCGTAGCGTGATTCACGTGGAAAGTACGTGCCGCCCCAGAAGGGTTTTGCCTCGCTGTCGAGGAACATCGTCAGCGGCCATCCGCCCTGCTCGCCGAGCCGATGCAGCGCGCCCATGTAGATCGCATCGATGTCGGGACGCTCCTCGCGATCGACCTTGATGTTGATGAAGAGGCTGTTCATCACCTCCGCCGTCGCTGCATCCTCAAAACTTTCGTGAGCCATCACGTGGCACCAGTGGCATGCGGCGTACCCGACGGAGAGCAGAATGGGTTTCCCCGTCCGCTTTGCTTCGGCAAGCGCTTCGGGACCCCACGCCCACCAATGCACGGGATTGTCTTTGTGCTGCAGGAGATAGGGGCTCGTCTCGTACTTCAGCCGGTTTTCGCTCATTGGACTCAGTGGCGTTAGGAGGGTTTTCGTGATCGAGTTGCACCCGACGGCGTCTACGAGTACGCGAACCAAATGAATGAGGCTTCAACTATCTTCGCGCTCTCGAGCGCACCGGGACGCGCCGGCGTCGCCGTGATCCGCGTATCGGGTCCGGCAGCCCAGCAGGCTCTCGAAATGATGTCGGGACCATTGCCGAAGCCGCGCTTCGCTGCTTACCGCACCATCAAGCATCCATCGACCGGAGAAGCGCTCGATAGAGCCGTCGTCATTTGGTTCAAGGCGCCTTCGACCGAAACAGGCGAGGACATCGCCGAGTTCCAGATCCACGGAAGTCGCGCCGTCATCGCCGCGATCCTGTCGGCGCTGGGTAAAATAGCCGGATGCCGGTTGGCGGAGCCCGGCGAATTTGCCCGTCGCGCCTTCGAAAACGGCAAGCTCGATCTCGCTGAGGTCGAGGGCCTGGCCGATCTGATTGACGCAGAAACCGACGCCCAACGTCGGCAGGCCCTGGCACAAACTGCGGGCGCTCTCTCGAAGATCTACGAAAGCTGGCGAACCCGATTGATCGAGATTGCAGCGCTGACCGAAGCGGCAATCGATTTCTCCGACGAAGGCGATGTCTCGGCGTCGTCGTTCGCGGAAGCAAGAAAACGCGCTGTATCGCTGCAAAAGGAAGTCTCCGCGCATCTCGACGACGGCCATCGCGGCGAGATCCTCCGCGACGGCTTTCGTGTCGCGCTGCTGGGGCCGCCGAATGCGGGCAAGTCGAGTCTGCTGAATGCCCTCGCCCGCCGCGAGGCCGCAATCGTGTCCGCCGAAGCCGGTACGACCCGCGACGTCATCGAGGTTCGGCTGGATCTCGCTGGCCTCCCGGTCATCGTTTCCGACACCGCCGGCATCCGCGAAGCCGCGAGTGAAATCGAACGCGAGGGCATCCGGCGCAGCCTCGCCGCCGCTCGCGACGCCGACCTGGTGCTGTGGTTAACGGAAAATTCTGAATCGATTCCGCCACTTAGTTTTTCACGTGAAACAAGTCTTGAAATCCGTTCCAAACAAGATCTTGAATTCGATTCCCAATTCAAGGGCTTAGCGATTTCGGCCAAAACCGGTGCCGGGATCGACCAGCTCATCGCCGAGATCGCCCGCCGCGCTCATGCCGCTGTCGGCTCAGGCACCGAACCGGCGTTGACGCGAGCCCGGCACCGCGAAGCCCTGGAAAATGCCCTAAAGGATATCGGCGCCTTCCTTAATGGCCCGGACGAAGCCATCGAGCTCCGGGCAGAAGATGTGCGCCGCGCCGCTCACGCGCTGGGCCGGATCACCGGCCGGGTCGACGTCGAAGACGTCCTTGACCAAATTTTCAGTCGATTCTGCATCGGCAAGTGAGTCCAAAAGGTTTCACGTGAAATGATTCCCGGATTCGCAAGCCCCCATTTTTCAGACTCCTGTGGGCAACGCTGGCGACATACCGCCTTTTGCGCGCTCCCCGGATGCGCTAGGTCCAGGCCATGATCCACGCCAAGAACAGCACGTACGACGTCATCGTAGTGGGCGGCGGCCACGCCGGGACCGAAGCGGCGGCAGCCGCAGCGCGGATGGGCGCGCGGACGGCGCTCGTCACCCATGCCTTCGCGACGATCGGCGAAATGTCGTGCAATCCGGCTATCGGCGGCCTCGGAAAGGGCCATCTGGTCCGCGAAATCGACGCCCTCGACGGCCTGATGGGCCGCGTCGCGGACGTAGCAGGCATTCAGTTCAGGCTGCTTAACCGCTCGAAAGGCCCGGCGGTCCACGGCCCCCGGACCCAAGCCGACCGCAAGCTTTACCGTCAGGCCATGCAGGCCGAAATCGCCGCCATCCCAAACCTCGACGTGATCGAAGGCGGTGTCGAAGATCTCATCGTTAATGATGGCCGGGTCCAGGGCGTGATTACCGCGACCGGCCAAAAGCTACGCGCGGGCGCCGTCATTCTGACGACTGGAACCTTCCTTAACGGCCTCATCCATATGGGGGAGCAGAAGATTCCGGCCGGCCGGGCTGGCGAAGCGCCCGCCCTCAAGCTGTCCGAGCGCCTCTATGGCCTGGGCCTGAAGCTCGGCCGCCTTAAGACCGGCACCCCAGCGCGCCTCGACGGCAAGTCGATCGATTGGGCGAGCCTCGAAATGCAAAAGGCCGACGACGATCCGGTGCCGTTTTCGTTTCTGACCGAGGCGATCAATACCCCGCAGATCGCCTGCGGGATCACCCACACGACCGCGGAGACGCACGACATCATCCGCGCGAATCTCACCCGTTCGCCCATGTATTCGGGCCAAATTGAAAGCGTCGGCCCCCGCTATTGCCCGTCGATCGAAGACAAGGTCGTCCGCTTCGCCGACCGCGCAGCCCACCAGATTTTCCTCGAGCCCGAAGGCCTCGACGACGACACGATCTACCCGAACGGCGTCTCGACATCGCTGCCCGTCGAAGTCCAGGAAGCCTTCCTGAAAACGATGCCGGGCCTCGCGAATGTCGTCATCAAGCGCCCGGGCTATGCCATCGAATACGACTACGTGGATCCGCGCGAGCTGACCCCGGGATTGGAGGTCAAGCGCCTACCCGGCCTCTTTCTGGCGGGTCAGATCAACGGAACGACCGGATACGAGGAAGCGGCCGCCCAAGGCCTTCTCGCCGGCATCAACGCCGCCCTGACGGCAAGCCAAACGACGCGCGATTCAACCTCCAGTGATTCACGTGAAACGGATTCACGTGAAACAAATCAAGCAGATATGGAGGATTCACGTGAAACGTACGCCGTTTCGCGTACCGCCGGCTACCTCGGGGTGATGGTCGATGACCTCATAACCCGTGGCGTTTCCGAGCCCTATCGGATGTTCACGTCGCGGGCCGAATTCCGGCTGAAGCTCCGCGCCGACAATGCCGACCAACGTCTGACGCCGGAAGGCATCGCGCTCGGCTGCATCGGCCCAGAGCGCCGCCGAAAGTTCGAAGCCAAGGCCAAGGCCCTCGCCGACGGCCTGAACCTTCTGAACCAGCTCGCCATGACCCCGACCGAAGCCGCCCGCCATGGCCTCGCGATCAATCGCGACGGCCGCCGCCGTTCGGCGTTCGAGTTGTTGTCTTTTCCGGAAATCTCGCTGGACCGCCTGAAGGCCGTGTGGCCGGAGATCGGCAAGATCGATTCGGCCGTAGCCGCTCAGCTCGAGGTCGATGGCCGGTATGCCGCCTATCTCCGGCGCCAGGACGAAGACGTGGCTCAGCTGAAGCGGGACGAGGCCGTTCGCATCCCCGACGACTTCGACTATGCCGCCATTCCGGGCCTGTCAGCCGAGATCCGGCAGAAGCTGGCGCGCTACCGCCCGGCAACGATTTCCCAGGCTGGACGGCTCGAGGGCATGACCCCCGCCGCACTTTTGACCGTGCTCGCCCGGCTCAAAGCCGCCAAGGACGGCCCGAAGGAAAACAGGGCCGACCGCCAGAGCGACAGCAAGAGCGCCTAGAGCATTTTCAAGCAAAGTGGGCACCGGTTTGCGTTAAGAAAATGCGATGAAACAAACAGCTATGGCCCTGCCACGCATCGATACTCCGGAAGAATTTCAGCGACGTTTCGGAATTTCACGTGAAGTCCGTGAAAAGCTGGAGACTTACGAAGCCCTTCTCAAACGCTGGCAGAAAACGATCAACCTCGTCGCGCCGAGCACGCTTGACGAGATCTGGCATCGGCATTTCGCCGATAGCGCTCAGCTCTGGAAGTACCGGCCGGAAGCCGCCCGAACGTGGCTAGACCTCGGGTCCGGCGCCGGCTTTCCGGGCCTCGTCCTGGCGATCATGGCTTCCGAAACCGGCGGGACGCGCCACATACTGGTCGAGAGCGACAGCCGGAAAGCCGCATTTCTGCGGGAGGTTGCCCGCGAGACCCGCGTTGCTGTGGACATCCAGTGTATGAGGATCGAAAATGCCGAGACTCACGCTAAGGTAGGCAAGGCCGACTGCGTTACTGCGCGCGCTCTTGCTCCACTCTCTCGGCTGGTCGAGATCGCGGCACCTTATTTTGCGTCTTCTACGCTTGGCATGTTCTTGAAGGGCCGTGAGGTAGCGGCCGAAATCGAGAACGCAGCTCAGGACTGGCAGTTTGCCTTTGAGCTGATTCCAAGCGTTACGGAAGAGGGCGGCCGCGTTGTGTTGCTCAAAGCGTTGAACCCAAAGACGGAGGGATAACCCGTGGCCGGCTACGTATCAGGCACGGGCGGTGCGAACGCAGGGCCCCGTATCGTTGCTGTCTCCAATCAAAAGGGCGGCGTCGGCAAGACGACGACGGCGATCAATCTCGGCACAGCCTTGGCGGCCGTCGGCGAGCGGGTTCTCATTCTCGATCTCGACTCCCAGGGCAACGCCTCGACTGGGCTCGGCATCGATATCGAGCAGCGCTTCAAGACGACGTTCGACGTATTGACCGGCAACGCCGCAATCCTCGAAACGGTGCTGAAAACGGCGGTCCCGAACCTCTTCGTCGTGCCGGCGAATAGCGATCTGGTCGGTATCGACGCAGCGCTCGCAACCGATCAAAACAAGGCATTCAAGCTCCGCGACGCGATCACAGCGCTGATCGGCCATCAGCGCGCGCGCGATGCCGACACCCATTTCACATATGTCCTGATCGACTGTCCGCCGTCGCTCAATCTGCTGACCCTCAACGCGATGTCGGCAGCACATGCCGTGCTGGTGCCCGTGCAGTGCGAGTTCTTCGCACTCGAAGGTATTTCGCAGTTGAAGGATTCCATCGAGCAAATCCGCGCGACGCTCAATCCGCGCCTCGAGATCCAAGGCGTCGTGCTGACGATGCACGATGGGCGCACGTCGCTGTCGCGCGAAGTCGCCGACAACGTTCGCGCCTTCTTCGGCAACAAGGTCTACGACACGGTCATCCCGCGCAACACCCGCATCGCCGAGGCGCCGTCGCACGGCAAGCCCATCCTCCTCTACGATTACGATTGCGCCGGCAGCCAAGCCTATATCCGGCTGGCGACCGAAATCATGGAACGCGAACGGCGCTACAAGGCGGCCTGATCGCGAACGGCCAATTCACTGGGATTTTGCAGCTATAAACTGACAAGCAGGGGACGAAGAAGCAGATGAACTCCGTAGTGCCGAAGAGCCGCCTGGGCCGTGGCCTTGCCTCTCTGATCGGAGAACCGGCACCTCTCGGACACCGCCTTCCGCCGGAAGGCGAGCAGCGCATGGTCTCGATCGCCGAGGTCAAATCGAGCCCGCTCAATCCCCGTAAGGACTTCCGCGAAGATGAACTCGCGGAACTCGCGGAATCGATCCGCACCAAAGGCCTCGTCCAGCCGATCGTCGTTCGTCCGAACGGCATGTCGGGCGGCTATGAGATCGTTGCCGGCGAACGCCGCTGGCGCGCGGCGCAAAAGGCCGGGATGCATACGATCCCGGTGATCATCCGCGAGCTCAGCGACCGCGAAGTCCTCGAGCTGGCGATCATCGAAAACGTCCAGCGCCAGGACCTTAACGCGATTGAAGAAGCGTCAGGCTATCGGGAGCTGGTCGAGCGCTTCGATTACAGCCAGGAGCAGCTGTCGGAAATCATCGGCAAGAGCCGCAGCCACGTCGCCAACACGCTCCGGCTTCTGAAACTGCCGACGGGCGTGCAATCGATGGTCCAGCAGGGTCAGCTAACGGCTGGCCACGCGCGCGCTCTGATTGGCCGCGCCGATGCCGAGACGTTGGCCAAGAAGATCATCGACGATAGCTTGAACGTCCGTGACGTCGAGGCGCTGGTCCAGACTTTCGGAGAAGAAGGCCCGACAGGTAACCGCCGCGCACGCGACAAAGACGCCGACACGAAAGCCTTCGAGAAGGAACTGACCGATCTCCTCGGCTTGAAGGTCGAAGTTCGCCGGGGTTCCGGCGAAACCGGCACCCTCACAATCAGGTACGGCAACTTCGACCAGCTCGACTACATCCGCCAACGCCTTGGCGGAGGTTGAGTCTTTAAGCTTTTTATCGCAATTCTGAAGCCGCCGCTTGACGCTGTCGCGGCGGCTTGATGCTGTGCGCGCTGAAAGGCTCGAGGCTTCGAGCCCAATCGCACGAGATACGAAAATGAGTGAAGTGAATACGTTGGAGCGTCTCGCCGCGCTCATCCACTCGCGGCGATCCGATATGAGTGGAAAGTCATATACATCCCAGCTGTTGACCGCTGGCACGGAACGCTGCGCCAAGAAGTTCGGCGAAGAAGCGGTCGAGGCGGTCATCGCCGCGATGGGAACCGATACCGGCGCCCTCAAGGCCGAAGCGGCAGACGTCCTCTATCACTTGCTCGTCTTGCTCGAATCCCGCGACGTGTCTCTCGATGAGGTGCTGAAGGTCCTCGACGGACGCATGGGCACGTCGGGTCTCGAAGAAAAGGCCTCCCGCACCAAGGGTGCATCGTGAAGCCTCGCGCCAACCGTCGCAAGAAGCTGAAGGTGCGCGAAGAGGTGCGTCCTGAGAGCGTACCGTTTTCGCCTTACCGGGTCTTCACCCGCGAGGAATGGGCAAGGCTTCGTGCCGACACGCCGATGACGCTGCAGTCGAATGAGCTGGAGCAGCTGTCCGGTATCATCGAGGAACTCTCCGTCGACGAGGTCGAGCAGATCTATTTGCCCCTGTCGCGTCTTCTCAATCTCTACGTCGCGGCCGCGCAAAAACTGCATTCCGTCAGCTCGGAATTCCTCGGACGCAAAGATACGAAAGTCCCTTTCATTATCGGTGTCGCGGGCTCGGTAGCGGTTGGAAAGAGTACGACCGCACGTGTATTGCGGGCCTTGCTTGCGCGGTGGCCGGACCATCCGCGCGTCGACCTGATGACGACCGACGGCTTTCTTTTTCCCAACGCCGAGCTTGAACGTCGCGGCCTGATGGAGCGCAAGGGCTTTCCCGAAAGCTTCGATACCGAGCGCCTTCTGCGCTTTTTAGGCGACGTGAAATCCGGCGTTTCGAGCGTTGCCGCACCCGTCTATTCGCACTTCCAATACGATATTCTTCCCGGCCAGGAAGTGGAGGTCCATCAGCCCGATATCCTCATTATCGAAGGCTTGAATATTCTCCAGCCGGCCGAGATGCCCAAAGACGGCAGCACAATTCCATTCGTCTCCGATTTCATCGATTTCTCGATTTATATCGACGCCCACCCGGCGGTAATCGAGAAATGGTATCTGACGCGCTTCATGCGCCTCAGAAGCACGGCGTTTCGCGATCCCGGAGCCTACTTCCATAAATACGCAGCCCTCGCGCCTGACGAAGTGCGCCGCATCGCGCTGAAGCTATGGCGCGAAATCAATCTGAAGAACCTCGAAGAAAACATTCTTCCGACGCGCCGCCGCGCCCAGCTCATTTTGCAAAAGGGTGAGAGCCATAGCGTCGAGCAGGCAGCACTCCGCAAGCTTTAAACGGCGATTGTCGGGCCTGGATCGATAAAAAAAGGGGCCGCTTGGGGAAGCGGCCCGCGAGTGATTCACAGGATGAGTTCAGGAATCGAATTGTCGATTAGGTCGGTTGCGGCAAAGGCTCAGCGACCTGGCTGCATCGCCAGAGGCGTCTGCTCGGAGGCGTGTCCGGAAGATGCCGGCGCGGTTCCCCGAAGGTCTTTTGAAAACTCGATGCGCGTCTTCAAGGCAAAGACTTTGTATTTGTCGCGAAGGCGGCGGATCGCCGAAGGGTTTGAATATCCCATCAACCGTATTGCGGTCGTCGGTCTCAATTCGGGGTGTACCCTCAGCAACTCGTCCAGCCGTGCAATACGGTCGCTATCATCGATACCGGTACCTTTCGGGCGGCCACGGCGAATGGGAGAGTGAAGCATTTTGAGCGAACCTCGAAACGAAGCGATTCGTTATTTCGAGACTGCTCGAATATATTCTCCAATTCCAGGGAGAATAAATTTGAGTCCGAATTGGACACGTTTCACCCCCTATACATTCTCCATGTGAACGCCGTTCACCGGAAATAGGTATTTCATACTCATTCGATGATAAGGCGGGCGCGTGCCCCGGGTTACGGAATAATGCCGTGTTGCTTTGCGAATTCGGCGAGCGAAACGGACGGCCGTGCGCCGATGTGGCTGATTATTTCGGACGCGGCGAGACTGGCCAAGCGCCCCGCAATTTCGAGATTTAATCCCTTCGCATATCCGAATAGGAATCCGGCGGCATATAAATCGCCCGCGCCGGTCGTATCGACGACCTTATCGACCGGGAATGCCGATATCCGTATGGATTGGCCTTCGCTGTGAATCTCCGAGCCTTTGCCGCTGCGCGTCAGAACGGCGAGTTTCGCGTCATTCCTCGCGTTTTCCGCTGCAACTTCGAACGAGTCCGTTTGATAAAGAGATTTGATCTCATTTTCATTGGCGAAAAGAATATCGACGCCCGAACGAATGAGATCGAGAAATTCCCCGCGATGGCGGTCGACGCAAAAACCATCTGAAAGTGTCAGCGCCGTCTTTCGGCCCGCGCTTTTTGCAGCTTGATGCGCTGCCCGGAATGCTTGTTTCGCTTGCGGTTCGTCGAAGAGATATCCTTCGAGATAAAGAATTGATGCCGCGCGGATCATTTCCAAATCGAGCTGCGTTTCGCCAAGGCTCGTCGAAATGCCGAGGAACGTATTCATCGTGCGTTCGCCATCGGGCGTAACGAGAATGAGAGAACGCGATGTCGGTGCGCCATTTGAAACGGCCGGCGAAGTAAACGCCACGCCGATCGAACGAATGTCATGTGAAAAGACTTTGCCGAAATCGTCGTCAGCAACGGTGCCGACGAATGCCGCGCGCCCGCCGAACGAGGCGACGCCAGCAATCGTGTTTGCGGCCGAACCGCCGGAGATCTCGACGGCGGGTCCCATCGACGAATAGATCTTTTTGATTTCGTCGGCGTCGACGAGGCGCATGCTGCCTTTGGTAACGCCGATCTCTGAGAGAAAGGCGTCGTTACAGCGCCCAATGATATCGACGATCGCGTTACCGATCCCGATTACGTCGTAACGCGCGTCAGTCATGTCGTCCCCCTTGCCATTTGCGCAGGCACTATAGGGACGCGAGAGATGGTCGCAAGCTGCCCGCTAGCGGCCGCCCGCCGCAGCCGCGGACACTGCGGCCATCGATGCGAGAGCCAAAATCAAGCGCTCGGCGATGACGTCTTCGAGGCTCGACGTAAGGCGTGCCGCTTTTGCAGCTTCCGAAATCCGCCTGAGCGCCTGATCGAGCTGCCCGCGAGACCAGCTCCGCACCTGGCGCGAAAAACTGTCCTTTTGCTTGAAGAACAGCGGCGGCCGGATAGACCTCAGTGCATCGTCGAGACGCTGGCCTGCATCGACGTCGCTTCTGACGCGATGGAGCTTCAGGAAATATCTTTGCACGATCGAGATGATCACTTGCGCGTTCTCACCCGACGCAAGCGCGCGGCCGAAATCGCTGATCGCACTTTTCGTTCGGCCCTCGGCGACGGCTTCTGCAATCCGTTCGAGCGCGAGCCCGGCCGCATCGCCGACCAACCCTTCGACGTCGTCGTGCGTGATCGATGGACGGCCGAGGCAAAAAAGCGCGAGCTTCTCGATCTCGGCGCGCGACAAAGCGCGATCGGCGCCGAGCCGGCTTTGCAGCAACGCTCGGGCGTCGCCTTCGATCGTCAACGAGAAAGACGAAAGGACTTCCGAAATCAGCGTGTCGATGTCGGCGGCGCTATCGGGATAGCAGGCAACGGCGAAACAACGAGATTGGGATTCGAATAGCACCCGCAGGCTGTCGTCCGCTTTCAGATTACCCGCTTCGACGACCAGCAAGCCTTCGAGCGGCCCTGAACTGAGAAGCGGCTTCAGAAGCGCCGTTGAAACGCGTCGGCTGGCAATCGCGCGAACGATTCTTCGCCCCGAAAACATTGGGCGTGTCTGCAACTCGGTCTCGAGCCGCGCTGGATCTTCGTCGAGTTCCGATTCGTCGAGCTTTAGGACTTCGCCCGGCGGGCTTTCGCGAGCCGCGAGGCTTTTGGCGAGCGCTGCCGCGCGTTCGCTGACGAGGCCAGGATCCGACCCGTGGAAAAGCACAGCCGCCAAATCGGCAGGCGGCGCCTTCATGAACGCTGGGGCTTGTTGTGGTTTGACGGCGGTCATCGTGATGCTCTTCTAGGGCGGTGCCCCAGAAATCAGAGCTGAAGATATCAGAGCTAGACGTTGCCGGTCGATAGAACTGCGAGCAGCCGGGTCTGGATTTCCTGGCCGACAGTCTCGGCCGCCCGGTTTTCTGCGTTCTGACGCGCCTCTACGTTGGCGAAAATCGACGACACGCGATCGAACGAAGCGCGGCCGTAGCTTGTGCCGCTCGCCACGACCTTCTTGTCGGAAAGCCTGATGAGGTTGAACGAAGCGTCGATGCTGTAAATCTGACTGCCCGCGTTGCCATCGACGGCAACGAGCATCGAAGTGACGGATTCACGGATGGCGACGTCGAGACGGTACTGCGGCGGCTTCGGAGCACCCCCGCCGGTCGCCTGGAAGATCAGCTCGTTGCGAATCCGCTGGCCGACGCGGCCCGGAATGGGCGCAATGTCGACTGAAGCCATTCGTTCGGTGACGGCCGAACCGTTGATCAACGCCGAGCCGTAAAGGGGACGGAAACCGCCGTCGCCGCAACCGCCCAGCGTCGAACTAAGTGCTGAAACGGCAATAAAGACCGAAGACGCGAAAAGGCCGCGCGCAACCGACCGGCTGCTGCACCTGCCACGTCTCCCAACCCGCCCCTCAACCAACGACATTCACGATCCTCTGCGGAACGACGATAACTTTTTTCGGCGGCCGCCCGTCCAACGCACGCACCACCGATCCAAGCTGCAACGCCGCCGCTTCAACTTCCTCGGACTTCGCACTGCGCGAAATCACAAGTTCGTCCCGTCGCTTACCATTAACCTGTACGGCAATGGTGACTTGATCGTCAACGAGCAGCTCGGGTTCTGGGGCTGGCCACGGTTCATTCGCGACCAGCGTGTTGTATCCGAGCCGCGCCCAGCATTCTTCAGCCAAATGCGGCATCATCGGGCCGATCATGACAATCAGCAGTTCCGCGGCCTCCCGAACGGCCCAGGCAACGTCCGGACCGCGCTTGGATAAAGCCGAATGGAGCACATTGGAAAACTCGTGGATATTGGCCACCGCCACGTTGAAACGCAGCGATTCGATGGCCCGCCCGACGGCGTCGAGAGCCCGGTGAGCAGCCTTTCGGACTTCAAGAGCCTCCGGGCCGAATGAATCGGGCTTCGGGCCTTTTTCGCCGGGATACGTTTCGGCAATCTCCTCGACGATGCGCCAGACGCGCTGAATGAACCGGCCTGCACCGGCAACACCGGCTTCCGTCCAAATGACGTCGCGCTCCGGCGGGCTGTCCGACAGCATGAACCAACGGGCGCAATCGGCGCCGTAGTGGGCGATGATGTCGTCGGGGTCCACGAGGTTTTTCTTGGACTTCGACATCTTTTCGATACTGCCGATCGCGGCCGGACGCCCGGTCGAAATCTCGGCGGCCCGGCGGTTTGCGCCTTCGCCTTCAATCCGGACTTCGTTTGGCAAGAGCCAAAGGCCATCCTCGGACTTGTAGGTTTCGTGGGTCACCATGCCTTGCGTGAAGAGCGCTGCAAACGGCTCCCGCGTGTTCGTCGCGAAAGAGAGATGCCCGGTGTCGCACATCGCCCGCACGAAGAAGCGCGAATAGAGAAGGTGCAAAATCGCGTGCTCGATGCCGCCGATATATTGATCGACCGGCAGCCAATAGTGGGCGGCATTGAGATCGACCGGCGTCTGGGCTTCCGGCGCGGTGAAGCGGACGAAATACCAGGACGAGTCGACGAACGTGTCCATCGTGTCGGTTTCGCGAACCGCAGGCTCGCCGCAAATCGGGCAATTGACGTGCTTCCACGTCGGGTGCCGGTCCAGCGGATTGCCGGGCTTATCGAACGTCGCATCCTCGGGAAGCTCGATCGGCAGGTCCTTCTCGGGAACTGGAACAGGCCCGTGCGTCTTGCAGTGGATGATGGGGATAGGGCAGCCCCAATAGCGCTGCCGGGAAATGCCCCAGTCGCGTAGCCGGTAATTGACTTTTCTAGCGCCCTGCGGCCGCGAACCGAGCGACTGCTTTTCGAGACGGTTCGCCGCTTGCTCGAAGGCGGCCGACGTCGAAAGGCCGTCGAGAAACCTCGAATTGATCATCGTGCCGTCGTCGACGTAGGCCTTGTCGGTCAGCTGAAACGCCTCGGCGTTTTCACCGGGCGGCAAGATGACGGGTACGACGGGAAGATTGTAGCGGCGCGCGAAATCCATATCGCGCTGATCGCCTGATGGGCAGCCGAAGATCGCGCCCGTGCCGTAGTCCATCAAAACGAAATTTGCGACGTAGACCGGAAGCTCCCATCCTTCGTCGAACGGATGGACGGCGCGAATTCCCGTGTCGTAGCCGCGCTTTTCAGCAGCTTCGATGTCGGCGACGGAAGTACCCATCCGGCGACACTCGTCGCAGAACTCGGCGAGCTTGGGGTCGCGTTCAGCAGCGGCTTTTGCCAGCGGATGATCGGCCGCGACGGCGAGAAATGACGCGCCGAACAGCGTGTCGGGCCGCGTCGTATAAACTTCGAGCTCGCTGAAATCTTTCGGCGCCGTCTTTTTGTCCAGTGCCCACCGGACCAGCATGCCTTCCGAGCGGCCAATCCAATTCGCCTGCATCAGGCGCACCTTCTCGGGCCAGTTCACGAGCGTATCGAGATCGCTCAGCAGCTCGTCGGCATAGTCGGTGATCTTGAAGAACCATTGCGTCAGCTCGCGCTGTTCGACGAGCGCGCCGGAACGCCACCCGCGTCCATCGATAACCTGCTCGTTCGCGAGCACCGTCTGATCGATCGGGTCCCAATTGACCTTCGAAGACTTTCGGTACGCGATCCCCTTCTTCAGGAAATCGAGAAACAGCTTTTGCTGATGCCTGTAGTAGCTCGGCGAGCACGTCGCGATCTCGCGCGACCAGTCGAGCGACAGGCCCATCGATTTGAGCTGTCCGCGCATCGTGTCGATATTGGCGTAGGTCCACGTGCCGGGGTGGACTTTGCGTTCCATCGCGGCGTTTTCCGCCGGCATGCCGAAAGCATCCCAGCCCATGGGGTGCAGCACGTTGAAACCGCGAGCCCGCTTGTAACGCGCGACGACGTCGCCCATCGCGTAATTGCGGACATGGCCCATGTGGATGCGCCCCGAAGGATAAGGGAACATCTCGAGCACGTAGGATTTCGGACGCGAGGGATCTTCGGAGGCGCGAAAGATCTCGCCCTTCTCCCAAACAGACTGCCAGTGTTTTTCGCGCTCGGCCGCGTTGTAACGTTCATTGGCCATGGGGGCCTTGGATCTCATTCAAGAATTCGTCGGAAGGCCGTAAAGAGCCCGAATGGTAAAGCCGGTCAAGTCGTTGGGACAACAATATGCCGGCCAGGCCAGCGGGATCGAGGCGGCCCCGTGTAATCGCCTACATGAGCCCGCAGTTAGGTCAAGGCTGCATCCACAACTATAGTGTGAAGCAGGGGTGCGCTACGTCAGTGAACAGGTGGGCCGTCTGAGTGCGGGCCGAACTCGACCGATAGCAATTCGCCCTAAAAAACATAAAAGCGATTAGATCGTGCGGATGCGCGCAGATATGCGCTGGATTGTGTACCCGCCGGATCTTGTACCCGAAATGTCGAGCACATGATCCGGCGGGAACGTCACGTGTTAGCACGTATGCGCGCCGGCGCCCGCTTCTGCGACGGTCTGATCCTGCACGCCGCTGCCGCCTGAAACGCCAATGGCGCCGATGACTTCTCCCTTCGAATCCTTCAGCGGAATGCCGCCGGCGAAGATCATCACGCGGTCGTGGTTCGAAACATGGATGCCGAAGAACTGGTCGCCCGGCTGGCTGTTATCGGCCAATTCCTTCGTGGAAATATTGAAGGCGCGTGACGTGAAGGCTTTGTTGATTGCAATGTTGACCGATCCGAGCCACGCCCCGTCCATGCGAATATGCGAAATCAAGTTCGCGCCCTCGTCGACGACGGCGATGTTCATAGGCTGACCGATCTCCTTGGCCTTCTTTTCTGCGGCGTCGATGATGCGGCGAGCGTCGGCGAGTTTCAGCATAGGGGGATTGCTCCTCAAGTTTCGGTCTAAGGATTAGGGGAGAGTTATGGTTAGCGAAGCCTGTCATTTAGGTCGCGCTTCTACATTTACATAGAGGCAGCGCGAAATTGCGACACTTGTTCCTCATGCTCCGGAATGTCTATGGAAAGACTTGAGATCAACGAGGAACACGCGTGCAACAGAACGACTATCAGGAAAGCGCAGTCGATAGGTTAAAGCGCGTAAACGACGAAATCGCCGCCGCCGCGAAGGCCGCAGGTCGGAATGCGGAAAGCATTGAACTGGTTGCGGTTTCTAAAACTTTCGATGCCGGCGAGATCCGTCCGGTCATCGAGGCTGGGCAGCGTATATTCGGTGAGAATCGCGTCCAGGAGGCGGAGCGCAAATGGCCCCCGCTCCGCGCCGAATTCCCGGACGTAAAGTTGCATCTCATCGGTCCGCTGCAATCCAACAAGGCGAAGGAAGCAGTCGCCTTCTTCGACGCGATCCATACGATCGATCGCGAAAAAATTGCGCGCGCCGTCGCTGGTGAAATGGCGACGCAAGGCCGTAGCCTCGAACTCTTCGTTCAAGTGAATACCGGCGAAGAGCCGCAAAAGGCGGGGATCATGCCGCGCGATGCGCAAGCCTTCGTCGCGTTTTGCCGTGACGACCTGAAGCTTGAGATCAAAGGCCTCATGTGCATCCCGCCGGTGGACGAAGAGCCCGCCGTCCATTTCGCATTTCTCGCCAAGCTCGCGCGCGAATTGGGACTGCCCGGCCTCAGCATGGGCATGAGCGGCGATTTCGAAACCGCAATCGCCTTTGGCGCAACGCATGTCCGTGTGGGTTCAGCTATTTTCGGGGTCCGCTGATCCGGTTTTTCCCACGGCAATTTTGCTCACGACCACAGTGACAAGCACTCGCGGTGCTACGTTCCCCAAGTGATTCGCTTGATGTGTGGGCGTTGGCGCACGCGAGGTAACATTCCCCGATGACTGCATCTCCTCAGAAAAAAGATATCGCCGAAGTCGAAGCCAACACGGCTGCTGCCGAAGCTGCGAACGTCGCGCGCGCGGAAGTGCTGGAGCAGGCGAAAAAGGAAGAAACCGTCAAAGCCAAGACAGCCCTTTCAAAGCTCGAGAAGGGCAAGAAGGACGCGACCAGCGCAGCGCGTAAAACCTGGCACGACTTTCAGGTCGATGTCTGGATCACGAATTTCAATTCGTACGAATTCGGGTTCTGGAAAAAAGAGCGCAATCGCGGCAAGTCGCGTCAGTTTACGACCGACATGGACATCTTCGCCGAGGTCATCGAGAACGGCACACGCACCGGAGTCCTCGGTTATCGCAGGGAGCTTTGGAAAGACGCGACCGGCATGAACAAGCGTCTCGTCTTCAAGCTGTTTTCGGAGACGTTGAATTGGAAGGCCAGCATGGACATGATGCTAGGCCGGTCCGTTCAGCAGACGCTCGCGGCGCATGGGCTTCCTGTCCCCTGCTACTCCATCAATACGAGTCCCGACGACTATATCGTCTATCTCGAACGCTCAGCCCACAAATGGCCGCTGATGCCCGAGAACTTCTCGTTCTTCTTGATGGAAGGCGGAGAACCGAAATTCTACAGGTTCCGTCGCGATCTGATCAATCTCGGCGGTGACTACACGCTGATCGATCAGCACGGCGAGCACGTCGGCCACATCGATGGCGCTGTACTCACGATCGGCGGCAAATGGCGGTGCAAAGTGCGCGGCGATCATGCCGATCCGCGACTGCTGATGGTGATGAAGCTCTTCACCGGAATGCTCGTCTTCAATGGCGGAGCCCGTCGCCACGTGAAGAAACTGGCGCGCGATATTCACGACGGACGCATTAAGCCCGACATCCAGCGCCAGGAAGCCGACCTTTACATGAATCCCCGCCGCATTCGGTAACGGAAAGCCTTAAGGGCGGACAGCGCGGCTGACCGCCCTTAGGCGATATGTGCTGCGCCGATCAGTAGATCGCGGGTACGTAGAGATCATCCGGTACCGGCGTCCGGCTATAATCCGGATGATATACGCGCTCCGGCAGCGCCACCGGCGCCCGCGGAATCTCCTCATACGGCATTTGGCTCAGCAAATGATGAATGCAATTGAGCCGTGCACGCTTTTTGTCGTCGGCGTGAACCACCCACCAGCGCGCCTCCGGAATATGCGTATGCTCGAGCATCGCTTCCTTGGCTTTTGTGTAGTCTTCCCATCGCCGCCGCGACTCGAGATCCATCGGCGATAGCTTCCACTGCTTGATCGGATCGTGGATGCGCATCTCGAATCGCAAATGCTGCTCGTCGTCGGAGATCGAGAACCAGTATTTGATGAGCGTGATCCCCGAACGGACCAGCATCTTTTCGAACTCCGGAACGGTCCGGAAGAATTCTTCGAGATCGGAGTCCGTACAAAAGCCCATGACGCGCTCGACGCCCGCGCGATTATACCAGGAGCGATCGAAGAGAACGATTTCGCCGCCAGCCGGGAGATGCGGAACGTAACGCTGAAAATACCATTGCGAACGCTCTCTCTCGCTCGGAGCCGGCAGCGCGACGACGCGCACGACACGCGGATTGAGACGTTGTGTGATCCTTTTGATGACGCCGCCTTTACCGGCCGCATCGCGCCCTTCGAAAATGACGACGACCTTGGCCTTCGTATTGACGACCCAGTCCTGCAGCTTGATCAGTTCGCGCTGCAGGCGAAACAGCTCTTTGAAGTAGACCTGGCGATCGAGAAGGCCCGCATCGCCGTCGCGATCGCGTCCGTCGAGAAGCCGTTCAAGCCGGCCATCGTCCATCTCCATTTCCAGCTCCTCGTCGAAGCTGTCGGCGATTTCGGCCTCGATGCGCGCTGATAGTGTCCGCTCGGCTTTTTCCTGCTCGTCCATGATCGCCCGTCTATTTTTGCCCAATTGCTCGCGATCCTTTCGCGAGCCAGATGACAACGCTGTGACAATGCACCTCCGCCTCTCAAACCGGCGGCGGGTTGCGTTCCGTGAAGTTCATCTGATGCCAATAAGGGTAGGCTTTCGCCGTCTCGCTGGCGGCGTCAAGCTTCTTCATTTGCTCGGGCGTCAGGCTCCAGCCGACCGCACCGAGGTTGTCCCGAAGTTGCTGCTCGTTGCGCGCACCGATGATGACGCTCGAAACCGTCGGGCGATGGAATAGCCAATTGAGCGCGATCTGCGGAATGCTCTTGCCGGTTTCTTTCGCGATCTCATCGAGAGCATCGACGACTTTATATACATGCTCGTCCGGAACAGGCGGTCCTTGCTCCGCCGTCTTATGAAGACGGCTCGTCTCCGGCAACGGCTGCCCACGTCTGATATTGCCGGTAAGCCGTCCCCACCCGAGCGGACTCCAGACGAGCGCGCCGAGACCCTGATCGAGACCGAGCGGCATGAGCTCCCATTCGTAATCGCGACCGACAAGAGAATAATAAGTCTGGTTCGCGACGAAGCGCGGATAGCCGTAGCGATCGGCGACGGCGAGCGACTTCATCAAATGCCAGCCGGAGAAATTCGATACGCCTACGTAGCGAATTTTACCGTCGCGAACGAGTTGATCGAGCGTCGAGAGCACTTCTTCCGGCGGCGTCAACGCATCGAAGCCGTGAAGCTGGAAAATATCGATGTAATCCGTCTGCAGACGTTTCAGCGCCTGTTCGCAGGTTTTCAATAGATGAAAACGCGATGATCCGACGGCGTTGGGATCGTCACCGAAACGGAATGTCGCTTTCGTCGAAATGAGAGCTTTGTCTCGGCGGCCCTTCAGAGCTTCGCCAAGCACCGTCTCGGAATTTCCATTGGAGTAAATGTCGGCGGTGTCGAAAAGCGTGACGCCGGCATCGAGGCAGAGATCCACCATTTGGCGCGCCTCCGCGACATTGGTAGAGCCCCACGCGCTGAAGAATTCGCCCGAACCGCCGAACGTGGCTGCGCCAAAACTCAAGAGTGGAACCGATAGTCCGGATGCGCCAAGTCTTCGGAATTCCATCTGAGCAGCTCTCTTTTGGCGGCGATTTAGGCGTCTGCGTGCGGATTGTCGCCGCACCCCCGGTTCAAAAAACGCCCGATATGACGGTTAAAATCGATCACATATGGCATCGTTCCTTACGCAAACTTCACAATTTACTCGACCCAAAGTAGTAAATAAAATCTTCTGTACACGGTCTTATTTGAGTTAACTTTTTAATAAATAGACGGAAATTCCCAATATCGCGCCAGTTGTGCATCCGCAAGACGATATGCCGCGCGTCGAATCCTCTCTTGTTTTCGCCCCATTACGACGGTGAGTGCGCCCCGTTTGTGAAGACAAGTAGTAAGGAGAGTTAAAATGCGATTGAGTTTAATCGCAGTGGCGATGTGTTTTGCTTGGTTTGCCGGAATGGCATCTGCGGAGGCCCGCCCTCAACACGGTTACAAAGGTGACCGATACGAGCGCTCCCATGCGCATTCGGCTGGCAAGCGCCAGTATTCGGCCCGCTACGCTCAGCGCGGTCGTTCTGCCCACCGTCAATCCTCATACCGAAAGTCTGGTTCCGGTTATGCGTCTCGTTACGGAACACGCCGTCATTATGCCAATAGCGGCAGCGGCCACCGGAAGTACGCTCAGCACCGCTCCTACAGCGGCCGCAAATATGCGTCGGCCGGTGGTGGCAGCGTAGGCGGCCGTCCGCGCGCCTGGTGCGGTTGGTGGATGCGCACGCAGTTGGGCGGCGGTCCAGAATACAATCTTGCTGCCAACTGGAAGCGCTACGGACGCGCGAGCGGACCGCAGGTCGGTGCCGTGGTCGTCTGGCCGCATCACGTCGGCATGATCACCGGACGCGCGTCCAACGGACAGTGGATCGTAAAATCCGGCAACGACGGAAACGCAGTGCGCGAGCGGGCGAGGTCAGTCGCCGGTGCCGTGTTCCGCGTCGGCTAAATGCAATATGAGCAGGTCGAGCAATCGGCCTGCTCATATTTGGCTGTTTAGACTGAACGCATGGGGATTGCCCATCCGATATCGGCGGCAAATGCATCGGCCGGATTGCCGGAATTGCGAGCTTATATCGGAAAAAAGATATGGCCGGTGATGCTTATCGCAATCGCCCGGCCATTGGATAGTGCCGTTTGGAGAGAAAGGGGCGCTTCGAGAGCGCCCGTTCGCCATTTGCATTTGCGTCCGAAGCCTGAGTGCCCAGTCCAGAGCTCCGGGACGCGAAATGGAATTAAGCGGCTTTCCGCTTAGCGACTTTCTTGACTGCCTTCTTGACGGTCTTCTTCGCAGGTGCTGCCTTCTTGGCAACGGGTTTCTTGCGCTTCGCGACTGCCTTAACGGTCTTAGCTGCCTTAGCCATAGTATTAATCTCCCTCTAGGATGTTCGAATCAGCTCGAACTTCACAAACATGAGCAAATTCGAGAGCTTTGTAGACGGAGAAGTTTGAAATCGCGGGCAAAAAGGCGTTTATTAACGCAAACTGTTGCGATAATGACTCAATTTTTCTTATTTTTCGACGTCTATTGGCCTTTAGACCGACTCGCGGGCTCGAATTACCGCGTTGCAAACATCTCGTTGTATCTGAATTGAGCCATTTCGAATTACTCAATTCGCGTTCTGACACCCAATCGCAATTACAATTCGGCCGCGCCTCTGAGACGCTTTTGGAAATCGAGCGCAGAGCGAATGTACGTCATTGGCTCGTCCAACAATTCGCCGACCCACGATTGATAATCCGGATCTTTCGGAATGATGTCGGCGATGACGGACCCGTCCTCGACCTTGATCTCTGCTCCGTAGTGACGCGCGATCGCTTGCATCTTCGCGTTATCGGGCAAGCACACGAGAATGAGGTGGCGCAGTCCGCGATTGCGTGCAGTGCGTATCACGCGACCCATCAACTGTGTAGCAATCCCGCGATCGACGAACGGCTTCTCCACTGAAAATGCAACCTCCGCACCGGGGCGATGCATGAGATCATCCGGACGCAATTCCGCGACAGCACGCAATTCGCCGTCGACGAAATAGCCGAACGTCACGTTGCCGAAATCGCCCGCATGCGACGCATATCGAGTGATGAATTCATCCGAAACATCGTGACTGAAACGGCGATGACGCGCCTCGGGGTCGAGCCGTTGCAAATGTTCGGCGAGTAGGTAGCTCTCGCTTGTCAGCAGTCGCCTGATGGCGCCAAGCCGGTCCGCGCTTGCTTCCGGGGCCTCTTTCAACATTATTCGTTCTCCTCGTGTCACGCCGCGCCGCCGCGCGCTAAGCGCTTGTAACCTCCCCTAAAATGGGACTTATTCTGTGTTGGGCGATAGAAAATGCTGCACAGCAGCAATGCGTTTTTAGGCGACGGGTGGCACAGAACCTTTGATTGCTCGGCGCTGAGCGAGGCGACGCAATTGGAGGGCGACATTCGGCGCACCCCAATTCGTCGCGGCGATCCGCTGTTGCATCTCACGGCTTCCGCCGACTACCGAGAACGATGACGATTGGGGGCCGGATGGCGACGATCACGGATGGATATAAGCGGCGGCTCGCCGAGCAAGAGATCGAGCCTGATGCTGCGCAGGCCGCACTCGCGATACGTCTCGACGATCTGGAAACTGAACTCGCGGCGTATCGGCCGAAGAACGGCATGCTGGCGAAAGTGTTCAGCAAACCGCCGGTGCCGCCGAAGGGCCTCTACATTTGGGGCTCGGTCGGCCGCGGCAAGACAATGCTGATGGACCTCTTTTTTGAGGAGACATCCTTCGAGCCGAAACGGCGTGCGCATTTCCACGAATTCATGGCCGACGTGCATGACCGCATCGGCGAAGCCCGAAAGACTGTCGACGGCGATCCAATTCCGCACGTCGCGGAAGGTATCGCAAAGGAAGCGCGGCTTCTGTGCTTCGATGAGATGCACGTCACCGATATCGCCGATGCCATGATCCTAGGCCGGTTGTTCGAAGCGCTCTTCGCAGCAGGCACCGTCGTCGTCGCGACGTCGAATGCGCGCCCATCGGAGCTTTACAAGAACGGTCTCAATCGCCAGCTTTTCCTTCCCTTTATATCGGCGCTGGAAAAGCGGCTCGATGTGGTCGAACTCGGCGCGAAGAAGGATTTCCGGCTCGATAAGCTTTCAGGCGCGACGCTTTACTTTCATCCCATCGATACCGCCGCCAAAGCCGCTCTCGATGCGCATTGGAAACGGCTGACCGGCAATCATCCCGGAAAACCGCAAACGCTGGATGTCAAAGGCCGCAAACTCCAGGTGCCGGTTGCGTCGATGGGCGTCGCCCGCTTTCAGTTCGCCGACCTTTGCGATCGGCCATTGGGCGCGAACGATTACATCCATATCGCCCACGCCTTCCACACCGTCATTATTGATGGGATCCCTTTGCTCACACCTGACCGGCGGGACGTCGCGCGCCGCTTCATCAATCTTGTCGACGCTCTCTATGATGGCCGGATCTGTCTCATCGCCTCTGCCGCGGCTGAGCCGTCCGCGCTTTACCCCAAGGGCGATGGCGCCGATCTCTTCCAGCGAACCGCGTCTCGGCTGACCGAAATGCGTTCGGAAGCCTATTTGGCGGGCCATTCCGGGGGCCGCACCCGCCACTGACAGCGCCTCGTGCCGGACCACATGTCGAGCCGCGTCGAAAGAAATCATCGCGCGCGACTGGATTTTGGGATGAAAGTTGCGGCTTGTGCTTGACGGACCGAGGAATTTGATTAGGCAGCAACCAACGTCGCGGGTTTGTCGGCAAACATAACTTTGGTCATCCCTGGGGGAGCAGCATGGCGCGCACCAAGATTGCACTGATCGGATCGGGACAGATTGGTGGCACGCTCGCCCTGCTGGCAGGCCTCAAGGAACTCGGCGACATCGTCATGACCGACATCATAGAAGGTGTCGCGAAGGGAAAAGCCCTCGATCTGGCGCAGACCGCCGCCGTCGAAGGATATAATGCCAAGCTTTCCGGCGCCGGCCCCGACGGCTACGCGGCAATCGCCGGAGCGGACGTTTGCATCGTCACCGCCGGCGTCCCCCGCAAGCCCGGCATGAGCCGCGACGATCTCCTCGGCATCAACCTGAAAGTGATGGAGCAGGTCGGCGCCGCGATCAAAACCCATGCTCCTAACGCCTTCGTCATCTGCATCACCAACCCGCTCGATGCCATGGTTTGGGCCCTCCAGAAATTCACCGGGCTCCCCACGAACAAAGTCGTCGGCATGGCAGGCGTGCTCGATAGCGCCCGCTTTTCTTGCTTCCTCGCCGAAGCGGCCGGCGTTTCGATCGAGGACGTTCGCGCCTTGACGCTCGGCGGCCACGGCGACGACATGGTGCCGATGATCCGCTACTCGACGATCGGCGGCGTTCCGCTTCCCGACTGCGTGAAGCTCGGCTTCTTCAGCCAGGAAAGCCTCGACGCGATGATCAAGCGTACGCGCGGCGGCGGCGGCGAGATTGTCGCCCTTCTGGGAACGGGCTCGGCATTCTACGCCCCGGCAGCTTCCGCCATCTCCATGGCCGAGAGCTATCTGAAGGACAAGAAGCGCATGCTGCCCTGCGCCGCCTATCTGAGCGGCGAATACGGCATCAAGGACACCTACGTCGGCGTTCCCGCCGTCATCGGAGCTGGCGGTATCGAGAAGATCGTCGAGCTTTCGATGGATGACGGCGAACAGGCGATGTTTGCGAAGTCGGTCGCTTCCGTGCAGGGCCTCATCGACGCTTGCAAGAAAATCAATCCGGTCCTCGCAAACTAAAAGGGTGGCGCAACCGTGCCGGCACGCCACCCTCAAGGAGATGAGATAAGAGTTTCGGCCTCAGCCGAACTTGAACATTTTCTTGAGGTTGTGCGAGAGCGCGCCGCGCTTCTCCTTGCGGGCGACGTCGGCTTCGCTTCTGAGCCACGTCATTTGAACAACGCGACGTTCGCCAACGAACGGCGTGTGCCCATGCCACGAAGAATCGGAGCGCCGGAAGGCGAAAACCGTGCCGGTGAGCGGGCTGATCTGCTCGACGTAATCCTCGAAGTCGTGATCGTTGCGCAGAACGCGCAGGCAACCGGCTCCGGTGCCGTCCCACTTATCGTTGAGATAGGTGAGCATCGTCGCGATCTTGGCTTCGCCGTCCGTGTGGATGCGTCCGTCCTTTGCAGCCGAGAGCTTGCGAATGGTGATCATCTTCGGCTTACCGACGAGATCGATATCGAGTTTCTCGGAGATGATCTTCGAAACTTCAGGGCTCTTCAGATCTGCGAGCAGCTTCTGGAAGGCGCCGTGGATTCCCTCTCCAATGTCGGACTCTGTCAGAAACCCCGGCTCCTTGAGATCGGGGAAATCCTTTTTCAGCGGCTCGATGGTCGACGGCTGGATGAAATTCTCGCCGACCAGGAAATTGAAGGGATCGCGGCCAGTGCGCGCGGCCTTCAGGCCGTCGATGTTGATGCAGGCAAATGTCATGGACGTTCCCCGTTATTGACTAAGCGAGTATCGGAACCGGGTTTACGGTTCTTGCGTGGCCAACTCAATATGCGGCCTGGGCGCACCCCGAAAATGCCGGGGCGCCGCGACCTTATCGTTGGGAATTTGGACAAAAAGCGGCACGCGCTGCCGCGATGCGCATGATGACGGAGATTTGTTCTGTGAGGGCAGGGTTATGAACATCCACGAATATCAGGCCAAAGAACTGTACCGGGAATATGGCGTGCCGACCCCGACCGGGTTTCCCGCATTTTCCGTGGAAGAGGCGGTCGAGGCCGCGAAAAAACTTCCCGGCCCCGTTTGGGTCGTCAAGGCCCAGATCCACGCCGGCGGCCGCGGTAAAGGTAAGTTCAAGCAGCCGTCGGCCGGGGACAAGGGCGGCGTCCGCCTCGCGAAGTCCCTGGAAGAGGTTGAGCAGTTCGCGAGCGAAATGCTCGGCAAGACGCTCGTGACCGTCCAGACCGGCCCTGCAGGCCGCGTCGTCAACCGGCTTTATATCGAAGACGGTTCCGCGATCGCGCGCGAGCTTTATCTCTCGGCGCTTGTCGACCGCGCGACGTCGCGCGTTGCTTTCATCGTCAGCGAAGCCGGCGGCATGAACATCGAGGACGTGGCCCACGACACGCCCGAAAAAATCCACACCCTCACCATCGACCCGGCGACCGGGTATCAACCGTTCCATGGCCGCAAGGTTGGCTTCGCGCTGGGCCTCAAGGGCGATCAGTTGAAAGCCTGTGGAAACCTTGTTGAAAACCTCTATCGGATGGTTGTCGAGAAGGACATGAGCCTCCTCGAGATCAATCCCCTCGTCGTCACGAAGGACGGCAAGCTCATCTGCCTCGATGGCAAGATGAACTTTGATTCAAATGCGCTCTACCGCCATCCCGAAATCGTCGCCCTGCGCGATCTCGGCGAGGAAGATCCGACCGAAATCGAAGCTTCGAAATACGATCTCGCCTTCGTCAAGCTGGACGGCAACATCGGCTGCCTCGTCAACGGCGCCGGTCTCGCCATGGCGACCATGGACATCATCAAGCTTTACGGTGCCGAGCCCGCGAACTTCCTCGATGTCGGCGGCGGCGCCTCGAAGGAAAAGGTTCAGGCGGCGTTCAAGATCATTCTGGCAGACGAGTCGGTCAAAGGGATCTTGGTCAACATTTTCGGGGGCATCATGCGTTGTGACATCATCGCGGAGGGCGTCGTCGCCGCCGCGCGCGAGATGGATATCAAAGTCCCGCTCGTCGTCCGGCTGGAAGGGACGAACGTGGATCTCGGCAAGAAAATTCTGAAGGAATCGGGCCTGAAAATCATACCTGCCGACGATCTCGCCGACGCCGCCAAGAAAATCACCGATCAGCTGAAGAACGCAGCTTAGCAGCGTCGCGCGATTGAAACTTCGTAAGCTTACGGGTTAATCAGCCGGTTCTACTTGCTGCACTGCAAAAAATGCGCAACATTTAGGCGTTGAGACACGCCTTCACGCGGGGTTGGAATGTCTATTCTTGTCGACCAGAATACCAAGGTCATTTGCCAGGGAATAACGGGAAGCCAAGGCACCTTCCATACGAAGCAGGCCCGGGCTTACGGCACCAAGATCGTCGGCGGCGTCACACCCGGTAAGGGCGGCTCCAAGCACCCCGACGCCGAACTCGCGGACGTTCCGCTTTTCGACAGCGTCGGCGAGGCTGTCGCCAAGACGGGTGCTACGGCAACGTCGATTTATGTTCCCCCGCCCTTCGCGGCTGACGCCATTCTCGAAGCCATCGACGCGGGCTTGCCGCTCATCGTGTGCATCACCGAAGGCATCCCCGTGATGGATATGGTTCGCGTCAAAAGGGCCCTCGATGGTTCGAAGTCGCGCCTCGTTGGCCCGAACTGTCCGGGCCTCCTGACGCCTGGCCAGTGCAAGATCGGCATCATGCCCGGCAACATTTTCCAGAAGGGCTCCGTGGGCATTGTATCGCGCTCCGGAACGCTCACATATGAGGCCGTGAAACAAACAACTGATGTTGGGCTCGGGCAGACGACCGCCGTCGGCATCGGCGGCGACCCCGTCAAGGGCACGGAATTCATCGACGTCCTCGACCTGTTCCTTTCCGACAACGACACGCAGTCGATCATTATGATCGGCGAAATCGGCGGTTCCGCTGAGGAAGACGCCGCTGAGTTCCTGATGCGCGAAGCGCAGAAGGGACGCAAAAAGCCGATGGCAGGTTTCATCGCTGGCGTGACGGCGCCCCCTGGGCGGCGCATGGGTCATGCCGGGGCAATCATTTCGGGCGGCAAGGGTAAGGCAGAGGACAAGCTTGAGGCGATGAAAGCCGCAGGCATCGCCATCGCGCCGAGCCCCGCCGCTCTAGGTCGTACTCTTGTTGAAGTCTTGCGAGCGTAGCCTCCGCCAGAACGAATAGGCCGAACGACCGGCGGCACGCATTATCCGGTCTTGTCCGCGTCATCCAGAGCATGAAGGCGATGCTTCTGGAGTATGAATAAGGACGAATTTCATGGCACGAAATGGCCAAAACGAAGCTTTTCTACGCACCTCCTTTTTGAGCGCTGCCAACGCGCCCTACATCGAAGATATGCAGGCTGAATACGAGCGCAATCCGGGCGCCGTCAGCGATGAATGGCGAAGGTTTTTCGAAAGCATCAAAGAGCCCCCGTCCGCAATCCCGGCGTCCGGAGGACCGGCCTGGGCGCCACCATTGTCGGCGCTTCTGAATGAGAATGGATCGGATCGCGATCTCGTTGGTGCACTGACGGGCGACTACGGCGAAGCCGAGCGCACCATTCGCGATAAGATCGAACGCCGCGCGCAGATCGCCGGTTTCGAGATGACGCCGGCAGCGTCCCTCCGTGCGACGCAGGATTCCATTCGCGCCCTGATGCTGATCCGCGCCTATCGCGTGATCGGCCATCTGGCAGCAGACCTCGATCCGCTCGGTCTCGCAGATCGCCGCGCCCATCGCGAACTGATGCCGGAAACCTACGGATTTACCGAAGCCGATCTCGATCGCCCCATTTTCATCGACCGCGTGATGGGACTCGAAACGGCAACGATGCGCCAGATCGTTACGATCCTGCGGCGGACCTACTGCCGGAAAATTGGCGTCCAGTTCACCCACATCACCGACCCGACGCAAAAAGGCTGGATCCAGGAGCGTATCGAAGGCGCGGAGAAAGACATTCGCTTCACGCCCGAGGGCCGCAAGGCCATTCTGCGAAAGCTGATCGAGACCGAAACCTTCGAGAAATTCTGCGACCTCAAATATACTGGCACGAAGCGCTTTGGCCTCGACGGCGCGGAATCGATCATTCCCGCGCTCGAGCAGATCATCAAGCGCGGCGGCCATTTGGGCGTTCGGGAAATTGCGATGGGCATGGCCCACCGCGGCCGTCTCAACGTGCTCGCGAACGTGATGTCGAAGCCGCTCCGCGCCATCTTCAAGGAGTTCAAGGGCGGGTCGTTCAAACCCGACGACGTCGAAGGGTCGGGCGATGTGAAGTACCACCTCGGCGCGTCGTCCGATCGCATGTTCGACGGTAACACCGTTCACCTGTCGCTGACGGCTAATCCCTCGCATCTCGAAATCGTCGATCCGGTCGTGCTCGGCAAAGTCCGCGCGAAGCAGGACCAGGCAGGCTGCCCAAGCGGCGATCGCACGCGGGTCATGCCCCTTCTCATTCACGGCGACGCCGCGTTCGCAGGCCAAGGTGTGGTCGCCGAATGCTTCGGCCTCTCGGGTCTCCGGGGCCATCGGACCGGCGGATCCATTCACTTCATCATCAACAATCAGATCGGCTTTACGACCGCGCCGCATCACTCGCGGTCATCGCCCTATTGTTCGGATGTGGCGCTGATGATCGAAGCGCCAATCTTCCACGTCAACGGCGACAGTCCCGAGGCCGTCGTCCACGTCGCGAAAATCGCGACCGAGTTCCGCCAGCGCTTCCAGAAGCCCGTCGTCATCGACATGTTCTGCTATCGCCGTCACGGTCACAACGAGACGGACGAGCCGATGTTCACGCAGCCGGCGATGTACAAGCGCATCAAATCGCACCCGACGGTCGTCGACATCTATTCGAAAGAACTCATGGATGAGGGTGTGATGACCCCCGCCGAGTTCACCGAGATGAAGGCGACGGTCCGCGCCAACCTCGACAAGGAGTTCAGTTTCTCCGACGGCTATAAGCCCAACAAGGCCGACTGGCTCGACGGACGCTGGTCCGGCATCACCCGCCCCGATAGCGATGATTGGCGCGGCAACACGGGCATCGCGCTCGATACGCTGAAAGATATCGGGCATCGCATCACCACGATCCCGAACGATTTCCACATCCACAAGACGGCCGGCAAGCTGCTCGAGCGCCGTCGCGAGATGATCGATACGGGCCAGGGCATCGACTGGGCGATGGCCGAGCACATGGCGTTCGCGTCGCTTTTGATGGAGGGCTTCCGCGTCCGCCTGTCCGGCCAGGATTGCGAACGTGGCACCTTCTCGCAGCGTCACGCCGTTTTCATCGACCAGGAAAACGAGCGCCGGTTTTCTCCGTTGAAGCACCTCTCGACCAATCAGGCGAGCTTCGAAATCGTCAACTCGATGTTGTCGGAAGAAGCGGTTCTAGGCTTCGAATACGGCTATTCCCTCGCCGAACCGAATGCGCTGACACTTTGGGAAGCGCAATTCGGCGACTTCGCGAACGGTGCGCAGGTCATCTTCGACCAGTTCCTGTCATCGGGTGAGCGCAAGTGGCTGCGTATGTCCGGATTGGTATGCCTGTTGCCGCACGGCTATGAGGGCCAGGGACCGGAGCACTCCTCGGCACGCCTCGAGCGCTATCTGCAGCTTTCCGCCGAAGACAATTGGCAGGTCGCCAACTGCACGACGCCCGCAAACTACTTCCATATTCTGCGCCGGCAGTTGCATCGCAATTTCCGCAAACCCTTGATTCTGATGACGCCGAAGTCGCTGCTGCGCCACAAGCGCGTCGCCTCCAAGATCGAGGATTTCGGCCCGAACGCGAGTTTCCACCGCTTGCTGTGGGACGACGCCGAACGCGGCACCTCGACCGTCAAGCTCAAGCCCGACAACGAGATCAAGCGCGTCGTCATCTGTACCGGCAAGGTCTATTATGACCTTCTCGACGCGCGCGACGCGCAAGGCCGTGACGACGTCTATATTCTTCGCGTCGAACAGCTTTATCCGTTTGCGGCACGCGCATTTATCCAGGAACTCGGCCGCTTCAAGTTCGCCGAGATCGTCTGGTGTCAGGAGGAGCCCAAAAATATGGGTGCCTGGTACTTCATGGATGCGAATATCGAGTGGGTTCTGAACCACCTGGGATATATACATCGCCGTCCGCGGTATGCAGGACGGCCCGCATCCGCGTCCACCGCGACTGGATTACTTTCGCAGCATATCAAGGAGCAGACCGCGCTCGTCGCCGACGCGCTCGGAACTTAGGAAGGCTGAGAGGCTCAGATGTCGATCGAGATTCGCGTCCCCGCGCTCGGAGAAAGCGTAACGGAAGCGACTGTGGGCAAATGGTTCAAGAAGCAAGGCGATACCGTCAACGCGGACGAGCCGCTCGTCGAGCTTGAAACCGACAAGGTGACGCTTGAAGTCCCGGCGCCCTCCTCAGGAGTGCTCGGCGAAATTCTCGTTCAATCCGGATCGACAGTCGCCGTGGGATCGCTGCTCGCCGCATTGAGCGAAGGCGGCGCCAAGTCTCAAACGCAAAAGACCGCGGCGAAACCTCAGCCCGCGCAGTCGGCTCCCGAGCGCGAGACGGAAAAGCCGGCTCCTCCCGCAGCCGCAAGTGCTCCTCCTCCGCCACCCCCGGCAGCGCAGAAGGCGCTGACCGAAGCCGGCCTCGAAGCCTCGGAAATACGTGGCTCGGGAAGGCGCGGGCAAATCCTGAAAGAGGATGTCGTCAACGCCACCGCATCGGCGCCGAGACCGGCCGCGCCTCCGCCGGTGCATGAGGTTCTAAGCTCCGCGCCCGCGACGAACGTTGTTGCGATTCAAACCACGCCGACGCTGAAGGCCGTGCCGCAGGAAACGCGGCTTCCCTCGCCCGGCAACGACGCGACACGCGAAGAACGCGTCAAGATGACGAGGCTGCGCCAGACCATCGCCCGCCGCCTCAAGGATGCGCAGAATACCGCTGCGATGCTGACGACGTTCAACGATGTCGACATGAGCGCCGTGATGGCGCTCCGCTCGCAATACAAAGACATTTTCGAGAAGCGCCACGGCGTGAAGCTCGGCTTCATGGGACTGTTCGTCAAAGCTTGCATCCAGGCGCTGCGCGACGTCCCGGCTGTCAACGCCGAGATCGACGGCGACGATCTGATCTACAAGAATTATTACCATATCGGTGTCGCTGTCGGGACGGAGAAAGGCCTCGTCGTTCCCGTCGTGCGCGATGCCGATCGCATGAGCCTCGCTGAGATCGAGCAGCGCATCAATGAGTTCGGCAAGCGGGCAAGAGACGGCAAGCTGTCGATCGAGGACATGCAGGGCGGCACATTCACGATCTCGAACGGCGGCGTCTACGGATCGCTGATGTCGACACCGATTTTGAATGCGCCGCAGGCCGGCATTCTCGGCATGCATCGCATAGAGGAACGCCCCGTCGTCCGCGCCGGCCAGGTGGTCATCCGGCCGATGATGTACCTAGCGCTCTCCTACGATCACCGCATCGTCGACGGCAAAGAAGCCGTGACCTTCCTTGTTCGCGTCAAGGAATGCCTTGAGGATCCGCAGCGCTTCATCCTGGAGCTTTAAGGGATGGCAGCGCAGTACGATCTCATCGTTATCGGCACCGGTCCTGGCGGATACGTCTGCGCAATCCGCGCCGCGCAGCTCGGGATGAAGGTTGCCGTCGTCGAAAAGCGGGCGACGTTCGGCGGCACCTGCTTGAACGTCGGCTGTATTCCGTCGAAGGCCCTGCTCCACGCCTCGCATTCCTATGACGAGACGAAGCATGGCTTCGCATCGATGGGCATCAACACCGACGCGACGCTCGACCTCGCGAAGATGCAGGCGTTCAAACGCGAAGGCGTTAAAGGCAACGTCGACGGTGTCGCCTATCTGCTGAAGAAGAACAAGATCGACAGCGTTTTCGGCACCGGCCGCATCGTCAAATCGGGTCAGGTCGCCGTCACGTCGCCAAGCGGCGAGACGCAGACGCTCGAGACGAAATGGATCGTGATCGCGACGGGCTCCGACGTGACGCGGCTTCCCGGCATCGAGATCGACGAAAAGCGCGTGGTCTCATCAACCGGCGCACTCGACTTCATAACCGTGCCGAAAAAGCTGCTCGTCGTCGGCGCCGGGGTCATCGGGCTTGAACTCGGCTCCGTTTGGCGGCGTCTCGGCTCGGAAGTCCTCGTCATCGAATATTTGAACCGCATTTTGCCCGGCATGGACGCCGAAATCGGCCGGTCGTTCCAGCGCATCCTCGAAAAGCAGGGGATTGCATTCCGTCTGTCGAGCAAGGTCTCAGCAGTCGAAACGACGGACACGGGCGTGACGGCGAAGGTCGAACCTGCGGAAGGCGGCGTTGCCGAATCCGTCGAGGCCGATGCCGTGCTCGTTGCCGTCGGCCGCGTGCCCTTCACCGAGGGACTGGGCCTCGCTGAAGCCGGTATCGCGCTCGATCCAAAAAAGCGCGTTCTGGTCGATGGCCATTATCAAACGAACGTCACGGGCGTCTTCGCCATCGGCGACGTCATCGCCGGTCCCATGCTGGCGCACAAAGCGGAAGACGAAGGCGTTGCCGTCGCGGAAATCATCGCCGGCCAGGCAGGGCACGTGAATTACGATGTGATCCCGAACGTCATCTATACGAGCCCCGAGGTCGCGAGCGTCGGCAAGACCGAAGAGGAACTGAAGGCCGCGGGGATCGCCTACAACGTCGGCAAGTTCCCGTTCACCGCGAACGGCCGCGCTAAAGCGATCCATATGACCGACGGCTTCGTGAAAATCCTTGCAGATGCCAAGACCGATCGCGTTCTCGGCGTCCACATCATCGGCGCCAATGCTGGCGAGCTGATCGCGGAAGCTTGCGTTCTGATGGAGTTCAGCGGCTCGGCGGAAGATCTGGCCCGCACCTGCCACGCGCATCCGACGTTCTCGGAAGCGGTCAAGGAAGCGGCGCTCGCCGTGGCAAAGCGCGCCATCCACTTCTGACGCACTACTCGATCGGCGTGACGGTGTAGCCCGACTCGCGCAGCAACGTGACAAGCCCGGTCGGGCCGGGGAGATGCAGCGCGCCGATCGCGACGAAGGCATTGCCCTTCTCAAGCAGCGGTAACGCCGCGTCGCGCATCCCTGCGTTGCGGTCGATCAGCAACGCCTTCTTGAACCCATCGAAAACGTCCGGAGACGCTCCGCTTTTGGCCGCAAGCGCCAATTGGAATGGCATCGCGGCACCGATCTGCCGCTTCACGTACATCTGCACCATCGTTTCCATCATGTCGTCGGCACGGTCGATGGTGTCGAGTTCGACTTTCAAAATCGCCACTTGCTGATCGTCGGGAATGGACGCAAGCGCACGAAGCTGGCCCTCAATCGTCTCCAATCCCGTAACGGAGATGCCGGCTTTCTTGGCCTCTGCCGCAACGCGGAGATCTAGAACGACCTTGCCGGAAGCGATCTGCTTGCGCTCGCAATCGGACGTCGCGAGCAGCATGCTGACGAGCCAGGGCTTCATCATCGCCGCCAAGTTCCCCGGCATGCCGGATTTGACGACGACTCGCTCAACCTTATTGTAGTCGTCTGCCGAAAGCGCGCTCTTCAGAGAGCCCCCGTCTGTATAGACAATGAGCCCGGCAGCTTTCGCCATTGCCGCCGCCACGGCTTCCGGAGATAGATCTGCAACCTCAAGCGCCACCGACTTCGAATGCGCGATGGCGTCGATCGCTGCTGCTGGAAGTTCGGTGATGCGCGGATCGCTGAGGTGCATCGTCCCGAACAAATAGGATGCCGGAACGCCGGGCTTTTCGACTTTCCAAAGCATGGCCTCGGCGTTGGACGTCGCTTTGCTCTCCGCCATGATCTTATCGTAGAGCGCGGGCTGCTTGACCTGCATCTCGGCGAGCATGTCGGTGCCCTGACATCGTGCGGGCGCGTCCTCCGCAGCGACGGGTCCTGCAACGAATGCGAGAGCAAAAACCGCCAGAGCATAAAGCGAACGGCGGCCAAACCTCAGTCGGCGGGAAGACGTCATGGCGATACTCATGAACAAGTCGGAGCGGCCTTCAACTGCGAGACGCTCTCGGATGGGCCTGATCGTACACCGTCAGCAAGCGCGCCCGGTCCACTTCCGTATAGACTTGCGTCGTCGACAGCGAGGCGTGACCCAAAAGCTCCTGAATTTGGCGTAAATCCGCGCCTGCCGAAAGCAGGTGCGTCGCGAAGGAGTGCCGCAGCGCATGCGGCGTCGCCGTGTCCGGCAACTGAAGTTCGTAACGCAACTTCTCCATCGCGAGCTGGATGAGGCGCGGCGACAACGGTCCGCCCCGAGCCCCGCGAAAGAGCGGCTTGTCCGGTTCAAGAGGATACGGACAAAGCCTCATATATTTGGAAATCGCCTCGGAGACGACGGCGAGCGCTGGGACCAGCCGCTCCTTACCGCCCTTGCCTGTCACGTGCATGATATCGCGCCCATCGATCGGCGCGGTGCGTGGCATGAGGCTCAAGGCTTCGCTGATGCGCAGCCCCGATCCATAGAGCAACAGCATGACCGCGACATCGCGGGCTGTGATCCAGTCTCTGGCGTCGCCACCATCGTGCTCGATCAGCGAGGCTGCACCCTGAACGGTCAGAGGCTTCGGAATGGAATGCGGGATCTTCGGCGCGGCGACTTGCAAGATCGCGCGGTTTTTCAGAGTTTCCTCGCGTTCCAGCCAGCGGAACAATGTGCGCAGCGCCGATAGCGACCGGGCGAGCGACCGCGACGTCACGCCTGCCTTACGACGCCCGGCGAGGAAAGCCCGTATCGTCTTCGCGTCCAGCTGTTCGAGATCGCTGAGACACGGCGGATGACCAAGTTTCGTTTTGAGGAATGCGAGGAACTGGCGAGCATCGCGCTCATAGGCTTCGCGCGTCGCAGCACTTTGCCCGCGCTCCACGACCAGATGATCGAGCCACGCCACGATGACGCTCTTGAGATCGTCGCTGAGCGGCAGCTCGGCGTCTCCGGCAAATACGTCGTCCAGCGATTGCGCCAATGGCTGTTCCCCATGCCGGTGTTCGGCACATGCTTCCGAACGTTACCCGCGTTGGTTAATCAAACGTTAACGCGATGCTTGGCTAAAGCAACTTACCCGGATTGAGGATCCCCTTGGGATCGAGCGCACGCTTGATGGCGCGCATCATGTCGATCTCGACCGCGGACTTATGACGGACGAGAGCGTCCCGCTTCATTTGTCCGATTCCGTGTTCGGCCGAAATCGAACCGTCGAGTTGCGAAATAACTTCGAAGATCGCCTCCGACATCGTATCCCAAAGCGCGAGATACCGAGCGCGGTCCATCCCCTCGGGTTGGCTCACGTTGTAATGCAGGTTGCCGTCCCCGAAGTGTCCGAAGGGAACCGGCCGCGCACCTGGGCAAATGTCCTCGACGACAACGGCAGCGCGTTCGAGAAACTCTGGAATGCGCGCAACCGGCACCGAGATATCGTGCTTGATGCTTCCACCCGCGCCCTTTTGCGCTTCGGAAAAGGCGTCGCGTAAGCGCCAGAAATCCTCCGCCTGCCGAAGTGACCGCGTAATGGCGGCGTCGAGGATCAGTCCCTTCGAATGCGCATTCGTCAGCATTCGTTCGATCGTATTCGCGACGCGCGCCCCGGTCCCGCCATGCGAGAGCTCGATCAGCGCATACCAAGGATAAGCGTCCGTGAAGGGGTCGCGGAGACCCGGAACGTAGCTCAGCGCGAACTCTTGCGCGCGATGCGCCCAGAACTCGAATGCGGTGAGCGATCCTCCAGCTTCCGCTTCGGCCATCCGAAAGAGCCGGAGCGCATGTTGCGGCGATTGCAGCGCGACGATCGCCGTCTCCCGTTCCGCAGGCGTCGGAAAGAGCTTCACGCAAGCCGCCGTGATGACGCCGAGCGTACCCTCCGAGCCGATCAGAAGATCGCGCAGATCGTAACCGGTGTTGTCCTTCTTGAGCCGCCGCAAGCCATGCCAAACGCGGCCGTCGGCAAGAACGGCTTCAAGACCGAGCGTCAGGCTGCGCGCATTTCCATATGCGAGAACCGCTGTGCCGCCCGCGTTCGTCGCGAGCACGCCGCCGATTTGCGCGCTGCCTTCCGAAGCCAGGCTCAACGGAAAGATGCGCCCAGCTTCGTTGGCCGCGACCTGCGCCGCGTGCAGCGTGACACCGGCTTCGACGACCATCGTCCCGCCGGCCGCATCGACGTCGCGAATGGCTTTGAGACGGCCGAGGGACAGCACGATCTCATTACCCGCGGCCGATGGGATCTGTCCGCCGACCAACCCCGTGTTGCCGCCTTGCGGAACGATTGCAACGTTCTCGGCGTCGGCAAGCGCGAGAATGCGCGAAACCTCATCCGTCGAACCCGGACGGAGAACGACGGGCGTCTTACCGGTGTAGCGGTCCCGCCACTCGGTGAGATATCCGGCTTGGTCCTCGGCGCGCGTCAACGCATTCGCGTCGCCGACGATGTGTGCGAAGCGTCCGATCAGATCGTTGGATAAGGTCCGTGCTCGCACTTTGCCGTGCCTGCCTCACGCGATCGTTTGTCCGGTCTTCTTCCAGTCGTTGACGAAGGTGACGAGACCGGCATCCGTAAGCGGATGTTTCACCAGCGCCTTCAGAATGCTCGGAGGAATGGTCGCGACGTCGGCGCCGATGAGGGCCGCTTCCTTCACATGGTTCACCGTGCGGATCGATGCTGCAAGAATATCGGTCGAGAGATCCGGATAGTTGTCGTAGATCGCGCGGATTTCGCGAATGACGTCCATGCCGTTGAGACCGATGTCGTCGAGACGACCGATGAACGGCGAAACGAACGTCGCCCCGGCCTTCGCCGCGAGCAACGCCTGGTTGGCGGAAAAGCACAGCGTGACGTTCACCATCGTGCCGTCGCCCGTCAGAGCTTTGCAGGCTTTGAGACCGTCCAGCGTCAGCGGGACCTTGATGGTCACGTTCTTCGCGATCTTCCGCAGCACTTCGGCTTCCAGCATCATGCCGGCGTAGTCGGTCGCGGCGACCTCGGCAGATACGGGACCCGGCACCACCGCGCAGATCTCTTTGACGATTTCCTTGAAGTCGCGGCCGGCTTTGGCAACAAGTGACGGGTTCGTCGTAACGCCGTCCAGCAAGCCCGTCGCCGCCAACTCTTTGATCTCGGTCACGTCGGCGGTATCGACGAAGAATTTCATTTCTTTCTCCTCACCTCGTCCTTAAGTCTTGGCCCTGCCTTTGGTGCGCCGCAACTTCCCGGCAAACCTAGCACGACCGATTCTCGGAGGAAGCTTCTAGTCCGTTGAACGCCCCTTTGGATAGCCTGCTTCAAATTCTGGATAACAGCACCGTCGAGGCCGCCCGCAGCGTGCCTGTACTCATGCCTGTGGCGCTCGACCAGACCTACGACTATCTCGTGCCGGAAGGCATGGACGCCGCACCTGGCACGTTCGTGCTGGTGCCGTTTGGGCCGCAGACGCGCATAGGGATCATTTGGGACGGTCCGCGCGGCGAGGGTAAGCCCGTTGATCCGAAGAAGCTCAAGGCCCTGACGAGCCGCATTGACGCACCGTGCCTGCCCGAAATTTCGATGCGCTTCGCCGAATGGGTCGCGCGCTACACGCTGGCGCCGCTCGGCATGGTCGCGCGCATGATGATGAGCGCCGACGCCGCGTTCGAGCCGCCTAAACATCGTTTCGGCGTGTGCATCGTCGAAGGCGCGACCCCGCCGCCGAAAATGACCCAGGCGCGCACCCGCGTCATGGAAATCGCAGCCGATGGTCTTGTCCGTGCGAAATCCGATCTCGCAAATCTCGCCGGCTGTTCGACGGGCGTGGTCGATGGCCTCGCCGCTGCCGGCATGCTCGTCGAAGTGGCGATCCCCGAGCGGAGCTTTCCGCGACCGGAGCCTGGTCATGGAGAAACGGGCTTCACCGCCGATCAGACGCGTGCAGTCGAAAGCCTGCGCAGCGCCGTTGATGCCGCCAATTTCTCCGTCACCTTGCTCGACGGCGTCACGGGCTCGGGCAAAACCGAGGTCTACTTCGAGGCCGTAGCGCGCGCGCTCAAGGCGGGCGGCCAAACCCTCATTCTGCTCCCCGAAATTGCGCTGACGAGCCAGTTCCTCGACCGCTTCGCGCGCCGCTTTGGCGCGCCCCCTGTCGAATGGCATTCCGCACTCAGTCCAGCCGAACGCGGCCGCATCTGGAAAGGCGTCGCACGCGGAGACGTACGCTGTGTGGTCGGTGCGCGCTCGGCATTGTTCCTGCCGTTCTGCGAACTGGGCCTCATCGTCGTCGACGAAGAGCACGACCAGGGTTTCAAGCAGGATGACCGCGTCCACTATCAAGGGCGCGATATGGCCGTGGTTCGCGGCAACCTCGGAAAATTCCCCGTCATCCTCGCCTCCGCGACGCCGTCGATCGAGAGCCACGTGAACGCGCTCATCGGGCGCTATCGCCATGCCGTTCTCCCAGGCCGCTTTTCAGGCGTCGAAATGCCGGACGTATCGGCGATCGATCTCCGCTCCGAAAAGCTGGTACCGGGCAAATGGCTGGCTGAGCGTCTCGTTGCGTCGATGACGGAGACACTCGAAAAAGGTCAGCAAACGCTGCTGTTTTTGAATAGGCGTGGATACGCGCCGCTGACCTTGTGCCGATCCTGCGGCCATCGCCTTGAATGTCCGCAATGCACAGCCTGGCTTGTCGAGCATCGCTTCAAGAAAAAGCTGACATGCCACCACTGTGGCTTCTCGCTATCGCTTCCGGAGAAATGCCCGAAGTGCGCCGCGCCTGGTTCGCTTGTTGCCTGCGGCCCTGGTGTCGAGCGCGTGCAGGAGGAAGTCGCCGAGCGTTTCCCTGACGCGCGCGTCGCGCTGCTCTCGTCCGATCTCATTCCGGGATTGCCCGAGATGCGCGAGATGATACGCGGCATCGAAGCCCGCGAGTTCGACATCATCATCGGCACGCAGATCGTCGCGAAGGGCCATAACTTTCCGGGCCTCGCCCTCGTCGGCGTCGTCGACGGTGATTTGGGGCTGGCACACGGAGCCGACCCGCGATCCGCCGAACGCACGTTCCAGCTTTTGCATCAGGTGACGGGCCGCGCCGGACGAACGAGCTTCGTCGGCCGCGGCTTCGTGCAAACCTATTCGCCCGATCACCCGGTGATGACCGCAATCGTCGCCGGAGACCGCAACGCCTTCCTGAACTACGAGGTCAAGACGCGCCAAGCGGGCCTTCTGCCCCCCTATGGCCGGTTGGCGGCAATCATAGTCTCGGCACGCGACAAAGCGCTGACCGAGCAGGTCGCCCGCGAAATTGCGCGCCGCGCGCCCACGAGCGAAATGATTTCGGTGCTCGGTCCCTCCGAAGCCCCGATCGCCGTCGTCCGCGGCCGTCACCGCTGGCGGCTTCTCGTGAAAGCCCCGCGCGACGTCGATTTGCAATGCTATTTGCGGGCATGGGCTGGAATGATTCCAAAACTCAAGTCCGACGTCCGCATCACCGTCGATATCGACCCCTACAATTTCCTCTGATCCGGCTCTGATTTGACGCCGCCTTTCGAATGCGTGTGCGGCATGTTTGCCATAAGCAGCTGGGCTTACTGGCGAGCGCGTTTCCAATCATTCCGCCCGGTGCGCAAATCGTCTAAACGACGATGAGAGCCTTGCGGCTCCTGCGATTTCAACACCACGTACGAAAGTCTTTTATGCCCCTTCGCATTGCCGTCCAGATGGACCCGATCGATCGCATCGACATTAGCGGCGATTCGACGTTCGCCATACTCCTCGAAGCGCAGAAGCGCGGACATGATATTTTCTATTACACGCCGTTCGATCTCGCGTTGCACGGCGACAAGCTTCTCGCGCGCGGTCAGTCGTTGAAGGTCGAAGATAAGCACGGCGCGCACTACGCGCTTTCAAATCCGCGCATCGAAAATCTGGGCGACCTCGATGTCGTCCTGCTGCGGCAAGATCCGCCGTTCGACATGGCCTACATCACCACGACCCATCTGCTCGAACGCATCCACCCGAAAACGCTCGTCGTCAACGATCCGGCAAGCGTTCGCAACGCGCCGGAAAAACTGTTCGTCCTGGATTTCCTCGACCTGATGCCGCCGACGCTCGTCACGCGCTCGCTCGCCGACGTGCAGGCGTTCCGCGCCGAGTATAAGGACATCATCGTCAAGCCGCTCTACGGCAACGGCGGCGCCGCCGTATTCCGCATCAGACCGGAGGACGGCAATCTCGGCTCCCTCGTCGAGCTCTTTCAAACCGTGTTCCGCGAACCCTTCATGGTGCAGGAATTCCGCGCCGAGGTGAAGGACGGCGACAAACGCATCATCCTGGTCGATGGCGAAATCGCAGGCGCGATCAACCGCGTTCCCCAGGCCGGAGAAACGCGTTCGAACCTCCACGTCGGAGGCACCGCGCAGGCCGTTGAACTGACAGACCGCGACCGCGAGATCTGCGCCCGTCTCAAACCCGAATTGAAACGCCGCGGACTGATCTTCACCGGCATCGACGTCATCGGCCCGTACATCACCGAAATCAATGTCACGTCCCCGACGGGCATTCGTCAGGTGAAGAAGTTCGGCGGCAACGACATCGCCGCGATGATCTGGGACGTCATCGAAGACAAGAGAAGATCGCAAGCATGAACGCGCGTGTCGATATCAGGATGATGAAAGGCCAATTCACGATGAGATCGATCACGATCGCAAGCTTGCTCGCGGCGCTTTTGTTCGTTGCCCCCGCGTTGCCATGGAATGAAGCGCAGGCCGTTACCGCCTCACCGTTCGCGCCGCTGCTCGGGCGATGGTCGGGCATCGGCATGATTGGCTACAAGGAGAGCCCGGCCGAAAAAATCAAATGCCGCGCGACTTACCTTTTGACGGACACCGAGGACGAACTGAAACAGACGATCCGCTGCGCCACGGCGGGCGGCGCCGTCGAGATCGTCAGCAATGTGAAGGAGTCCGCCGGCAAACTGTCCGGGCATTGGAAGGAAACGATCCATAACTTCGAAGGCGACCTGATCGGCGACGTCACGCCGAAGGGCTTTCACGTCGTCATCCAAGGCACCGACGTTACCGCCAACATGGACATCGACGTCCGCAACGATAAGCAGGCGGTCGAAATCCAGTTCACGAATTCAAGCTTGATCGGCATGACGCTGGTGATGACGAAGGGGTGAGCGGCTTTTGAACTACTCTTTGGGATCTAATGCTTTGCGTTTAGGTGGCACATTGGTTGGCGCCGGCGGACGAGCAAAGCCAGCCGACGCCATAAAGTCTAAGCTGACTTCTTCAAGCGCAAAAGGGCCTCTTGCCGACTGCCCCGGTGACGATGCTCTTTCAGGACTTCGTTGACGCGGCCGCCATTGACGTCGAATTGTGCGGCGATCCGGCTTTGAAGTTCGCCAGCCCAACTCAAAAGCCAGATCTTAACAGCGTCTTCAAAGGTGAGCCGATGGCTCGGACTGCCGATAGTCTTCTTCATTAGCTACTCCATAAGAGTAGCCAGTTGAGGGCTTGACCGATTCAGCCGATTGATTCATCGTGCCGAAGCATACTAAGTTGCCGCCCTCAACCGGCGGTTGCAAATAAGCTTCGCACGTCTGATCACGTGCGGAGCTTTCTTTTTTGCTCGAAGTGATTCGAACGAGAAAACTATGAATGGACGCCTAAAATCCGTCAACAAATCAGCGGCAGATATTGGGGGTAGCATAGACAACAATTACTATATCTAGTATGGCTTGAATGTTCCCCCTTCGTTCTTGACTTTATCTCACCCCGCTGATTAGCTCTCCTTGGGGGAGCAAAATGTACGGTCAGATCTCCACGCTCGCGTTCATCGGCATCGAGGCACGGCCTGTCGAAGTGCAGGTCCGCGTGACCCCTGGAGCCGCCGCCTTCGCCATCGTCGGCCTGCCCGACAAGGCGGTGGCCGAAAGCCGCGAACGCGTCCGCAACGCCCTCCACGCCGTCGGTCTCGGGCTCCCCTTCAAGCACATCACGGTCAACCTCGCGCCCGCCGACCTGCCGAAGGAAGGCAGCCATTTCGATTTGCCCATCGTGCTCGCGATGATGTGCGCGATGGAGGCCATCGCGCCCGACGCCATCGCAGGCTATGCCGCGATCGGCGAACTGGCGCTGGACGGCTCGATACGCGCCGTGCCGGGCACGCTGCCGGCTGCAATGGGCGCCAACGCCATCGGCAAGGGTCTCATCTGCCCCGCAGCCTCGGGCCCCGAAGCGGCGTGGGCGAGCGAGGACCTCGCCATCCTGGCGGCCCCGCATCTCCTGTCGCTCGTCAATCACTTCAAGGGCACGCAGACGCTGTCGCGGCCCGAGCCCAACGTCCTGCCGACGCAGAGCTATGCGGCCGACCTCCGCGATATCAAAGGCCAGGAAACAGCCAAGCGCGTCTTGGAAATAGCAGCGGCGGGGAACCACAACCTGCTGATGATCGGGCCGCCCGGCTCCGGCAAATCGATGCTCGCCTCGCGCCTGCCGTCGATCCTTCCGCATCTGCAACCCGAAGAGATCCTTGAAGTCTCGATGGTGCATTCGCTCGCGGGCGAGCTCGTCGGCGGCAAGCTCACGGTCGAACGCCCATTTCGCGCGCCGCATCATTCGGCGAGCATGGCCTCGCTCGTCGGCGGCGGCTCGCGCCCTCGCCCCGGCGAGGTCTCGCTTGCGCACCATGGCGTCCTCTTTCTCGATGAGCTGCCCGAGTTCCAGCCGAACGTGCTTGACGCTTTGCGCCAGCCGTTGGAGTCGGGCGAAACCGTCATCGCTCGCGCGAACCACCGTATTGCCTACCCCTCCCGCATTCAGCTGATCGCGGCGATGAACCCGTGCAAATGCGGGGGCAGCAATCCCGGCGAACCGTGCCGTCGCGGTCCGCGCTGCGCTGGCGATTATCAGGCGCGCGTGTCGGGGCCGCTGCTGGACCGCATCGATCTGCAGATCGAGGTCCCGGCGATATCAGCGGCTGATCTTGTTCTGCCCGCGCCGTCCGAAGGAAGCGCCGAAGTCCGCTCTCGCGTCGCCGCGGCTCGCGATCGTCAACGCACGCGCTTCGCGGCGCTGGGCGCAAAAGGCGTCCGCACGAATGCCGATTGCTCGGCAACGCTTCTCGAACAGACGGCGACGCCCGATGAAGCGGGCGTGGCGCTGCTCCGCCATGCGGCCGGAACTCTTGGATTATCGGCGCGAGGTTTTCACCGCACGCTCAAGGTCGCTCGAACGATAGCGGACCTGGAGAGTTGTGAGACAGTGGCTCGCGCTCATGTCGCGGAAGCCCTGAGCTATCGAGGGGAGACCTTGCGGCAAGTCAGAGTATCGTGAAGTCGAGAATGGTGAAGAAAATGGAGTTTCAGAAATCGTCGGTCATTCATGCCGCTGAATACGACGCTGCTAGCCGGACGCTGGACATCATTTTTTCGAACGGCAGCTGCATCACCTACTTCGGGGTGCCGGGCCGGGAATACGAGGGGCTCGTCAACGCTGCGTCCGTCGCGGAATATTTCAAGACCCGCATTCGCGGCCGCTACGCATGCGAAGAGTGCGTTGAAACGCGCCGCTGGCGATCAACGAAAAACGCCGGGACACGAAGGTCCCGGCGCACAATTCACTGACTTGGGCCACGAACGTTAACGTGTCGGCTCAGCCGAAAGCAGACTTGACGCCGGCCTGCATCGCCGCGGCCTGAGCGGAATTCCGCAATAGGCACGCGATCGTCATGGGGCCAACGCCGCCGGGAACCGGCGTGATCGCGCCTGCGACCTTCGCGCACTCTTCGTAGGCAACGTCGCCGACGATCTTCGTCTTTCCGTTGTCCGACGGAACGCGATTGATGCCGACGTCGATGATGGTAGCGCCGGGCTTGATCCAGCTTCCCTTGACCATTTCCGGAATGCCGACGGCGGCGATGACGAGATCGGCGGCCCGAACGACGTCTTCAATGTTCTTCGTGCGCGAGTGCGCGATCGTCACCGTGCAGTTTTCCCTGAGCAGCAGCGCCGCAACCGGCTTGCCGACGATGTTCGAGCGGCCAATGACGACTGCATTGAAGCCCGACAGGTTCGAATGCACGCTCTTCGCGAGGATGACCGAGCCGGTCGGCGTGCAAGGGACGAGTGCGCGTTCGCCAACCCAAAGCCGGCCGACGTTCACCGGGTGAAAGCCGTCGACGTCCTTGTCGGGGCTGATCAGGTTCAGCACCTTCTCGGCGTTGATGTGCTTCGGTAGCGGCAGCTGCACGAGAATGCCGTGGCAGGACGGATCGTCGTTGAGCTTCTGAACGAGCGACAGCACGTCGGCCTCGGGCGTTTCAGCCGGAAGGCGATGCTCCCAGGAGTTCATGCCGACTTCGACGGTCTGCTTGGCCTTGTTCGCAACGTAGACCCTGCTGGCCGGATCTTCGCCGACAAGCACGACGGCAAGTCCGGGCTTCAGGCCATGTTCTTTCTGAAGACGCGCGACCTCGGCCGCCACTTCAGCGCGGACCTTCGCCGCAATCTCTTTCCCATCGATGATCTGCGCCACGGACATTCCCGTCTTTCCTCCTCGTTCGCCTATTTTCTCAATTCGTTTGTTCGTTCTTGCAGTAGCCGTTCAAGCGTCTCCGGATCGCCGGAAATCCTCAAGGATTTGAGCCGCGACTTGCCCCCCGTTGCGAGCGAAACCGAGCTCTTGGTCACTCCGAGCCAGCGGGCGGCCAGCTCTTCGAGCGCCCTGTTGGCGGCTCCATCCTCGGGAAGTGCGCGGACACGCGCCTGAAAGGCCGGACCGTCGGGGGTTTCGACGATCCCGTCAATCGCCTCTTTGGAAGATTTCGGCGTCAGCCGAAAGTGCGCAATGACGCACGCGCTCCCATGCCGCCAGGCCTTGCGAGCCGGCGGCTGGCAGCTCGGCCGGCTGATCACACGACCGCCTTGGCGATATTCGGAAGAATGACCGTCTGGATGAAATAGCAGAGCAGCAACAGAATAACGGGCGAAATATCGAGACCGCCCAAGTTGGGAAGCGCGTTCCGGATGGGCCGCAGCAGCGGTTCCGTCACCGCATTCAACCCCTGCCAGATCGAACGCACCATGGGGTTGTAGGCGTTGATGACCCCGAAGGCCATGAGCCAGCTGACGATCACCACGGCGATGACGACGTAAGTGTAAAGAGTGATGAGATAACTGATAAATTGCAAAAGCTCGAGCATTCGTCGTCCCACAGTTGTCGACCGTTGCGCCATGTAGCCCTGACGACCAGCGCGCCGCAAGTAGTTGATCCCGCTTGCTTGGGACTTGGCTGGTAGGCAGGAGTAAAAGCGGCGTGGCGAGCGGGCTCCGCGCGACGCGCTTTCTTGACAATGAAGGAGGCCAAATTTTAAATGCCCGACCATTGGGGCCGTAGCTCAGATGGGAGAGCGCTGCAATCGCACTGCAGAGGTCAGGGGTTCGATTCCCCTCGGCTCCACCAGGTAACCGCTAAGTTACTGATATCGTTAACTTGGCAACCATATCAAGCACTTATGCCCGACGTTTGGTCACTCGCGTGGTATACACAAGGGCATGAAACCAGTGTCTCAAACTCTCCATCTGCAGAAGCGCGGCGACGTCTACCACTACTTCCGGCGCGTGCCGAAGCACCTTGTACCGATCATCGGCAAAAGCTTTCTCAAACGCTCGCGAAGACCTGAAGGCGGACGCGCTTTTTGCAGACGCGGAAAAGGGATCGATTGCCCAACTCCGTGGGAGTGCCTCAAAGCACAACCAGCCACCGATCTCGATGCTCATCGAACACCTGCGTCGAACGATAGAACAGCTCGACAAACGGTCGGCTGAGAACTTCGCGAATGATCCTCCGGCGAACCGTGAGGAGATTGATGAGGTTTGGAAAGATGCTGATCAGGCTCTTTCAATTCTCCTCAATCCGGCAGACCCTCGGCGCGATCAATGGATCAGTCATTTCGAAGACCGAGTGTTCGCTGAGACGGAGATAGGGCCCCGGAACTCAACAGACCTCCGCGCAGCTATCGGACGCCGTTCGCCGCGGTTTGATCGAACTGACCCGTCGCAAGATTGCGAGATTGGAGGATCGGAACGAACGCCTGTTTTATGATGTCTTGTTCGACCCAAAGCTCCCATCGGTTACCTCGCTTGGCGAGCTAACCAGCATTTACTTGGCGGAAAAAACAGAAGCATACGGCCACAACAACGTGAGCCAGAAGCGGACGGATAAGATTCGGTCCGCCGTCTCGACTCTCCTTGAGATGCTCGGCGCCGATTTGCCGGTCCACACCATCGACGACGATATCGTCCAACGCGTTCGCAGTTTTCTAGCTCAGACGCCGAAGAACAGGCTGAAGATCTATCCGAAATTTGCGTTCCAAGATGCGATCGAAAAGGCAGCCAAGGAAGAAAAGCCGACACTTCACCGCCGACGCAGCAGGTGTATCTCGACGTTCTTCGAGAGGTGCTTGATGTTGCAGTCCGAAAGAAGTTCCTTCCGGCCAATCCGGCGATCGGCGCACGGCCGATCAAAAAGGATTCAGTTCCTGCCGCGCAGAAGCGCCGCCCCTGGTCTAGGCAACAAATCAAGGACTTCTTCGAGGGAAAGTTCTATCAGAGCTGTGCGCCGGGAGTGGCCGAGCCGTACGACAAGCCCGATAGAGCTTGGCGCTTCTGGCTTCCATTGATTATGTTATTCAGCGGCGCCCGTCCGAACGAGATCGCGCAGCTTCACGTCAAAGACGTACAGCGCACTCCCACTGGAACTTGGTTTCTCGATCTCGCTGACGAAGCGGGTGAAGATGGCAAAAGCCTGAAAACAATTTCTAGCCGAAGACGCGTCCCGCTTCATCCCGAACTGATACGCTTCGGTTTCTTGGACTTTGTGAAAGTCCGTAAGAGTTCGATGGCCGAGCACGGGCCGCGCCTCTTTCACGAATTGAAAGCGAACAAGTACGGTAACCTAGCATGGTACGCCGCACGTCGGTTCAACGAGGTCTTCGTTCCCGCGGAAATCCAGCTCGACGCGCGCCAGAGTCCCTTTCCCCTTGCTCGCCTTCGCTTTCCGGACGAGCACCTTCTGCGTCGAGTGAAAACTGTTCTGAGTTTGCAACACGACCTTGGAAAGAGCTTGATGCGGCAATCGCTATAAGCCAATTGGCCTGATCTTTAAGCACTTGTCATTTTCGTAAGGTACGCGGTTGCCCGGGGGCTTCGGGGGATTTCGAAGCTCACGGCGTGACCCGGCCGGGCGTGCCCTTTCGTTCTGCGTAATTGGGGCAACAGGAGATTCCTCGTGTCTAGTAATGCGTTCATGGCCGGCGCCACGCGCCGCGCCAACTGGCTTCGTGCGTCCGCAAGCATGCTTGCAATCTCTGCTGTCATGGGGGCGGCGCCGAATTCAGCCTATGCAGATGCCTGCACCGTCGGGCCGTTCGGAATGTCACTTGCTTGCGGAGACGGCGCCTCGGCAGACGCTCAGGGCGCCACAGCCATCGGCAATGGAGCCACGGCCAACTTCAGCAATGCGACCGCGGTCGGCGACGGAGCTGTTGCGGGCACCGAGGACACCACAGCCGTTGGCGCAGGATCTTTGGCCGAAGGTCCGGAATCGACGGCCGTCGGGCAAAACGCCAAAGCTACCGGCGGCTTTTCCACGGCTACCGGAAAGGACTCGCTGGCCGACAAGATCAATTCGACGGCAACGGGCCAGAACGCCAAGGCCACCGGCAATAACTCGACTGCCACCGGTCAAGGCGCGCTGGCGAGCCAGCAGAACTCAACCGCCAACGGTCAGGGGGCAGAGGCCACGGGCGTTGCCTCGACGGCAGTAGGACAGGGTGCCAAGGCCTCCAACATACAGACGACCGCGGTCGGACAGGGTGCGGGTGCCTCCGGCCTCTACTCAACCGCCGTTGGCGAAAACGCGCAGGCGACGAAGCAGTCCGCGACAGCGCTCGGCACCGACTCTAAGGCGACGGGCAACTATGCGACGGCACTGGGCAAACAGGCGACAGCATCTGGCAGCAACTCGACGGCCTCAGGCTATGCGGCCAATGCGACGGGCAGTTCCTCGACGGCAACCGGTTCGTTCGCTCAGGCGACGGCCGACCGCGCGACGGCGACCGGTGTGCTGGCTCGCGCTACGGGCGTAGGCTCGACGGCGACCGGTCAGAACTCGAGCGCCAGCGGAGTTCTTTCGACCGCAAACGGTGATGGTTCTCAGGCAAGTGGCGAGAACGCGACGGCGCTTGGCCAGGGCGCGCAGGCAACCGGCAATAACTCCACTGCCACCGGCCAGGACAGCAATGCGACTGGCGTTCGCTCCACGGCAACAGGCCAGGGTGCAAATGCCTCAGGCGAAGAGGGCACTGCCACCGGCGCCGGCGCACAAGCGACGGGACAGTACGGCACGGCGACGGGCGTTGACGCCAATGCGTCCGGTGCGAAGTCTACGGCGACCGGCAATGGTTCAGTAGCTTCCGGAGAGAATAGCACGGCGACAGGTATGTGGTCTCAGGCTACTGGCCAGAACTCCACCGCTACTGGTTATGAAGCTAACGCAAGCGGTGACTGGTCAACTGCCAACGGCCACGGTGCGGACGCGACCGGCCGCAATACGACAGCGCTCGGTGCGGAATCGGCGGCACTCGGAGAGCAGTCGACGGCTGTCGGTAAAGCATCCTCGGCACAGGGAGACTTCAACACGGCAGTCGGGACCCTAACCGTGACGCAGGAGAAGAACTCTTCCGCGTTCGGTGACAATGCTCGCGCGACGAAGGAGAATTCGACCGCCCTCGGTCAGAATTCGACGGCCTGGAATACAAACGCCACCGCTGTAGGCCAGGGCTCCAACGCCGCTGGCGCCAACTCGTCAGCATTCGGTCAAGGCGCAGCGGCCGACAAGATCAACTCCACGGCAACGGGGCAGGGCGCGCAAGCAACCGGCAACAACTCCACCGCCACCGGCCAGGGCGCCGTGGCGAGCCAGGAAAACTCGACGGCCAATGGTCAGGGAGCGCAGGCGACCGGCGTGTGGTCAACGGCTGTTGGTCAGGGCGCTGAGGCATCGAACCTACGCACCACTGCCGTCGGCCAGGACGCCAGCGCAAGCGGGCTCTATTCCACGGCTGTCGGCCAGAACGCGGAGGCGACGAAGCAGTCGTCAACGGCGCTCGGCTCCGACTCCAAGGCAACGGGCGACTATTCGAGCGCGCTCGGCACTCAGGCCAAGGCATCGGGCAGCAATGCGACGGCGTCGGGCTATGCGGCCAACGCCAGCGGCAGCTCGTCGACGGCAACCGGCTCCTTTGCGCAAGCGACGGGCGATCGCGGAACGGCGACAGGCGTTCTCGCGCGCGCAACCGGTACCGGCGCGACGGCCACCGGCCAGAACTCCGCTGCGAGTGGAGATCTCTCGACGGCGATCGGCGATGGGGCGCAGGCCTCCGGCGAAAATTCCACTGCGCTTGGCCAAGGCGCCTCTGCCACGCACGCCAATTCATCGGCGATCGGACAGGGCGCTGCGACGACGCGCGACAATCAAGTGGCGATCGGCGGCGCGAGCAACACCTACACACTCGGTGGTATCTCGTCGGATGCGAGTCGTGCGGCCCAGAGTGGGCCGGTTAATTTCGTGACCTCGGATTCCTCGGGCAATCTCGCGACGCGTACGGCTGCCGACATGGGTCTTGCGACATCGGGCGATATCAGTGCGCTCAATGCGCAGATTGGCGGACTGCATAAGCGCGACCAGGAGCTGGCTGAGGGCATCGCCGTTGCGCTCGCTCTCTCGCCGCCGATCTTCCAGGGCAACCAAACGTTCGCCGCCCGCGTCGGCTGGGGCAACTTCGATGGCTCTAGCGCTCTCGGTGTCAGCCTTGCGGGCGTCCTTAACCGCGGCGGCTTTGGCGCTAACAGCTCGGTCGTTGTCGACGGCGGCATCGGCTTCGGAACCACAGAGGGCACCGTCGCCGGCAAAGCTGGCGTGACCTTCGGCTTCTGATCGCCGAAGACGAAAAGAGATTAGGAACGGTGGCGGCCCGAAGGCTGCCGCCGTTTGCGCACGTTCATCACGAGGGCTAATCATTCATGCGTATTACCCAGGCGATCGTGTTGGCAGCGGCACTCGTCGCGACATGTCCCGCGGCTGCACAGGTTTCCACGCCGCAAAAGCCTGCCGCAACCAAGCCGAAGGCCGCGACACCGGACCAGAACCAGAATGCCGGACGCCTTCCAGTGCCCTCCGCCGAAAAGCTGGTTCTCCTGGTGCGCTTATCATTGTTGACGCTCAACGATGCGCTGCAGACTGGCAACTACACCGTCTTGCGCGACCGTGCTGGCCCATCCTTCAACCGCAATAACACTGCCGCCCAACTTGGACGCATTTTCGCACAGCTGGAAAATCAGAACCTCGATCTCTCGGCTGTCGCCATGCAGATACCGACGCTGACCGCGGCGGAAGTCTCGGACGCCCAGCCACTGTTACACATCGCCGGATTTTTTCCCGGTCAAGCCGGTCAGTTAAGTTTCGACCTGACCTACGAGCCGTACGCCGGCCACTGGCGTCTGTTCGGAATTTCGGTCTCTGAACTTCCGGCAACCGTTGCAGGCACTCAGGCGAAGCCAACAAATCCCGCTAAAGACTCCAAGAGCGGAAAGCCATAGCTCGCGGCGACGAAGACTGCTGCTCATTTGAATCGAGGAGCTATTCCAAAGTCAGGATTAGACGCTTCGCAGTTCTACAATCCGCTGTCTGCAAACCCTCCACAAATTGTTCGAACACTGGCTTAAGAAGTTCTCGAGCGCGCTTGCGCTGCCCTTGAGCGAATGTCAGCTGTGCTAGGTCGATTGCAGCGCGCAATTCCCAGGATCGCGCGCTCTGGCCGCGGCTCAATCCGAGCGACCGAGTGAAACAATTTTCTGCGTCTTTAAGATTAGGTTCCGGCGTCGAGCAAACTAATTTGCCTTTCACTCGCCATAGCTCCGGCATGTAGCAAAGGTCTCCGTTCGCCTCGACCGACGCAATCGTCTCGTCAATCAGCGTCATCGCTTCTCTGGAACGCCCGATTGCCACGAGACCTTCGGCGAGGCCCATGTTGAACGGTGTGGTATGCAATTCGTAGCGGGCAGCGTGGAGCTTTTCCAGACAGCGCTGAAGGCTATCAACTCCCTCGCTGGCATCTCCTCGGCAGATGGCCAACTTGGCTTCGAAGCCACGTCCCAACGCCAAATAGGGCGCGAGGGAATGAGAGTGAGCATGCGATATTAGCCAATCGGTGTACTTGCCGGCGCTCTCGATATCACCGGTCCAAAGGAATACCGAGACGGCCCAGATTAACGCAATGGACAGCGTTACCGGATGGTCCATGTGCGCGGCGTCTTTTACGGTTTGACGCGCGACTTCCATGGCCTGCTCCGGAAAACCTTGCAGCCACAGCGTCCTTGCCAGTGTAGCGCTCGCCAAATTGTGACCATCGAAGCCGAGATAAATCGTACTCGTCCGGTTGGAGCCCCGCCCAGAGTGCAGCGCAGCCTCCAACGCTAAGCGGGCCCCGCCGAGATCGCCGATGTGGTGAAGCGAAATGCCTAAAAGCGAATGTGCCAATGCGCGCGTCGCGAGATTCTCGATGCCTGGCAGGCCCGCGACACCACGCTTCGCATATTGGAGAGCGGTTTTGAAATCGCCAATGCGCAGATAATACATCTGCAGCAGGCCAAACAGCTGCAATTGGTTTAGAGCGTCGCCTCGGTCTTCGGCGATCGCAAGGCTTCGGTTCAGGGCCACGCGCGCCTTTTCGTTGCCCCCGCTTGTGAACATCAACGACATTCCCAAGGCCGCCTGCAAGTGCATCTCCTCGCGCCCCCCGCGCGTAGTGTCGTCAAGCGCTTGGATCGCTCGTTCCGACCAACGCTGGCATTCTGTCAGAAGGGACAGCGCCAGAAATATTGGCGCGCCAGCAGCGGCGACTTCGACGCCGGTTTTAGCATTGCCGTTGGCGCCGAACGCCCAGTCGAGCGCGGCGCGGACATTACCGAGCCCGGCAAGAAAAGGCGCCCGTTCGGCCGCGCTTGATAGCGTCCGCAATTCCGTCTCGGTCTGCTCCAGCCATCGCCGAGAGTAGGCTGCGTGGCGGGCAGCAAGGTCGTCGAATTCTCCGTCGCTTGCGCTAATACCGAGCGCGTAAGCACGCGTTGTCTCCAGGAGCCTGTAGCGCATTGTGGCTCCCGCCGGTCGGGTCGCGATCATAGACTTTGCAACAAGACTATCGATGGCGCTAAAGACGGTCGCCTGATTGATTTCCGGGCTCGTCACCAAAGAGAGCGCCGCTTCGATCGTGAATTGGCCGACGAACACGGCGAGCCGGCAGAGCACGAGGCGCTCGGGTTCCGTGAGCAGCCCATAACTCCAATCAAGAGTTGCCTGCAACGTCTTTTGGCGCGGAGGCGCAGTCCGCTGTCCTTGCCAAAGCAGCGTCAGGCGCTCGTCGAGAAGCGCGGCGGTCTGCTGAAGGCCGTAGGCTTCGACGCGTCCGGCAGCCAGTTCAATCGCCAACGCGACGCCGTCGAGTTTTCGACAAATGCCTGCGATGATCGTCGCGTCCCGGTCGCTAAGGTCGAGGCGCACACCTGTCGCTGCGGCGCGTTCCACGAACAGCTCGGTCGCGGGGAACGTCATCGCCATAGCAGCGGTGAGACCCGGAGCGTCAGGTGGAAAGGTGAGGGGCATCAATCTCTGAACCTGCTCGCCTTCAACCCTCAAGGCTTCGCGGCTGGTCGCCAGAATATGGAGCTGCGGCGCGGCGGGAAAGATCGAAGCAAGCAGGTTTGCGACGGCCTCGATGACGTGTTCGCAATTGTCGAGGATCAGAAGAAGACGCTTGTCGTGCAAATAGGCAATAAGACCGGGCGTCGGATCGTCGGAATGAATGGGGATGCCCAGCATGGACGCTACGGAAGCCGGCACCATGGACGGGTCGTCGAGCATTCCGAAGTCCACGAAGAGAACCGCCCGGTCGAAAGCCTCTAGTAGATCGTGTGCAACAGCGACGGCGACGGTGGTCTTTCCCACACCTCCCGGACCGACAATCGTGACGAAGCGCGTCGCGGCGAGTTGGCGAGTTAGCGTGGCGACGTCATCTGCCCGCCCAACCATCCGCAACAAGCGGCTGGGGAGAAATGTGACACCAGGGAACGGTCCGGTTGTTGCTTGCCCGTTTGCTTCTCTATCGATCGTTTGCGTGACCGGCGCGACGAAGCAATAACCCCGACCTGCAAGCGTGGTGATGTAGCGCGCGCCGTCCTGTCCATCACCGAGCGCTTTGCGAAGGGCCGTAATGTGAAAGCGCAGGCTGCCCTCTTCCACGATCACGTCGGGCCAGACTTCCGCCATGAGCTCTCGCTTGCCCATGACTTCGTTGGGGCGGGATGCCAAAGCGATCAAGGTGTCCAACGTTCTCCCGCCCAGCTCGACTGGAACGCCGTCTTTGGTAAGGAGCCTTTCGCTAACGACCAGCCGAAATGGGCCGAACGACAGCACGTTTCGAACCAGCGTTTCCGGCTTCATCATGACATTCCAATCCTAGCTGCCGGTTCTCGGCAGCATCTTAGGTAGCGGTTCAATGCCCGAGCATCACATCCGTTGGGTGCAACCCAGTTGACGTGTGCCCCGGGGCGGACCCGACCCGTGTCCCGGGATAAACAGATGCACTAACAACTTCTCACAACCCCTAACGGGCGTCGGCGAGCTTCCTCTGCTTGAGTGTCGCGAGTGAGTAACCGGTCGCGTCCGGCCGCGCTTGCCATGCTTTTTGACTTAGGAGAATGCTTATGTCTGTCATATCAGCATCGCCCGATTGGGGCAGCGCTGCGTCGCTATCGTCAGCCATGTTTCTCGCGGTTTCTGTCGCGGCATGCGGCCTCGGACTTCTTCCGCGGCAAGCTCTCGCGATCGAAGATACCTCGATCCGCCCGTTTCACGTCAACGTTCCGGAAAATACCCTGGTTGATCTTCGCAATCGCGTCCTGGCGACACGGTGGCCCGAACGAGAAACAGTCTCCAATCAATCGCAAGGAGTGCAGCTCGCCAAGCTTCAGTCTCTCGTCCGTTACTGGGGGACGACCTACGATTGGCGTAAGGTCGAGACTAGGTTGAATGCCCTGCCGATGTTCGTGACCAAGATCGACGGACTCGACATTCAGTTCATTCATATCCGTTCCCGTCATCCCAACGCTATGCCCCTCATTATCACGCATGGCTGGCCGGGCTCCATCCTCGAGCTTGTCAAAGTCATCAGTCCTCTAACCGACCCAACTGCCTACGGCGGCCGGCCTGAGGATGCATTTGATCTCGTTCTGCCATCAATGCCTGGCTACGGCTTCTCGGAGAAGCCCCAGGGCCCGGGCTGGAATCCCGATCGCATTGCGCGCGCCTGGGACGTGCTCATGAAGAGGCTCGGATATACGCACTATGTGTCTCAAGGTGGCGACTGGGGTTCGGTGATCGCGGATGCGATGGCGCGTCAGAAGCCGTCGGGGTTGCTCGGTATTCACGTCAACATGCCGGCTACCGTGCCGGCCGAAGTTGCTAAAGCCATGAAGGATGGCGATCCAGCACCGGCAGGTTTGTCGGCCAATGAGAAGGCGGCGTTCGAGCAGCTCGATACCTTCTTTATGAAGAACGGTGCCTATGGTGCGATGATGAGCACGCGCCCACAAACCGTGGGTTACGGATTGTCGGATTCGCCCGCCGGCCTCGCCGCCTGGATGTACGACAAGTTCAACCAGTGGACCTATAGCGGCGGCGACGCCGAGAAGTCCCTTTCCAAAGATGAGATGCTCGACGACATCACGCTTTATTGGGTCACGAACAGTGCGATCTCTTCTGCCCAACTCTACTGGGAGAACAACAACAACAACTTCAATGCAGTGGAACAGAAGACAAGCGATATAGCGATCCCAGTCGCCGTTACTGTCTTCCCTGGCGAGATCTATCGTGCCCCTCGTAGCTGGACTGAACGTGCCTATCACCACCTCATCTATTTTAACGAGGTCGACAAGGGCGGTCACTTTGCAGCCTGGGAACAGCCCGAACTCTTCGCCGCCGAGCTTCGCGCCGCGTTCAGATCGCTGCGCACAGAACAAGACTGATTGATTTCAACAATTCACCGACAAACGAGATCAAAAAGGACGCTGCATGTCTGATACTGAAAAAGTGCTGTACACGGCACAGACCCACACGACCGGAGGCCGCGAACACGGCGTTTCGCGTAGCTCAGATGGCCGGCTCGATATAAGACTTTCGATCCCGGGTTCCGCTGGTATCGGCACCAATCCCGAACAGTTGTTCGCGGCCGGCTGGTCGGCTTGCTTCGAAGGAGCTATGGGAATCGCCGCCCGAAAAATGAAGATCACACTCCCGGACGATCTTGCAATCGATGCCGAAGTCGATCTGAAAATGGCTGGAGACGCTTACTTTCTCGCAGCTCGCCTTGACGTCAACTTGCCGGGTTTGGACCGCGACATAGCGTTGAAATTGGTCGAGGCAGCACACCAGACGTGCCCCTATTCCAAAGCCATACGCGGCAACGTCGCTGTCGAGATCAATATCATCTGAACTACAGGCCTGCCTGAAAATTTTGGGCAGGCCTCGCCAAGGCGGATATCAACTCAACCGACGAAATTCGCCACGGATAGCTTCGTCATGAGATCGAATGAGAGAAAACAAATGAATGCCATCGCCCAACTTCTCGGCCGCTCAGGCCTCCTGAAGCCTGACCTCGATTACAACCTGCTCCGCGCCGCAATGGTGATCATCTTCGCGTGGTTCGGATACGACAAATGGTTCGAATCGGAGATCAGAGGGCTGTTGCCTATCATTACCCATGGCCCGCTCATCTCCTGGACGATCCCGGTGTTGGGAATTGGCGGCACCGCCATTTTCCTCGGCGCCTCTGAATGGATCTTTGGCACGTTGCTGCTTCTGGGTTTCTGGAACAAGAAGGCCGGCATGCTCGGCGCGCTCGGTGCCACCGTCACCTTCATCTCTACCCTCACGGTCATGCCGTTCGTGCCAGACGCGTGGGATGCCGGCGCCGGAGGCTTTCCGGCGATGACAATAAATTCGGCCTTCCTTCTGAAGGATCTGGTGCTGCTCGCCGTCTCTATCTACCTTCTGAAGCAAGACGTTCAACGCGTCGTCGATGAAGACGCTCCAAGGCTGCCTGCCGGTGCGAACGTGAAGGCTTGAGTCGGCCGCCGGCGCTCAGGCCGCGCATCTGAACGGCTACCATCCGCCTTGATGTCGAAGAACCAGGGTAGGCAATTCTGTGGGCCACCCAATCCCCTTGGGATTGGGTGTAGTACCCGGGGGTGACAACTACCCCCGGGAGGTGCCGATCCTTAAGTGGCACAAGCTGATGAAGGATGCGGAAGCATTCGCCGCCAACGTCCTGTTCAAGTTGCTGATTAAAACTCATCGATGTCTGCTTTTCTCCGCGTCGCGGACTTCGACGCCCAACGCTCAGTCACGGCCGTCATCAAGTTCGCGGATGTCGGCTGTTGGGATCGACCGTCGATCGACCTTCAGCCGTTCGCATTCTGTCGCGATCGTTTGAAAGCCGCCGTCAGCCTGATGGCGTTCAGGGCCAGAAGCCGACACGCAGCACAAATACTGTGGCAAAAAAGGACTTGGTGGCGCTCTGGACGTGCACATTCGGAATGGAACCGTTCCAAGCGAAGACCGTTTAGCGGGGCAATCACGGGTAGCACCAGCAAATTCTTGAGTTGGCTGCCTTTGCGGCGACCTGCACGAAGCCGATCAGCATCGGGAAAACCACCAGCACTTTCACGGGTTGTGAGCGACATGGCGCGAGATCGCAACGAATTGTCAGGTGTGCAGACGATCGAGGTCGCTGGCCATCATTACCGCATGCCTGAGCGCCGCTCCGATGGCAGCGATGCGGACGATACTGGCGCTTGGCCGGAGATCGGACTTCTCGGCACAAAACTCTGTCCCCGGAAAAAAATGATAGCGCTGCCCAGGCGACAGATCTGCCGCCATCACGACGTCGAGCAGCGCCGCCTGCGGCCGCTACGGTAGGCCGTCGATGTTAGACGTGGCCGACATGGGCGATCGCGGCAGTCTCGACCGGAGGCCTCATCATAAGGCCATGGCGCATTCCCGAGGCAGTATGGGCAGTGCTCGGCGCTATTGCGCTTGTGGTTCTTGGCTTGATTCTGCCAGGCGATGCGATGAGAGGCGTCGCCAAAGGCAGGGACGTCTATCTATTCCTCGTCGGCATGATGGTTCTGGCGGAACTCGCCCGCGAGGAAGGTTTGTTCGACTGGCTGGCGGCACTCGCAGCAGTCCAGGCCAGAGGCTCCGCGGGGCGATTGTTTGCGCTGATCTACGTCGTCGGGACGTTCGTCACAGTTTTTCTCTCGAACGACGCGACGGCCGTGGTGCTCACGCCTGCCGTCTATGCTGCCGCCAAAGCCGCAAAGGCCGAACCGCTTCCCTATCTTTTTGTCTGTGCGTTCATTGCCAATGCGGCTAGCTTCGTTTTGCCAATCTCCAATCCTGCCAACCTCGTGATCTTCGGCGATCACATGCCGCCACTGCTAACTTGGCTTTCGCGCTTTGCCCTGGCATCTGTTCTATCAATTGGGGTCACCTACATAGTGCTGCGATGCACGCAAGCCCGAGCGTTGCGCAAACCCGTAGCACGGAACATCGAGGTGCCCCGGCTGTCCAGTTCCGGACGGATGTCAGCTTTTGGCATCGCCGCGACAGCGGTCGCTTTGCTTCTGGCGTCAGCGTTCAACGTGCAGCTGGGATGGCCGACATGCCTCGCCTCTGTCATCACCCTGGCGATCGTCGCCGCCAGCAAGCGCTCATTCCCCGGCCATGTTCTACGTAGCATCTCGTGGTCGGTGCTGCCCCTCGTCGCGGGTTTGTTCGTCCTAGTCGAAGGCTTGGGGCATACCGGCCTTCTGCAATCCCTCAGCCAGCATCTGCATGAAGCCGCCGCCGCGTCGCCGTCAACAACGGTGTGGGGCTCAGGCGTCGGGATCGCTTTCCTGAGCAACCTGATGAACAACCTTCCGGCCGGCCTCATTGGCGGAGAATCGGTCCACACAGCCAATGTGCCGGACGCGGTGCAAAGCGCCATTCTGATCGGCGTTGATATTGGTCCCAATCTATCTGTGACCGGTTCCCTGGCGACCATCCTCTGGCTGACGGCGTTGCGGCGCGAAGGCCAGGCCGTCAGTGGATGGACGTTTCTCAAGCTCGGCATGCTCGTGATGCCACCCGCGCTTGTCGCAGCTCTCGCCGGCGCATTCCTTTTCATCTGATTATTTCACCGGAGACCAAGTTTATGCAGAACATCAGTGCCGCGTGGCTCTATCCGCTCATCATCATCGCCGGCGCGTTGCAGGCATGGGGTCCGCCGATGAACGGCGCCCTGCGCAACGCATTGACCAACCCCTGGCTGGCAAGTCTTGTGTCCTTTTTGCCGATCGTCGCGGGGCTCGGCATTCTCGTATTGTGCCTTCCCCGGCCGATGCCAACGATCGAAGGTCTGAACGCGATGCCCTGGTGGGCACCTCTCGGCGGTATTGTGGGGGCCTTTGCTGTCATAGCTGGTCTTCTTTTCGTCAATAAGGTCGGCGCCGGCGCATTCGCCGGTTTGACGATCACGGCCAATATCCTCATGTCGCTGGCGATCGATCACTTCGGCCTGTTCGGCATCGAGACGCACGAGCTGAACCCCGGGCGGTCTCTCGGGGCGGCCCTCATGGTGGTGGGCATCGCTTTGATCGCCAAGTTCTGAAGCGTATATACGCCGCCGCCTGTTCGAGGCGGACACAGCCTCGTCTGCACCCTTGTCCGGCGAATGCGCTGGCCCGCATCGCTCAAGTCGACAGCCGCTCTTAGTCCGAAACCAGACTTTTGCTAGAAGAAGTTTGACTGCTCCTTTGGGCCACAAGCGGGCATCAGCTGACTGGCAGTCGGCAACACCGGTCACGTCGCCGACCACGTCTGCTCACAAGGAAAATGCTGCCGTCAAATTCTTTTCTGCGATCTCGATGGCACCATCGACCTCGATGCCGAGATAAGGCTAACGCTGGCACTTTTGACGCAAAGCGGGATCGGCGATTTAGATGACGTCAGGAAGGTGCGGTACCTAGAGCACCTCTCCGGGTTGGTGGTGCGCTGTCCTTTGTGAGACTGTACTCGGCCGCCAGGAAATCGATGAAGCCACGTACCGACGGCAGCAATCCGCGCCGCGTTGGAAACACCGCGTGCACAATACCGATCTGCGGTTTCCAGTCAGGCACGACATCGACGAGTTTGCCGGACGCAATGTGCTCATCCACAACCATGTTCGGCAGTTTGACGACGCCGACGCCGGCTAGCGCTGCATACAGGAGCTGCGCCATGTCGTCGGTGACGAGGCGCGGCTTGTGCGTAACGCGAACTGATGCTCCGTCGGGACCGTAGAGTTCCCAGATATGTTTCCCGAGCGCTGGGAAGAAATCGAGGCTCGGCAACGCCACCAGATCGGCAGGCACCAATGGCGGCGTTCTTCCATCGAGCAGATCGGGACTTGCCACGATACGCTGCGTGCTTTCGCCAAGCGTTCGCATCACGAGGTCGGTTGGCTCGAGGGGCGGAAAACGGACGCGAAGCGCGACATCAACGCCCTCGCCGATGAGATCGATGTGCCGGGACGTCGACTCGAGTTCGACGGTTACGCGTGGATTGGCCGCCATATATCGTGCGATCATCGCGCCAACTTCGAAGCAGACGAGGGCTGGCGGGGCGCTGACCCGGATCAGGCCCTGCGGCCCCGAGCGCGACCGTTCGATGGCGTCCTGGGCTGCGCCCGCCTCGACCAGCATGGCCACGCAATGCCGGTAATATTCTTGGCCGATCTCGGTGACGGTGAGCTTGCGGGTCGAGCGCTGGAGTAGCCGCACGCCAACGCGCTCCTCCAATTCGATGATGTGGCGGCTGAGCTTCGACTTCGGCATGCCAAGAGCGCGCCCGGCGGCCGCGTAGCCGCCATGGTCCACCACCTGGACGAAGTAATAGAGATCATTGAGATCCTGCATGCCCAATTGTCCCAAATATGGGACGGACTGGTCAAGATCTGTGAGCTACTCCGGCAATCGTCCCGCACATATCTTCTTTTCAGATGTGCCCGGCATGTTCTGGGCTCGCAAAGGAGACGACGCATGAGACAGATCCTCGGCATCCACAGTGCCCCTCGCCAGCATTGGGTCGGTGACGGGTTCCCCGTTCGCACCATGCTTTCGCACCATGACCAGGGCACTCATATCAGCCCATTTATCATGCTAGACTATGCCGGCCCGGCGAAGTTCGAGCCCACGACGGACCGACGCGGCGTCGGCCAACATCCGCACAAGGGCTTCGAAACTGTCACGGTCGTGTACGACGGTGAGGTGGAGCACCGGGATTCAACGGGAGCTGGTGGCCTGATCGGCCCCGGTGACGTGCAGTGGATGACGGCCGGCTCGGGCATTCTGCATGAGGAATACCATTCGCCAGCCTTTGCGAAGAAGGGCGGCCGCTTCGAGATGGTGCAGCTCTGGGTCAACCTGCCGGCCAAAGACAAGCCGGTGAAGCCTGGCTACCAAACCCTGCTCGCTGCCGACATCCCGACGGTCACACTCCCGAACGCCGCAGGTCGTCTGCGTGTCATCGCGGGCGGTTTCGGTGACGCGAAAGGACCGGCGCGCACATTCACGCCGATCAACATTTGGGATGCACAGCTCAACCGCAGCAAGACGGCGACGCTCGAAGTCCCGGAGGGGCACACGCTTTCTGTCCTCGTACTGGCGGGCAAGGTCGAGATCAACGGGCAGGAGATCGTCAGTGAGGCGCAGACGGCGATCCTCAGCCAAACCGGCGGCGGTATCACCATCGCGGCCAATGGCGACGCCAAGCTGCTGGTGTTGAGCGGTGCGCCGATCGACGAGCCCGTGGTCGCGCACGGTCCGTTCGTGATGAACACCGTCGGCGAGATCAAGCAGGCCATGCTCGATTTCCAGACGGGCAAGTTCGGCGCAATCGGCAAAGCAGAAACGCAATAACTGGTAGCGGCTACCGCCTTCAGGCTGGAGCCGCTTCCTTTCGCTGCGGCGACGGGATTCGCCGCCGTTATTGGCCCTGAGCGCCATCAGGTTGACGGCGGCTTCCAGGTCGTTGTGACAGAGTGCGGACTGCAGCCCGACCGGCGGTCATCCCCCTAGCCGACGTTCGATTGATGTCCAGCGCGGGCAGCATCGGCATCGATAGACATTCCTGCTTTCGAGGGCACATCGGATGCAACAATACCGCGCCGAAGGCCGCTTTTGACCCAAAGCGGACCTTCGCTTCCCTTCAACTAGGGTGTGTCGATCACGCGCTTGATCGCAAAAGCTCCGCCGATAAGAAGGTCGCCGTCCTCGAGGATCGTGGTGATCCCTCCAAGCGCGTTCCACTTTCGGCTATCGTCGGGAAATAGCCAAGTTTGCTTTTTCGCCCCCGTTGTCCAATCGAGTCCAACATAAGCGTAATTGCCATCCACTTTGGAGGCGCAATAGATCATGTTGGTTGCGGCTGACACGACAGGGACCATGATGTCGGAGTTGTCCACCTCCATGTTGATCCACGCCTTCTCGAACTTCTTGGCTTCGGGGTTCCAAGTAAACTTCTGTACTCCGAGCGGGGCTTTGCGCGTGATACCCGCCGTGAACTGGTTTGGCGGACCGGGCTTGGGAAAGGGCTCGGGATAGCTGCCATTAATAACAGCGACACCATAGCCGAGGACGCTGGGGGAAGGCTCGATCGTGAGCTTTGAAATGTCGATCTTGATCTGGTCGGCAATGCGCCGAGACAACGTACCGGGCCTCTGCTTGAAATCGTCGGGAATCTTCTCGCGCCAGAATGCGACGAGGTTGGTTCCCGTTTCGGCGGCATCAGCGATGACAATGAGCTTATCGGGGTCGTCCCCGAATCCCATCAGCGTTGGTGTTGTGCCGGAGCCGCGCGAGATCGCACCCATGGCCATCGCTTTCGCAGGATCCATGGATTCATAGGACGACTCCCATGCGCCATCGCTCTCGCTGGTCGAGAGTTTTTCTCCCGTCCAGGCCAGCCGAAGCATCCGCTTGCTGGTGACGACGTAGACGCCTCCTTTCTCGTCAATACATATTGAGTTATCGACAGCTTCGTCGCCAAATCCCACGAACGATTTGACGTTGAGATTGCGGTCAATAATGAGGGCTGCGCCAGGCGCCGCCGCGGCAAGGTAGCCATCATACGTCATGGCCAATCCGATGATCCGCGACACGGATTTCGCGACGTCGGGTGGCAGGTCTTCGACCAAGTTCTTGGAGGCGACGATGCGGAGAGGCGCCTTCGGATCGTTGTCGTCGAAACACTTCAGGACCTTGGTGCCGCCGAACACACAATAGTGGTAGCCGTCCTTGTCGAAGAGATTGTAGACGCCATTTATGCCGGTCTGCAGATTCAAGCCCATGCTTTCCATGGACGAGAGCGCGTTGACGATCTCACCCTCGTTCCTAGCACGTTCCGCTTTGTCGAGCTTATCGAGGACGGCCTGGATCGTTTCGTCCGTCGCCTTTGCAGCGTCGGCCTCGAAGCCAGGGTAAGCGACAAAGTTGCCGGCCTCCATCAGCTTGCCTGTGAGGCGCAGCTTGCGCACGCCCACAGCTCCACTCGCGAAGGCAATCGTCTCGTTGCCAACTTTTTTGATCGCGGGGTTGGATGTGATGACGGTCGGAACGAACTTTACGTCGTCTTTGGTGAGCTGGCGTCCATTCACCGGTCCCGCAAAAAGCACAGAGTCGGTTGCGCCAGGATTGAAGTGGGATGTGGGGTAGACACTGTCTGCAAGCCAAGGGTTAGCGGCTGGCATCGCCGGCGCCCGGACGGAGCTCTCGGCTTTGGCTGATGTAAGAAGGCGAGGAAGGTGGATTGCGGCAATTCCGGCAGCAATGCTTTCCAATAGGAAGTCCCGGCGATTTTTCATGACATTACCTCGCGCCCTAAAATGGATTGACGTAATTGACGATGGCCGTCATTCGCAGCATGACGCGGCGGATCACATGACTTGCCGTCACGTGGTCGGTGAAGATGGCTGCTTCGCCTGTGCTTCCAGCTGGTAAGCGCCGCAAAACGTCTGCATCATCGAGCTTCAAGCGAACGACAAACGGCGCGGCTTCTATCGACTTCGGAGTGACCGCCAGCCGGATGGCTGTACCTGACCCGTAGACACTGCCTGCAGCGTGGTCTCCACTTGTCCGGTGAAAATTTCGCCCGGCAGGAATTTGAATGTAACCTCGACATGTTGCCCGGGCTCGATGTAGCGCGCGTAAATTTGCGAGATTTCCGTACCGACGAATGCCTCGGACGTATCGATGAATGCCATGACCGGCGTAAGTGGTAGCGAAGCCACACGCGCACCCTTCCTCAGGGCCACGTTCGTCACATATCCATCGGCAGGCGCCCGCACGACCGTCTTATCGAGGTTCCACTTCGCGCTTTCGAGCTGGGCCTCGAACTGCTTGACCTCCGATTGCCGTTGCTCGACATCGAACCGGCGCCCCGCTGCTTTCGCGACAAGCTCGGACATTTCGTTGAGGCGTAGCTGCGCCAGGCTAAGTTGAGCCTCAAGCGCCTTCACTTGCGCTTCGAAGGGAACTGGATCGATGCGGAAGAGTACATCGTTGGCTTTAAGCGGCGCGTTTGGCGTAACGGGCACGTCGATCACTTCGCCTGCGACGTCGGGCACGATCGCTACGGAATGACGGCCGACGAGAATTGGCCCCGACGGCGCTCCCCATCCCATCGGGATGAAGAGGCCGACAAGCAGCACGAGCAGCACCAGGATCGGCGAGATCTTCCAGAACAAATTGAAAGGAACGATCTTGAACCAGACCAGAACAAACAGAAGAAGCAGATAGACGTCAAAAAAAAACGCGATCATCTCGGCGTCTCCCGCCTTGGGACGTCGAGGTAGGCCCAAATGAGCGACAGCGGCCAGAGCACAAAGCCAAAGATGAGCGTGACCCAGCCGGCCACCTCAACGGCCTCGGGCCAGGGATGATGGCGCTTCTTCGCGATGTAGCCGGGCGCCATACCAAGCGCAACGAACGCGGCAACACCGGAGAGGAGCAGAATGATGAGAATGAAGATGGCGAAATAGTCGATAAACGACACTGTAAGCTCCTACATCAACCGCTGGGCTCAAGCTTCTAATTTTCCGGCGGGAACACGTCCTTCCAGTCGGCCTTCATATCGACGACCATCCAACCTTTGGCTGTCGCCTCGGTTAGCGCCTTATCGAGTTTGCCGATGGGAGATTTGCGGTCGTAAGCCCACTCGCGTGCCGCATCCGTGTGATGCACGAGTCCCATGAAACGTGGACCTTCCCCTGCGGCGGTCCATTCCAGCATTTGCTGATCGCCATCGGAATTGCCGAATGCCAAGATCGGGCGGCGGCCGATGAAGCGATTGATCCCGACGGGCTTGCCCGGCCCATCGTCGATGAAATCGATGGTCGACTCTTTGACGAGCAACGGGCGGCCTTCGGCGTCCATTTCGAACTTGACCGTGCCCGATGAGCCAACCACCTGCTCCGGCGGTATGCCGTGAACCCGTTCGGCGAAGCGGCGCATGAATTCGACGCCGCCGCCCGACACGATGAAGGTCTTGAACCCATTCGCACGAAGGAATTTCATAAGCTCAAGCATCGGCTGGTAGACCATTTGGGTATACGGGCGATGGGTCGTCGGATGGCGGGCGTCTTCGAGCCATTTATCGACGGTTATCCCGAATGCTTCGGTCGTCATGCCGGAGTGGGTCACCGCCATGAGTTCGGCGACGCCTCTTTCTCCGGATGCCAAAGCCGCCTTCGTGTCGCCCGCAAGGATGCCTTTGAACGGCTCTTTGCTGCTCCACTCCGGATGAGCGGGTGCCAGCGCCGAGACTTGATCGATGGCATACTGAAATTGGGAATAGATCGGCTGCTCGGCCCATAGCGTGCCATCGTTATCGAAGACGGCGATGCGGTGTGCCTCTGGCACGAAATCCGCACCGCCATCCTTCGTCACCCTGCCGACGAAATCGATTATGCGTTGCTTCACCAGGCCTGCGTTCCAAGAGGGAAGCGCATCGGTTTGCGCTGAGACAGCGCCAGTGAGTCTAACGAAACACAGCGTTGTGATCAGGCCGGCGATCGCCAGCTTGCGCACGACCGACGCAACGGTTCCGGGCATTCTCATCCTGATGCTCTTCGTTCGCCGTCTAATCGAGGCCGCGATTTTGGAACACTTTGTTGATGACCCGGTCGACGTTCGCGCGCACTTGATCGATGCTGAAGCTCGCCGGCCGCTGGCTCGGTGGGTACTCCTTGAACGTGTCGAGGAACGCCGCGGCGTGGAACGTCACCTCGCCCATGAGATAGGCGTTTTTGACGCGCCAATCATCGTACTGATCGGAAACCACGTCGGCCCGCTCATAGGGGTCCATACGCAGGTTGAAGAGCTTGGGGATGCGGTACTCGGTGAGCGGTTCGTACCATACTGGGAAGCCGCCCGGCTTCTTCTGCTCCATGAATACGGCCTTCCAGTTCCGGAAGCGGTAGGCGACCAGATCGCCGTCGTCATCGAAGTAGGCAAACTCCTCGCGCGCGCTCTTCGGGCTCTTGCCGGTGAGATAGTCGAGCTGATTGAAGCCATCGAGATGATTGCGGAAGTTTGTCGTGCTGCCGTCCGGTTGCCAGCCTTTGAGCAGGCGATCTTTAACGCCTGGGTCACCGGCAGCAGCGAGCAAGGTTGGAAACCAGTCGAGGCCCGAGACAATTTCATTCGAGACTTCGCCGGCTTTGATTTTCCCCGGCCAGCGGACGAATGCGGGAACACGAAACGCGCCTTCCCAGTTCGTATCTTTCTCAGACCGGAAGGGCGTCGTCGCCGCATCCGGCCACGTGAACTGGTTGGGGCCGTTGTCGGTCGTGAAAACGACAATGGTATTCTCGGTAATTCCGAGATCATCGAGCGCCTTGGTCAGCTTGCCGACATCGTCGTCCATCTCCAGCATGCCGTCCGCGTATTCATTGCCCGGCATGCCAGATCTCCCACGCATCGACTCGCGGACATGCGTGAAGACATGCATGCGGGTGAAGTTCATCCAGATAAAGAAAGGCTTTCCGGCCTTGACCTGCCGCCCCATGTAATCGATGCAGGCGGCCGTTGTTTCATCGTCGATCGTCTCCATGCGCTTGCGGGTGAGGGGGCCGGTGTCTTCGATCTTTTGCTTGCCGACACGGCCCCAGTGCTGCTCTTCGGTGGGGTCATCGCTGTCGGTCGCCCAGCTATGAATAACGCCGCGTGGGGAGTTGACGCTCGTGAACGCCGGATCGTCCTTCGGCCAATACGGCCGCTCCGGTTCTTCCTCGGCGTTGAGGTGATAGAGGTTGCCGAAGAACTCGTCGAAGCCGTGCACCGTCGGAAGATATTCGTTGCGATCGCCGAGATGATTCTTGCCGAATTGTCCGGTGGCGTAGCCGAGAGGCTTCAGGGCCTGCGCAATCGTAATGTCGCTCGCTTGTAACCCGACCGTCGCCCCGGGGATGCCGACCTTCGAAAGGCCCGTTCGTAGGCACGACTGACCGGTGATGAAGGTCGATCTCCCGGCCGTACAGCTATTTTCAGCATAGTAGTCGGTAAACATCATACCGTCTTTGGCAAGGCGATCGAGGTTGGGCGTTTTGTAGCCCACCACACCGAGGCCATACGCGCTGATGTTGGTCTGCCCGACGTCGTCGCCAAAGATGACGAGAATATTGGGTTTGCCGCCTGATGATGGAGAAGGCACCCTCGGCTGCGTTTCTTGTGCAAGAGCGCGAGTGCTCAATGCCGTCGACAACGCCAGGAAAGAAGCGCTGCTTCTAAGGATGTTTCTGCGGTCGAGCGTGCACGGACTTTGGATCGTATCTTTGTCGTCCTTTGAGTCGGTACCCATGACGCGTTATCCTTCCATTCCGATTGCTATTCCCAATCGATCTCTAGAAAGCTCGTTTTCAGAGTGCCCGCTCGAACGCGCACCGCTCCACGCACTGCAAAATCAGCCGCAGTTGTCGTAGTATATGTCGCGCCAGTAGCGGCTTCCGGTGGTGTGCCAACGGTTCCAGTAGTACGCACACGTATTGCCTGCCGCAGCCGCACCGACAGCAACGCCCGTGGCGATCCAAACACCATTTCTCCAGTAGCCGTGCCGCCGCGCCACCCTACGGTCGACGCGTCTGTCCACCCGCCGATCAACACGGCGATGATGGCCGGCGAAGGATCGTGCCGTCCTTGGCCGTCCGACCCGCGCTTCGGCGGCTGGTGTGCCCGCGAGCGGCGATCCGCCTCTCGTGATCGCTTCGAAGTTGATGTCCGAAAAGAAGAAAATTCCCGATAACGCGATGAGAGGAAGCGTTTTGAAGCTTTTCATGTTTCTTCTCCTTTTTTGCTTCTGATGATGCAACGAAAGCCAACGTGACTCGCTGAAGTGTCGACCGGCTCTGGGTGACGTGCAGCCGGGCGGTAGCGGCGGCAGTAGTTCGGCGCGCAAAGGTGAGAGCCGCCCTTCAAAACCTTGCGCGGAATCTTGATCTGCGGTTGGCCGGGGTCGTAACTTTGATCCTCTCGTGGACCCCGAGGATTCGTGGGGACGCAGCAGGTCTTTGCGGCTTCGGCTGGATGCTTTGGCACGTACCAATCGGTCGTCCACTCCCAGACATTTCCGATCATGTCGTAGAGGCCATAGCCGTTCGGCGGGAACGCCTTGACGGGGGACGTCCGCTCGTAGCCGTCGAGTTTCATATTTTCGTGCGGGAAATTTCCTTGCCACGTATTGGCCATATGGCGGCCGCCAGGCGTAAGTTCATCGCCCCACGCGAATTCCGCTCCTTCGAGACCGCCTCGGGCTGCGTATTCCCACTCGGCTTCGGTCGGCAGCTCTTTACCGGCCCAACGCGCGTAAGCCTCGGCGTCTTTGTAGGCCACGTGGACGACGGGGTGATCATCAAGACCCTTGATCCAGGTACCTTTGCCATAGGGATGCCGCCAATCGGCGCCGAAACGAAATTCCCACCACTGGCTCCAATCGCGAAGGCCGACTGGTCCGGCCGGCGGACGGAAGACGAGCGATCCCGCCTTCAACATGTGAGGCAGCGCGCCGGGATAATCTTTGGCGTTTGGAGGAATTTCGGCGAACGTCTTATAGCCCGTCGCCTCGACGAAGGCTCGAAACTGCCCGTTGGTGACGGGCGCCTCGTCGATCCAGAATCCGTCTACGGCAACGCGGTGGGTAGGGGCCTCTTCAGGATAGTGATCGTCTGATCCCATGCGAAAGACGCCGCTCGGGACGAAGACCATATTCGCCGGCGATACATCTGAACGGTCGAGGGCAGGCTGCGCGCTCTGGACGGGACAGCAATTGCACATCCTGCCGCCCTACGAATTTCGCAACGTCGCGTTGACCTTCACGACGTTTCTGCCCCAAAAGACATGGTGAAAGACACGGCGGCCGCAAATTCGGCTGACGTCCTCCATTGAGGGCGGCGAAAATAAACTTCGAATCAAAATAATTACGATCTGCATGTCCAGCATTGCCTCTGGATATGTAGCAACCCGGCCCGTCCAATTTCAAATTCGGCTCAAATTTTCGTTCGGTCAAACGAATACGTCATTGTACTGCGGAAGTCAGTCCGGCTGGTTAAAATCGCGTTCAAAAGCGAACGGTTCCGGAAAGTATAGTCATATTGCCATCCCATCGCCGCTCGACATTAAATTCCTCGTAGTGGCGCGCGCTGAGCACCACCGGAGTTTTTCCAACCGCCGTCGTGTACGAAAGGCCGCCGCCGATCGCATCGACGCTCCCCACAAGTGTCCCGAGGCGCGCACCAGATCCTGAGTCGCCGCTCAATTGGCGATAGTCATATCCGACCAGACCCACAACCAGACCCGTGCAGATCTCGCGGCCCACGGCCCACTCAAAATGAAAATCAGTGCCGCTTTGATAATCAGTTGTGGTGTTCTCGAAATTGAAAGTAACGCCGGCCGCGCCGTTGAATTGCAGTTTTGAAGTCTTCTCCGTCCACGTGAAGGCCCAGCCGGTATCAATGCCCGGCCTTTCAAGTCCGATATTCGGTTGGAACCCGACAGCATATCGGCCGCTGGGGGCAACGACCTGAACATAGGCCAGATGCGCAAAGTCGCCCTGCTGCCAGCCGAGCTGAACGCGTGTCGTAATATCGCCAAGTCCCCATCCGCTCGTCTCCGCCCCAAATGTGTTGCCCAAGGGTCCGGTCACATCGGCTTTAAGATCGATGTGGCCCATTGGAATCGTAACGGCCACGCCAAGATGGCCACCGAGCACGCTCGCGTCGGGCACGTACAGTCCATTGGTCGCCTGCTGGAAGAACGCGAGCTTGCTGCCGACCTGCAGCTCGACATTGCCGAGCGTCACTGGGGCGTTGATTTTGGCTTGGTAATAACCGCTGACCGTTGTCAGGTAGGTGCCCGGAGGTGGCGTCGCGCCGGCACCGAAAGCGGCTCCGCCAAGTCCATAGGAGGAAAAGCCAAATTCCTCTGCGTCGGCTTGCGACATGGGATGGAGTAATGTGACGCCCAAAGCCAAAATCGCCGTCAACCGAGCATGTGCATGCATTCCGAGACCCCCTTCTCCTAGAACGCAACAGCCCACATAGCCTAGCTTGAAATGCCGCCGCAGGATATTACCGCTTGATCACTGCTGCACGCTTTTCAGCAGATCTCGGACAAAGGATCGGCGCGCCTCCGTTCGCAGGGCTGACGGCACCTCTGTTCGTTCGAGAGCAGAGCAATTTGAGCTAATCCCTTTACCAGGGAACCGACCTTTTGAGAGGCCGATGTCGGCTCATGGCCTGAGCGGAAGAAGTTGCTTCATCCGCTTATCGGAGAACTTGGGACATGGCCATCTCAGGCGTGAGCCACCGGTCTAATGATCCGGGTCGACGTCCGCTTTCTCGGCAAAGCAGAAGCTGCGCGGTAATCCGCTGCTGCGAGCCCGACGACTGATCAGGTCATTCGCGACTGGATCGAGCCAGCAGAATTCAGTCAAGTCCGCTATGTAGGCATAGGCGGCGAAGTCGTCGCGATCCTTTGCGTGGAGGAAGAAAATCCGCTCGCCCCGCGGACCAAGCCAGCTTTCGCAGACCTCGCCACTGGGGGGGCTCGTCCGCCAGCGTTCCCATCTACACTAGAGGCAACGCGATCACCTTGGTCGTATCAAGGAACGCAAGCGCGGCACCGCTTTCTTCGACCGACGTGAAGAAGCTTCGCTGAAATTCGCCGTCTAAGAACTGTCCCAGAAGGTTGTTGCAGGTGCCGCACGCTTGCCGGGTCTTGAAGAAATCCGGCGTGAAATGCCCGCCCAGGCCATCAGGCCAGATGTGCTCGAGCGACCGTTCTGCCTCGGGCTTTTGCCGCCCGCAATAGATGCACCTAAATGTCATGGTCTCGGTTACCATTGGCTATCTCGGGCTACTCTGTCTTCACGTGAAGACCTTACCACCCCTGTCCAACACCAAACTTTGCGGCCCCAAAAAGGGCCGCCCTGGCGTTGAGCGGATAAAACGAATTCGCCCTCTTCGCTTGCAAATTCGTCAGGGCCTCGCTGCAGTTGGGACCTCTGATCAAGTCGTTCAGCCTCATCAATGCGAACTACGATTGGCCCACGCGCAACATTCGTGGCATACACGCTGGTGACCGCCAGGTCTTAAGCGCTTTTTTTTGTTGCCTGCTTAGAGCGAAGTTTCTCTTCCCCTCGGCTCCGCCAAAAAACATTCGATAATAAAGCGGCTTATTCTGGGCCTTATCCGGTTCCGCGCGCTCCACTCTGTTCGGGTAAGCATAGGGTAAGCAACCGAGTCGATCCCGATGCCTCACGTGTAGCGTTTCAAGTTCGAATTTTCCGCCGTCCGGTTGCTGGAATTCAGGCCTCACGAGGCAGACGAAAGTTGAGTTCCGCCGTGGTGCCTCGCGCTGGCGCATGCGCCTGTTTTCGATCCCGTGAAATGCGCTTCCAACCCATTGTTTGGTAGGACGTCATTTGATGCCAAGTTCGACTTATCGAGGTGCCCGTTTAGCTTGCTCAGAAATGGGCCACGAAGTTCGCCGCGCTCGATGCATTGTCAGCGAAAGCCGGCCGTGGCGTTAATCAAGGGGCCGCCGAGATAAATCAATAATAACGACCCGCAATCTCCGGGCGTTGTAGCTTCTCTTCGGCCATTCGAAGATCGAGAGCACCGTTTGCTATCTTAGGATCAGGTCGATGATGCGATCGAGGTGCGGAGAAGATCGACATCTGACGACCGCATAATCTTCCAGAGCAGACCTGGTCGGCGATTGCAAACGAGACGCCGATCACGGACGCGGCGATGACCGCTTGTTGGATTAATCAGTCATCTAAAGCGGTTTCGCCAAGTGAGAATACATTCGGGCTGAGCGCCCTAGACTGTAGCGCCTTAGTCATTGGCTTCTCAAAGGGAAGCAGGGGGATTGCTGCGCCACGTGGGTCGGATGTCGCGGCGCACCGCGGCGGTTGGTCGACGCTATCCGGACGCTTGCCGAGCCGATGGTCGGAGAATTGTCTCGCCTGCCGCTCGTCTCCGCGTCGGTCCGGCGTTACGCGCCGCACTATCATGCCGCCATGCCGCCAATGAGCAGCCGGCAGAGATGTTTAGTAAGCAGATACGCCAATTCTTCGAGCGGTGGACCGCCAAATTGTCGTCTGAACACTACAAGATCCGCAAGACAGAGGAGAAGTCGGCGGCCGCACGCCGGTAGCCTAAGCGTGCCTTACGTCCGGTTCGCGCTTGTGCCGCCTGCCCGATGCCGGCATTCCGCACCGCTTGCAGCTAGGCTGTGTTGTGGTCGGATGCGAGGAACAATACCAAGTTGACCATGTCGATAGCGACTTTGCATGGCGATCGCCTCCGATGATGGTATCGGGCAATATCATCGCTTCGGACAGAACTGTGATTAATCACAGTAGACCCTGCCAGAAACTTTCTAGCAATGACGTATCGGAAAATTTCAGCAGGCTGGTGTTATGACCAAGTGGCCATTGCTATTAACGCTTGCGCTAGGGGCGAGCGCGGGTGCGTCCTGGATTTTCTACGCTTTTGCCGGTGTTGAACAACGTCCGATCTCGGCGACGGAGACACGACGCGCCGCGGACACCCTCGCTACGCCGCAAGATGTAGATCACGTCACTTTGTTGGATGATCAGCTCAAAAGATTGAAAATCACGCACGCCAAAGAGAGGATTTTTCGAAAGGAAAAGGAGGAGATCGGTACGATCAATTTCAACGAAGATCTGACCGTTCAGATCTTTCCTCCGTACCCGGGCCGGATCCTCTCCGTCTTCGCGCAAACCGGACAAGACGTGAAGAAAGGGGAGATTCTGTTCACGCTCGATAGTCCCGATCTCCTTCAAGCCGAGTCAGCTCTAATCTCCGCCGCCGGTGTCGCGCGCCTGACCATGCAAAACCTAACCCGCTTACAAGAACTCCTCAAAACGCATGTGGCTGCGCAAAAGGACGTCGAACAAGCCATCTCAGACCAACAGACCGCGGAAGGCGCTCTTAATACAGCGCGAAATGCGCTTCTTGTTTATGGCAAGACGGATCATGAAATCGACCACATCATCGAGCAACGGCTTGCGGACTCAACACTTGTTGTAAGAAGTCCGGTCGATGGACGCATCACATTGCGGAACGCGTCTCCCGGCCTTTTTGTGCAGCCGGGCAGCGGTTCGGCCCCTTATACGGTGGCCAACATTGACACGATGTGGATGATTGCCAACGTAGCTGAAACCGATAGTCCCGCGTTTCAGATAGGTCAGCGCGTCCGAGTTAAGATCGATGCTTTTCCCGATCGCGACTTCGACAGCAAGATCACAATGATCGATTCAATGGTCGACCCCAACACCCGCCGGGTGTTGATGCGATCCGAAGTTGAAAACCCCCGCCGCGAACTCCGTTCCGGCATGTTCGCCAAATTTGTTATCTCGACAGGGCAACCGATGCGGTCGGTCGCGATTCCACTCGATGGTGTGGTGCGCGAGGGTGACGGCAGCATGACGATTTGGGTGGCAGAGGGCCGTAACACCTTCGGACGCCGCACTGTTACAACCGGCGTGGCGCAAGACGGGTATTGGCAAATCCTTGTCGGCGCAAATCCAGGCGAAGGCGTGGTGACAGAAGGCGCTCTTTTCTTGTCCAATACATCTGCGGCCCTGAGCGACTAAGGTCAACCCGTTAGGAATTGAGTGGGCGCTGTCAGACATATGAGTATGAAGTCACTGCGTCGAATTGTTTTAGATTCAAGAATTCCTGAACTCATCGAAAAGAAGCGTACTTCGCAATTTCCTTTTTCGTTCTGGCCATCAAGCTTAGCCTCCCGATTCTGTTTGGCGTGCGCCATGGTCGCGGCATACAAGTCACTTTCGTATCCGGCTTTTGCCGATGAGGCGGCCGATCGCGTCGCCAAAGGAATTACAGACCGCTCGATCGCTAACTAGCCTTCCCGACAATGGCGATCCCTATCCCGCGCGAAAAGCACTGGCGGAGCGCGGCGTTTCAACTACACAAATGACGTGCTGGCCAATGTCGCAGGCGGATTATGGCGCGGCGTTCAATTCATCTGGCACCCGAGCGGTGATGCTGCTCGAGACGCGACGGTCCTAAGCATACGGACAGACTTACACTATTAGCCCATCGTTGCTGTCATGCGGGATCCGAACTCGCCGGGTGTACGCATGGAACAATCAAGCCGCAAACTGTGATTAGTCACAGTGGACTTTGGCGGAAGAGTCCGCTGAAGTTAAAGTCCTTAGATCGCCTTAGAACGCGACTCTTTTGAGGGCAATGCGTTCCTGCACAAACAGAGATGTCCCGGCTGTGATCGATCGCAACCATTGCCGCGATAGCATCCCATTAAAAGATACAAAAGCGCCTTCTCATACGCGTGCGCTTGGCGCCGCCGGTGCGGATGTGCTTAGCGCCCGCCGAGCAGATGAGCCAAGCCGTTGCTGAAAAATCTGCTCGTCATCGGGTTGACTCAACGTCTCCTCGTGTTGCTCGCCCTTGCAGGGTTCGTTTTTGCGGGTCTAGTCGCCTTTTCCAGACTCAATATCGAGGCTTATCCTAATCCGGCCCCCGTCATTCTCGAGATCACCGCTCAGGCGCCAGGCTTATCCGCCGAGGAGATGGAACGGTATTACACCATTCCCATGGAAGTCGGTCTAGCCGCGACCCCGGGCGTCGACGTCATCCGCTCGACATCCTTTTATGGGCTCTCTTTCGTGCGCGTCGTGTTCAAGTATGACGTCGATTATTACTTCGCCCTGACCCGCGCGGCGTTCAGCCTGCAGCAAAACGTAAGTCTGCCAAATAATGTTCAGCCAACGATCCAGAGCTCAAGCTTGGTTGGCGAAATCTTTCGCTATGAAGTCGTCGGACCTCCGCGTTTTGGTTTGACCAATCTTCGGACAATTCAAGACTGGGTTATCGAACGGCGCCTCCTCACCGTCGAAGGCGTTGTGCAAGTCAACACTTGGGGAGGGACGACAAAAGAGTTCGACGTCGAAGTCAGCCTCGACAAACTTGACCGCTATAATGTCACGATCCCGCAAGTCGTCGCCGCGTTGGGAAACGCCAATATCAATGTCGGCGGCCGCACGATCAACTTCGGCCAACAATCCGTCAATATCCGCGGCATCGGTCTTCTGGATGACGGCGGCGAAGATGACCTTCGAAAGGGAAATCGCGTCGAAGACATCGAGAATGTCGTTCTCACGCAAACTGGCGGCTTTCCGATTACGATCAAGGATGTCGCCAATGTGTCGGTCGGCTATGTCCCGCGGCTGGGCAAGGCCGGCAGAGACGTCGATGATGACGTTGTCGCCGCCATCGTCGTGATGAACCCCACGTTGCACACGAACGACGTGCTACCGCGTATCAAAGCCGAAATCGCAAAAATGAATGTAGACGGCACCTTGCCTCCGGGCGTGAAGCTCGTGCCGTTTTATGACCGGAGCGGACTTGTCTCGATCACAACCGCGACTGTCATGCACAACGTCCTCTTCGGATGTCTGCTCATCTTCCTTATCCAGTGGATATTTCTAGGTGATCTCCGCAGCGCCCTCATCGTTGGTATCAACATCCCGTTTGCGCTGCTTTTCAGCGTCATCATCCTTGTCCTTCGCGGCGAGGATGCGAATCTCTTGTCCCTGGGAGCCGTCGATTTCGGAATAATCGTCGATGCGGCGGTGATCCTGGTCGAAAACGTTTATCGGAATTTGCAATCGGGCGCGGAGAAGAAAGCGAGCTTGCTGCGGCGCCTGCGCGAAGGCGCGTTCGGGCCCGATCCAACCAGAGGAAGCGGGTCGGATCGCGGTTGGAATGATCGCCTGCGCTTGTTCTTTGTCAGCGGTCTACAGGTAGATAAATCGATCCTCTTTTCAACATTCATCATCGTTGCGGCATTTATTCCTCTCTTCACCATGGAGGGCGTCGAGGGGCGGATCTTCGGGCCGATGGCGAGAACCTACGCCTATGCGCTCTTCGGTGCGTTGATCGCCACTTTCACCGTGACGCCCTGCCTTTGCTCGCTCATTCTTCCGGACTCCTTGCACGAAGCTGAGACGTTCGTTGTCAGGATGCTGAGGCGCGTTTATTCGCGCCTGCTGGGCCTGACGCTCGCGCATCGCAAAACAACCGTTGCGCTTGGCGCAATCTCGGTTGCTCTGGCAGGCCTCGCGGCGTCAGAACTCGGCGGCGAATTCATGCCGACCCTCGAGGAGGGCAATCTTTGGATTCGCGTGACGATGCCGCCCACGATCTCGCTCGAAGCCGGGATGCCTATCGTTCAAAATATCCGCGAGATCATCTTTCGACACCCTGAGGTGATAACCGTCGTTTCCCAGCACGGTCGCCCGGACAACGGAAGCGATGCCGCGGGCTTTAACAACGCCGAGTTTTTTGCCCCGCTCAAACCCTTCGCGGAATGGCCCCCTGGTTTTACTAAGGAAGATCTCATTGGGCAGCTTCAAAAAGAGATCACCGCGCAGTTCACCGGCATAGGATTGAACTTCTCACAGTACATCCAGGACAATATTGAAGAGCAGTTGTCGGGTGTGAAAGGGGCCAACTCGATCAAGATCATTGGCCCGAACCTCGCCAAGTTGCAGCAAATCGCCGAAGAGGTCGCGAAAGAGATCTCCGGAGTGCGCGGGATCACAGATGTCGGCATCTATCCTGTGCTCGGCCAGCCCAACCTCAACATCCGCGTCAATCGTCAGCAGGCCGCGCGCTACGGTCTGAACTCGGGCGATATCACGATGATCATCCAGGCGGCTCTCGGCGGGACCAATGCGACGACGATCCTCGAAGCAGACAGGCAGTTTGCCGTCACAGTGCGGCTTTCGCCCGAATACCGTCAAAACATCGAAGCCATTCGCAAAGTTCGAGTTAGCGTCCCGATATCCGGAGGCTCTAATGCTTATGTGCCGCTGTCGGAGCTCGCCGATATCAGCCTCGATACCGGAGCTTCCAATATCTACCATGAGTCCAATCAACGCTTCATACCTGTAAAATTCAGCGTGCGTGACCGCGATCTTTCGGGCGCGATCCTGGAGGCTCAGGAGAGGATCGCCAATGCGATCAAACTTGAGGCCGGATATCGCATCGATTGGGCAGGTGAGTACCAGTGGCTGCAGCAAGCCAAGCAGCGGCTCGAGATTATCATTCCGATCACCCTCGGCCTGATTTTTCTCATGCTCTATGTGCTTTTCAGGTCATGGCGGGACAGCGCCTTGGCGCTCCTCGGAATCCCTTTCTCGATCTGCGGCGGAATATTCGCGCTCTATCTAACCCAACTGCCCTTCAGCATTAGTGCGGCCATCGGGTTCATTTCTCTTCTCGGTGTCTCCGTCATGAGTGCCGTTCTTCTGATCAACGCGCACAAGAACTTCCTTTCAGAAGGCTTGTCTTCGCAGGACGCTATGTTCCAAGCGGCCGAGAGGCAGATGCGCCCAATCCTGATCATGACGCTATCGGCCTGTATCGGCTTGTTGCCTGCGGCGATTTCCACCGGAATTGGCAGCCAGATCCAACGTCCCTTGGCGACGGTCATCGTGGGTGGGATGACCGTAGGGCCCATAATGTTGCTTTTGGTTCTTCCGGCGTTGTTCGTGATCTTTGGACCGAAAACTCTGACGAAGAAAGCTCTTATGGGAGAAGCCGATGACCCGAACGAATGAGTTCTCTCGATCGCGGCATCAAACGGCTGAACCTGATGCTTGGTCGGCCGATATTGAAAAGGCTCGCGTGACGTTGGCCGCCACCATTGTCCAGTCGATTGCCGAGAGATGGGGAACAGCGATTGCGGCCGAGCGCGCAACGGGTATTGCGCATACCGAGTTTTCCAGAATCCGAAATGGGAAACTTGCCCGCTACCCCGTTGATCGCCTCGCGCGACTCCTTCTTGCTCTCGATCCGAGTCTGGAAGTGCGTGTCGAAGTGAAGGTCAAGCGTCGACTCGCCGGGTCGAAGAACGCAGTGCGCGTTTCAAGTCATTGCTTGCGCGTGGCGGGACCACGCTGACGCGTCGTGTCCGGAGGTTCAAAGCGAGGCCTAGGGGCAGAGCATCGCATCGCACGTGCGCGAAACATCACGAAGATTTGCTGCTAACGCCGTTCCCGAGTTTCCTGTCGGCGACGAGATTCGGGCGATCTGCACTCGCGGAATGATTTGTACACCCCATGCTTTTGCAAGCATTGTATCCCTTCCCCCGGCACATTTTTTTTGCGCTTTCGAACGCCATTCCCCGTGAGGGGGCCAAACTGCCGTTGACCATGTGCCATCGCGTCGGCGCCATGCTGTATCCATAGGCAGCGCACACCCATGCGCCGCCCGCTGCATAAGCCGAAGATGTAACCCCCTGGATCATGATGAGAATCGATATGGTTCTATAAAACATTCATGTCCCCCGAGTCCGCCCGTCTATGGAACTTCATCCCGGTGATTTAGAAGGTTCGCGCGCCATTCGATTGCGTTCAATTCGGCGCGTTTTCTTTTTTTTTGGTCAGTACCACAAGCGTCGCCTTGCCATAAACTGTGACTAATCACAGTGCGGACGAGCAAAACATCAGGCTAAAAGTTGACGGCAATCGTTGGAGAAGATTCTGCGCGTTGGCTTGCTGAGAGGCGCGAATTACGCCGCATTGCCAGATCAAGGAGGATCCGCGCATTTGCATCCGCGTTGAGAAAATGCATTCCTCGATGGGAGCTAGGGTTTCATGCGTCTCGCATGCATCATTCTCCTGACAACAAGTCTCGCGCCGGTGGCGATGGCTGAAGGCACACGGCCAAGCGCGAAAGAATCTGCGACGCGAACACCAAGGGCATCAGCGACACAGAGGTTCGAGCGCAAAACTGCCATTCCAGTAGGAAATTCGTCGGCGCGGCAGCTGTCAGGGAAACGGATGTTCGTTGGCCAGATTCACGTTGGTCCTGCGGTCATCGACGGTCGCGCGATACGAAAAATCCGCTAGGTCCGTCTTCCTTCAGGTCTTTATGATGCCTTGGAGCGCGGCTTTGACCGCTGCTTCCGTGCGCGTTGAAACATTGAGTTTTACGCGCGCGGTATCTGCGTGAAAGTCCACCGTTCTCTTGGCAAGGCCGAGGATATAAGCGATTTCCGACGAAGTTTTCCCGCGGGCAATCCACGCGAGAATCTCGGCTTCGCGATCCGTGATGGGATGGGGCGCCAACGTTTTTCGCGGGTTCGCGCCAAGCCGCCTTGCAATCATAGTGAGGAGAATCTCGAAATCGATCGGCTTGATTACGTAATCGTCGGCGCCAAGTCTCCGGCCCTTAAGCTCGCTTTCGCGATCGGCCAGTGCTGTCAGAAATACAAATGGCAGTTCCGAGAAGCGCGGCGATAAGGCCGTCAGTCGCTCCAGAACCGCGAAGCCCGACATGACAGGCATACTGATGTCCGATAAAACGAGGTCCGGCGAATGGGTCAGCACTGCCTTGAGACCTTGATGCCCATCGTGAGCTAAGAGCACCTGGTAACCGGCGTCGGTTAATTCCTCGCAGATGAGCGCGGCGGTTTCGCGATCATCCTCAATGCAAAGGATTTTTTTGGTCTCGGATCGCATGATGGAGCCATTTCTCCTTCGCCGAGAATATGATCAAGTTCGTCCTGCGTTGTCAAAGACCCCGGTCATCGGCAGGGAAGCCCTATGCTAAAGCCGCGTCTCACGTCCATAAGAATGCAGCTCGCACTGATTTTCTTCTGCATACTCGGACTTGTTATGCTCCTTGGCCTCTTTAGTATCTCGCTCCTGCACAATCTCAATAGGCTCTCCGCCGCAGTCGCCGACGAATGGCTGCCGACCACCCGCGCAATCGGTGACCTCAATAATTACACCTCCGATTTCCGAGCGATGGAAGGCGCGTATCTTCTCGCGTCCACTGACGAAGAGCTTGAGAATGTCACCGCGGACATGAAACAGCTAACCGAACTTGTTGACGACGCTGCGCATCGGTTCGAGGCCCTTCCTCACGAACCAGCGGATTTCACGGTCTATCGGACTTGGAAAAGGGAATGGGAGAAATACCTAGAATTGGTGATAAGTCAGCGAGCCCTGGTGCTGACGGGTCAGAAGACACGAGCGATCGCCGCCTATATGAACTCATCAGGCGCAACCTACGTGTCGGAAAGCCATATGCTCGACGTCCTGACCGACCAAACGGTCAACAACGCACAAGCCGCCAAGGCACGCTTGAGTGGCGGATATAGCTCTTCACTTTCACTGATCTGGCTTACCATTTCCGTGGTGGCTGCTATCGTCGCCGCTGCGCTTCTCTACATCCGGCGTCTGATATCGCTCCCGCTGAGGCAGCTAACCGATTGTATGCATCGGCTTGCTCGAAACGACACCGGCATCGAGATCCCGGGCACCCTCTGGCAAAACGAAATAGGGGAAATGGCGCGGGCCGCCGTTGTATTCCGAAGCAACGCCATCGACCTCATGCGCAGCCGCGCCATTCTCGCGAACGAAGCCTCAATGCTGAGCGAGCGCTTGCTCCAGGAGCAAAAGCTTGTAGCCAATCAGCGGAATTTTGTGTCGATGGCTTCGCACGAGTTCCGTACGCCTTTGACGATAATCGACGGTCACGCGCGCCGACTCTTGAAATTTTCGCCATACTTGGATGCCACCGAGGTCGCGGGACGCGCCGGCAAAATAAGGTCGGCCGTCTCGCGTATGGTTCATGCGATCAACAACCTCCTAACTTCGTCGCGTGTCTTGGAGGGCATAACCCCCGATTTTGCGAAATCTGAAATTGATCTTCGCCAACTTTTGGCGGAAGTCGCTCAGCTCCACCGCGACCTCGCGCCAATCGCACAAATCACCGAACATTATGCGGGACATGATCTCAAGGTCGTCGGCGACCAGACACTGCTTTTTTATGTGTTCAGCAACCTTCTTGCGAATGCTGTCAAATACTCGCTGGATGGCGGCGGCATTCAAGTCGAAGCGAAAAAGGCGTTGGGTGGCGTATCGGTATCGATTATCGATCGCGGCATTGGCATACCGGAAGAAGATCGCGATCGATTGTTCGAGCGTTTCCGGCGCGGAAGCAATGTGGCAAGTATTGTCGGCACGGGCATGGGCCTTTTCTTGGTGAAAATGGTGCTGGATTCGCACGGAGCCAAAATCGATGTAAGTAGCAAGGTAGGCGAGGGGTCGCGCTTCACCGTTTGGCTGCCCGATCATTTGCCGGCCATGCCTCAACCCGAAATCGCCGTGGCTAACTGAGCACGGGCGGCGTTGCGGTCGATGCCGATCGGATGTCTGCTATCGCTGTGTCAGCGGAAAGGCGTGCGTCTGGATATCGGACACTCGATACTTTGAGCTGAAAAACGCTAGCCCAACGTACGCACGCATACAAAGACAGCCATCGAAACGAACGGTGCCCCCTGCTGGCACTTTGGGCAATGGAGCTCGCGCCGCTCATCGCTCCGCTCTTCCGCTAACGCCCGAGGCAGTTGTCCAGCTTGTCGTAGCAGGGTTGTCAGATCCGCCGCCCATTGGTGCACGGAGGCATCCCTGGCCTGCTGCCCGTTTCCGCCCTCGAGGCTTTATAGTTTTCCGCTATTGTCGATCGGCCGCGCCCAGATCACCTCCCGAATGGCCATTCCCTTCTCGCTCCCTGGCTTCGTAGTACTCCGCCGAGAACTTGATCGACCAGCGCGCGAAGAAGTCACCCACCTTGTCGCTTAATGGCTCGGTTGGCCGGCGGCTCACTTCTTCATAACGCTCCACAAGGCGCCGGACGATGCCGCCGAACAATGAGAGCGGCGCCAACGTGGCGATCGTGCTGGCCAGGAGTGCCCGTAGCCAATAACCGATAATGGCTGCGGTGGTCTTGATTCCCGCCTGCAGCAGACGAAGCAGTTGGCTCGCGCCAATGGCCGAGGCGGCGGCACTGCAAACTCCAGCGGCCCGGGCAGCCGCCAACTCAGTTTGGCGATAGCGAAAGCCGGTCTTTTGCACCAGATATACCGTCAGGAGATAGCGCCACGATCTGAACATAGCCTGCACGATCGGATGTTGCTTTGCCTGCGGCCACGCCGCCGGATAGACAGGCAGCACCAGGAGTTTACTCTTGGCAATCACGGTCGCCACGGGATGTAACAACTGCATCCAGGACGGCAGCGATGCCGCCCACGCCAGCAGCAAGGTGTGCATTAATGTTGCCACTGCGAACGAGATCGGAAGCCACAATACCGCGCCGATGAGCATCAGCAGCGCCGCCAGCGGGGTCGACTTCCGGCATTTCCTGAACACCGACGCCATAGCGTTTTCGAAGGCGTCATGCAGCCGCTCTTCAAACACTCGGTAACTGAGGTATCGGCGAAGCCACGCCCAGTTCCGGCCGATGAAGTCCCTCAATGCCTGTCGCCGCATCTCGCCGATGGGTAGAATTTGCATGATGCTTTTGAGCAGGGCGACGATGCCATCGCCGAGAATGCGACTCGTGAACAGTGGAAACCGCATCACCTGCAGGAGAAGTGGAAAGAGCCCGTCGATGATGTTGATCAAGATCCTGAGCAATCCCCGCAGTACTACATTCACCGCGAATGCGACTGCGACGAGCGGCAGGATGAATACGTCCTCGACGCCGACGCGGAACCCATGGGGCGGCCAACCAGGAGTTATGCTTTGAGTGGCTAGAACCTTACCCATTTGGCTGACATTTTCGGAATCGTTTCGGACCCTGGCCGCACTCCCTCTAAAGCGAGCCGGACGACAGCGTCGGCTCAACACTACTGTGGATTTTCGAGGCTAAAAACTTGGGCCGTATCGTCGAAGGCAAATAGCTCGCCATAACGGCTCCAATTGATCACGGAATTCAAAGTGCGCTCCGCTGCCTTATCGCTCATGTGATCTTCAAGTTCCTGCCTGAAGCGGTCTGCCGGAGCCTGGTGCGTTGGTCGCTCGTCGAGCACACGTCGAATACGTGCCGCCAGCGGCAGGTAAGCGAGCAAGTGGTCTCCGAACAGGCGCTTGCGGGCATCAACGTCCCCTTCCGCAAACTTCCTCCCTGCGGGTGTTACACGGATGTCTCCGGCCTCTATCTCTGCAAAGCGTAGCAACTGCAGAGTTTCCGCCGCGGGGAAGAGTTCGTCGATTTCGAGCTGAAGATCTTCTGCGAGATGCGGCAGATCGGCGGCACCGTTGAAAGGTGGTCCAATCAGCGCTTCCAGTAACCCGGCGAGCGTGTTGGTAGAAACGCGCGGCAATATCATGCCGAGCCCAAGACCCGGAAAGTTACCCTCGCGGGTTTTGGAATCGGCACGCTGCGTCATGCGCGCATAGATCAAGTCAACGAGCTGGCGGAACTCCGGATCGAGCCGATTACGCGGGTGAAGGAGGGGAACTTTTATTTCTGCGGCAATGCGGCCAGGGTTGGAAGACAGCACGAGGATGCGATCGCACATAAGCACCGCTTCTTCGATGTTATGCGTAACCATCAATATAGACTTGATCGGCATCCGGCCTTCACACCAGAGATCCAAAAGATCCGTTCGTAGCGTCTCGGCGGTGAGCACGTCGAGTGCAGAGAATGGCTCGTCCATCAACAATAGGCTCGGATTGACGACGAGGGCGCGAGCGAACCCGACCCGCTGGCGCATACCGCCGGAGAGTTCTTTGGGATAGGCGGTTTCAAATCCGTCGAGGCCAATGAGATCGATCGCGGAGAGCGCACGCCGATGCGCCAGTTCCTCGGGAACGGACAGGGCGCGCAATCCGAACTCCACATTCTCCAGCACCGACAACCAGGGGAATAAAGCAAAGCTCTGGAATACCATCGCGATGCCCCCGACCGGTCCTTCCACGGGACGGCCCTGAAAACGAATTTCGCCCGAAGACGGCCGCATCAGACCGGACACGATCCGGAGCAGGGATGACTTTCCGCAACCCGACCGGCCAAGCAAGCCCACGATCTCACCCTCGTTCAAGGTGAGGTTCATATTATCGAGGATCGGCACGCCTTCCTCGCCCGATGCTTTGCGATAGCGCTGGCTGACGTGCCGGATCTGAAGAAGAGGATCAGACAGTGCGTCGAGCATGGTGCCACTCCATCAGTTGAGTCGCAGACGGCGCTCGGCAAATCCGAAAAGCGGTCGCCAAAAGAGCCGGTTGAATACGATGACGAATGCCGACATGACGGCGACCCCGAGCACGATCTTGGGATAGTCTCCGGCTTCGGTGGCCTTGGCGATATAAGCGCCAATCCCATGCGCCTCGATCTTGTCATTTCCCCATTTCACGTATTCCGCCACGATGCTGGCATTCCATGATCCTCCGGAAGCAGTCAGCGCGCCGGTAACGTAGTATGGAAAAATGCCCGGCAGAATGACATTGCGCCACCATTGCCACCCCTTCGCTCGGAAGATCGAAGCAGCTTCCTTGAGGTCATTGGGAAAAGCTGCTGCGCCGGCGATAACGTTGAACACAATGTACCATTGCGTACCGAATATGATCAGCACGCTGAGCCAGATATCGGGATTGAGGCTGAACTTTAGGATCGCGATAACCGCAATCGGAAAGATGACGTTGGCGGGAAACGCTGCGAGGAACTGCGCGAGGGGCTGGATCTTTTCGGCGACCCGCGGTCGGAGACCAATCCAGACGCTGATTGGGACCCAGAAAAGAGTGGCAAGAGCCAGCAGAACGACGACACGCACCATTGTTAAAGCGGCGAGGCCGATCGTTTCCAGGAAATCGCCCCATGACAGCTCGGTAGATACGAAGGCATAGATCTTCGCGACCGCCCACACTGCCACGAGACCAATGATGGCAAACCAAACCGGATCAATGATCCGTGAGAGCGACGCGGATAGATCTGCAACGGGTAGTCGCGGAGCACGCACCTTCGGGCGGAAATATGCCAACCGCAAGAACCGGTCACCGATCATTTCAGTCAGCGACCGAAACCAACGTGTTCGTTGGGCAAGCCGCAAAACCCAAGACTCTTCCTTCGTCTGAGCTGCCGAAAGTTCAACCCGAAACTTGCCGGCCCACGCAACGATTGGCCGGAATAACAATTGGTCGTACGCCAGAATGACAACGAGCATTGTGAGAACTGCAGCGCCAACCGCATCGATACGCTTCTGATCGATGGCGAGAGCCAGATAAGAGCCGATACCAGGCAGCTGGATGGTGGTATCTCCGACAGTGATTGCCTCGGACGCGACGACGAAGAACCAGCCTCCTGACATGGACATCATTGTGTTCCAGAGAAGCCCTGGCACTGCAAATGGCGTATCGAGAAACCAGAACCTCTGCCAAGCCGATAGTCGAAAGCCGCGTGTCACTTCCTCAAGGTCGCTCGGTACTGTGCGGAGCGATTGATAAAATGAGAACGCCATGTTCCAGGCTTGGCTTGTGAAGATCGCGAAGATCGCGGCGCATTCGGCGCCGAGCATGCTTCCCGGAAAGAGTCCAAGGAAAATGGTCACCGTAAAGGACAGAAAACCCAGTACGGGCACGGATTGAAGAACGTCGAGAAGGGGAATGAGCACCATCTCGGCACGGCGGCTCTTTGCGGCGAGCGTCGCATAGGTGAACGTAAAAAGAAACGATGCACCGAGGGCAAGAAACATGCGAGCCGTCGTGCGCAAGGCATAATAGGGCAAGTTCACGTAGTCGAGCGTGACCGCAGATGTGCCGGTCGGCGGCAGCGGCATCACCATCCCGCGCGACGCTTCTGCCACCGCCACGAAAACAGCGATTATCAGCGCAAAAGCAGCAAAATCCCAAATATTCGGCGCCACGCGCCGACTTATCGGCGGCAGCTCAGGCCACTTGAATGTCATAGCGAAACTGAACCTAGGCGACTACCGGCCGAGGGGATGCCACGCCGATGAAGATTGGCGCAAGAGGCCATATAGCCTAGACGCAGCACCAGCGGTCGCGGACATCATGCGGAACCCTGAGCGCTGACGAATGTACGCTTGGACAACGCTCAAGCCCCATTGTCACTAAGGCCAGGTACCAAGGCTGTTTTGGTTTCTCACCACAGGGCGTAGGGCGTGACCAAAGTCCGCTATGGGGCACTTGCGGTCGTTTTGAGATAGCAGTCGAAGTCTGCCATCCATCGCTATGCGGACATCATCGCTGTAGTGGCCGGTGTGAACGCTCGCGTTCCACCGCATGTCGGCTTTTGGGATTTTGCTGAATCGAAGCTCTCGCAGACCGGTTGGAGGTAAGGCGGAACAAGTTGTTCCACTGTATACCGCCCGCTTTGATGCCCTTCGGCGATCGCGGCAGGAAGCACATGATCGAAACCGGCGCGGCCAGCAGAACTGAACTGTCATCGTCCCGCTGGCAACGCAAAAGCGGTTCAGTCTCAGCCGACGTTATTCCAGATAGCCTCGGGTGGAATTGGTGGGACGGGGTTCACGCGCATTTGCCTAAACTTCCCTTAAGCCATGAGAAGTCGCAACGAACCGGAATTTTTGGTATCTCTAAAAGAATAACCCGTTCTACCCAATCCATCGCCTTTATGCCGGGAATTATCTTTGGATCGGCCCCAACCTAAAGCTGGTCGGTGAACCACGCTTCGTGCCGCTCCACCAGGTCGCGGATGATTTCGTCAGGGATCGCCACGCACCTGAGCAAGTCGTCGATGCGCACCAAAAGTTTGGCGAGATCTATGTTGCCAGCAAAATGCAGTCGAGCGCCTTGGCTGGCTCAGAAGGGCGGAGGCCCAAAGGTCCAGCTCGGTAACGTCGTAGAGCGACGCGTTCTAGCTCAGGCCGATACGACGAACAACGATCCGACAATCGATACGCAGTTTGCCGAAATCGTACGGCGGGGTACTGCTCGAAATCACGCGCCGCAGGCTCGATCGGTACGAAGATCGCCACGACCTGCCGTTCTTTGACAAATTGTTTGATCCCAACGCCAAGCCGAGCATGCTTTTTCGGCAGCTGCAAGATATCTACCTCGCAGAGAAGACCGAAGAGTTCGACGCCAACAATGTCAGCAAGAAGCGTCTCGATAAGATCACTGCTATCGCCGACTGCCTCTGCGAAATCATCGGCCAGTCGACTCCTGTCGAGAAGATCGATGACGAACACGTGCAGCGAGCACGAAACCTACTCGCGAAGTGTCCGACCAACAGACTTAAGATCTATCCGCAACTCAGCCTGGAGGCCGGCATCATTCAGGCGGCCAAGCAGACGCTCTCTCCGATAACGCAGTCTGTCTATCTCGATACCTTGCCTGACATATTGAAAGTGGGCGTCCGCACGAAGGACTTCGTCGCGGAGGCGGCGACGGATGACGAGAAGGTCAATCGGATACACTCGATCGTCCAGGCGATGCGGACATCCCTACAGTTCGTCGTCATCAAGCCTGAGTCCGAGGATGATCCACAAATAATCTTTGAAACGCTCAACGCCCGGGGGCTGTCCTGACGGGGCGATTTCTTCTGTATCGCGCCAGGAGCTGACAGGACCGTCGCTGCGCGTTGGGCCTGCGTTTCCGCAACGGGGCACATTTTGGGAATCATCCCGCGAGGACGGTCGTCTTCGTCTTAGGTCGATTGGTCTATTGAAACGCGAGCACTCGGCCTTCATTGAGCACTGGCGTCTGCCAAAAGTTGGACCACAGCCGCGGTCGACTGGCGCAGTTCGTACTTTTGTCGTATCGGCTGGCCCTTTGTGCCGGCGGACAGTTCAACAATCCTACCGAAAGAGACATGGGCAGTAGCAGCTTCGGCTTCCCTCACGCGGCGTTGGTCGCGGCATGGAGGCCAGCACATAGCAAGGCCGCTCGCGGTTTCGGAGAGGGTGCAAGGGGCACGGCAGAAGCCTAGCTCTGTAGCGCAGCTCATCTCTGGCCGTGTTTGACGGCAATGGAGGTGAGCGATGAACAAGATCATTTTCATCGAAAAGGGTCGGCATCTGCGGATGAGGCAAACCCTCGTCCAAGATGCATTTGAAGTCTCTCGTACCGTGCGCACGCAACTGGTGTGCAGATGGCAGGTCGACCCCTGCACGGGGCGGCTTTCTTGCGCGTGGAGCAGTCAAGACGCCGAGGAACCGGGAAGTAGGCGCTTGCGCGTAAACCACCCGGCCGCCAACGGCCCTACGGTTCTGCGTGCGGCCTGATGGAGGAGTGCCGATATGAGTGACGGCTTAAGTTGGCCCGTCGGTGCAACGACATACATGGCGACGGGCGCCGAGTTGCCGGCGTCCACGCTTTCGCGCGCCAAGCACATCAGGATCACCGTCTTACGGGTTTATCGGATTATCGCCGTGGGACTCGTGCGTGTACGTGTCATTCAATTGACGATCTTAGGTCAGGACTGACAGCTATGGAACCGAACTCGGTGGGTGCTCTCGAACCGTTCCTTCGGCTCGGCCTTGCTCTCGTCCTTGGCTCAGCCATCGGCTTTGAGCGCCAATGGCACCAGAAGATGGCTGGGCTCAGAACGAACGCGCTCGTGGCGCTCGGTGCTTCCGGCTTTGTCGTCTTTTCGGCGATGGTGGGGCAGGGAGATCCGACGCGGATCGCCGCTCAGGTGGTTTCCGGCATCGGCTTCCTCGGCGCCGGCATCATCCTGCGCGAGGGCGTCAACGTCCATGGACTGAACACCGCGGCGACTCTCTGGTGCTCCGCCATGGTCGGCACATTTGCGGGGGGCGGCTTCTGGATTCCAAGCGTGGTGGCGGCTTTCCTCGTCATCACCACAAACCTCATACTGCGACCGCTGGTTCAACGTCTCAATACGCGAGCTTTGATGTCAACCGACGTCGAAACGCATTACACGGTCGAGGTCACGTGCAAGGGTGCAGAGGAGGCACACATGCGATCACTCCTCCTGCATGCGCTTTCCCAAGCCGGGCTCGGCCTCCGGCGCATCGACAGTGAGGACATTCCCGAGACTTTGAAGGTGACCGTCACGGCGCAGGCGGTCGCCGAGAAACGCAACGATGCATCTCTTGAACAGGTCGTCGGACGGCTAAGCCTCGAGCCACACGTGACGGCGGCAAGTTGGCAAGTCGACCGCACGATTTCGGAAGAATGAAGTATTAGAGCGATACGGTCAGTGTGCGTCACGATAAAAATTAGCACGAATGAGAGTAAACTCCAGTGGCGCGCGACGTGGAACTTCGTAACGAGCCTCCAGGGCCGGACGCTGACCTCCGATCGACATGCTAACATCGAACTTTAGAACTACTGCTGCTTCGTCACGTTTTGCACTAGTCGATAGATGAGCAATGTGGGCGCGAGATTGAATGCTGACGACAAGCGGAAAAAGCGGCGTGGAGATGATCAATCAGGTGCCGGTGAAGCAATCCGGTTTGGCTGCTCTTGGTCTAGCTTCCCTTGGCGTCGTTTTCGGGGATATTGGAACGAGCCCTTTATACACCTTGAAAACTGTTGTGACGCTAGCTGGCGGCAAATCCGATCCGGAGGTAGTTCTCGGCTGCCTGTCACTCATCATCTGGACCCTCACAATCATTACGACCATCAAGTACGTGATGGTCGCGATGCAGATCGATAACGACGGCGAAGGGGGGATCTTGGCGCTGATGTCTCTGATCGGCATCAAAGGTCATAGACGGCCGATGATCATTGCTGCAGGTCTTTTCGGCGCGGCACTCATCTATGGTGACGGCGCCATCACTCCCGCAATCTCTGTCTTGTCGGCCGTTGAAGGCCTGGAGCGCGCGGCGCCGTCTGTCGCGCCTTATATTCTGCCACTCACGATTGGCTTACTCGTTGCGTTGTTTCTTATCCAGCCACTGGGGACGGCGCGAATTGGCCGTGCCTTTGGTCCGATCATGCTTTGTTGGTTCGTCGCGATCGGGGTACTCGGGCTTATAGCGATCTTCCGCCATCCTTCCGTCATCGCCGCCATCAACCCGATGTATGCGATCCATTTCCTGGCGATAAGCGGTGTCAGCGGCTTTCTGGTGCTTGGCGGAGTCTTCCTATGCGTAACAGGCGCTGAAGCACTCTATGCTGACATGGGCCATTTCGGTGCGACGCCCATTCGTCTCTCTTGGTTCGCGATCGTTTTTCCGGCCCTCTTCCTCTCCTATGCCGGACAAAGCGCCTATATTCTTGATAACGGCGCGAGCGACGACAACATCTTTTTCCGTCTCTGCCCTGATTCGATGCTTCTTCCTCTCGTCATCTTGGCGACGTTGGCAACAATCATCGCGAGCCAATCGATCATTTCCGGTGCGTTCTCGATGACGCGGCAAGCGATCCGGCTAGGCTGGATGCCGCGTATGTTCGTTACGCAAACGTCTGAGGAAGGATACGGCCAGATCTATGTCGGCGCCGTCAACTGGCTGCTTATGCTGGTAACGATCGGCCTCGTGCTCGCATTTCAAAGATCGGACAATCTGGCTTCGGCATACGGCATCGCCGTCTCTGCAACCATGCTTATGACGAGCGTCCTCCTGTTCATGGCGATGCGCGAAATTCTACACTGGAGCCTGATCAAAGCGGCAATTGTGGCCGGCGTCTTTTTGACTGTCGACGCCACGTTTTTCGCCGCCAATCTCGTCAAGATAGCTGACGGCGGATACGTTCCGCTCATTCTCGCGGCGTCCGTTTATGCCGTTATGTACATCTGGCACGTCGGGCAGACGGCCATACGCGATCGTTTGCGCGGGCGAGAAATCCCTCTGACGCCGTTTCTTGCAGGGCTGCCCGCAGCGGGCGTCTCCCGCGTTCGAGGGTCCGCGGTATTCCTAAGTCGCGTGAAAACGGAAACGCCGCCGCTCATCTCATGGTATGTCGACCATTCCCATTCATTGCAAGAACGGGTGGTCTCCCTGACGATCGAAACTCAACCGATACCCTGGGTAGACGATGCGAACCGCGCCACACTCACTCTCGAGGCTCCAAACTTCTGGCGTGTGAACGCACAGTATGGATTTCTCGAGCGACCGAATGTGGTGCGACTGCTCGATGATCTCACGAAGCGCGGTTGCGGCGTGGACCTCGCCGATGTGACATATTATGTGGCGGTCGAAACGGTTGTTTCGCGAGAGGACGGAAGCGGCCTGCCGAAATGGCTCGTCGCCATCTTCGCGCTCTTGCATCGCAATGCCATGCATCTCTCAGACGCATTCAATTTCCCGCGCGACCGCCTCATCGAGATCGGCAGGCAGGTCGCCATCTAGGACGATCATGCGCGATTACGTCTGCGTGGCCATCGCGAGCAGACAACCACCTAATGACGCAAGGGGTTAACTGGCGACATCATCGAACTTGCGCGATCAGTACCAGCTGATCGCCGTGTGAAAAAACCAGTCCCCAATTGCGTCGGCGTCGACATCCGAACGATTCCACCAACCTCCGCCCAGTGCTTGGAACAACGCGACGGTGTCCGCATACCGGTTCGCCTTTGCCAGAATTTCACTGATGATTGCCTGCTCGTAGGTGTTCTGGACGGTAAGCACTTGCAGCACGCTCACTTGCCCGAGTTCGAGCTGCTTTTGCGTTAGTTTGAGGCTCAAGTCGGCGGCCTTCGCAGAGGCTTCTGCAGCGCGTAACGCTCGCGCGTCACCTTCAAGAACTTGGAGCGCGTCAGAGACATTTTGGAACGCGGTAATGACAGTGCTGCGATATTGGGCGGCTGCTTGGTCTAAACCCGCCTCTGCGGCACGTTGCTGTTGCTCGAGCGTGAAACCGTCGAATAGCGGCTGCGTTACGCTGCCAGTGATGGTCCAGAACGTACAAGGCGCGCCGCAGAAGAAAAATTCGGCGAACGACGCTGATTGCCGGCCGATGTTTGTTCCGTTCATGCTGAATTGGGGTAGACGATTTGCAATCGCCACACCGACGTGAGCCGTCGCCACATGCCAATTCGCCTCTGCAGCGCGCACATCTGGCCGTTGCTGAACCAATGTCGACGGAAGGCTGACAGGGAGCTCAGAAGGCAGCCGAATTGAGCTAAAATCGAAACGTTCGGGCAATCCTTCACCCGAGAAGTGACCAGAGAGGGCGATGAGCAGGTCGCGTTGACGGATCAAACTGTTTTCAAGCGGAGGCAAGGTTTGTTCTGCTTGTGCTAGCGCCGCCTTTTGCGCGGCCACGTCAAGTAGCCCAACATGGCCGGCATTGAATTGGCGTTGCACGAGTTCCAAAAGGCGCCGCTCAATTGCGATGATCTTATGCGTTGCAGCGATCTGCTCGCGCAGCGACGCCTCCTGAACAGCGGCAAGCGCGATATTGGACGTTAGAGTTAGATACGTCGCTTCGAGTTGAAATCTCTGAACGTCAGATTGAGCCGTCAGCGCCTCTGCCTGACGGCGATTGCCCCCGAAGACATCGGGGGCGTAGGTGACCGTCAGCTGTGCTGTCTGGAGGGTGTAATAAGGGTTTGCGCCCGGTGTGGAGGGGATGAGTACGCTGCTGCTTACTTTCTGACGACTCGGCGTGTAGTTGCCGTCGATTGTTGGATAGAAGTAGCCCCTTTGCGCAGCAACGTTCGCATTGGCCACACGTAATCCAGCTTGTGCCGCTTCGAGGTCGCTGTTGTCTCTCAGGGCTCTCGCAATCAGCCCATCGAGTGCCGGCGAACGAAATAGTGTCCACCAATCGCCACGAATATCCATATCATGGACGAATGTTTGGCTCTCGCTTCCAGCCTTGCCTGGTGTTTTCACCGGCAGAGGCGTCACGGAAGCGGTCGGAGGTGCTCCTGGCGGTTCAAAATTGGGCCCTACCGCACATCCCGAGAAACTCAATAGAAGAATGGGAAACGCGAAGGGCACTAATGCTCGAACAGCGAGCAACCGATGCATGAGACCGCGGCGATCTTGAAAAGCTTGCACGGCGCAGCGCTTCCTTGTTTGCCGTGCGGCCACTCGGCGAAACGATCAATGCGGAGTTGGGACAGATTCGGCGTCGGTCGGCAACGCAGGTGGCGCCAAAACGCTGCTGATGCGGAATTATGGACACATGCATGGTGGATTCTTCTTGTACGGATCGATGCCGCACCTTTGCCGGAGAATCGTGCGTAAAGTGCGTGCAAATAGCCTTCGAGGCACGGCCATGCAGCGTCAATTCATCTGCCTGATTGCTGCGGTCTTCGCCACGACGGCAATCGCCTTCGCGAACGGCGAGCGCCAACTTCAGCTTGGTATGACGCCGCGAGAAGTTGAGCAAACAATCGGACTACCCGACGTCGTACGGTTGGAGCGCAACGGTGTTCGGTGCTTTGGCTACGAGCCTCATCCACAGCGCTTACCTAATGTCATACTCGTGCGCGAAGCGCTCGTAATCGCTTTTCGCGCTAATCGCCTCGTCGAGCAAATTGACGTCCATCCCTATGAGATCGACCTTCAATGTTCGCAGATTGCGGGCAAGTGGGACCCGCCGCCCTCCGGCCCCATAACTTGTTTCCGAAAATTTTGGATCGCGTGCCCTTGATCGAAGCATATCCGCGCACGCGTACGCCACGTCATGGGACCGTAGAGGTCCACGCAAGCCGATAGTTAAAAATCACTTTCTATTTGCTGATGCGGCAGATCGCGACGCTGCGATTTGTTACAGTTGACGGAGCGTTCAGGCTGATCGTTTAGATTTTTTGTGAACGTGCGCACTGTCGGCCTGGCGACCAATTATGCCATTAACAACGCAACAAATCGTGAGAATTCGCGCTGCGCTGGCGCTAGCGTTGATCACTGTTGTGACGTTTGCGTATTGGGGTTGGCCGGAACGGCTCGGCGTTGGAGCCAAGGCTGACGAGCATGTTGCCTCGCCGAAAAGCGAAGCTAACACCCTGTCACTTACCGCCTCGCAATTGGCGGCCATAAAAGTCGGAGTGATTGAAGCGCGAGCCTTTCCTCAAGAAAAAGATGTCATCGGCAGTATCGACTTTAACGAGGAATTGTCCGTTCAAGTCTTCACGCCATACCCGGGTCGAATCGTCGATCTATTCGCCAAATTGGGCGACAATGTTAAAAAAGGTCAGACGCTATTTACGATCGACAGCCCGGATTTGCTCGCGGCTGAATCGACTCTGATTTCAGCTGCAGGCTTGCTTGATCTCGCAAATCGCAATCTAGCGCGCCTTCGAGATCTTTATAAATCTCATGCCATTGCCCAAAGGGACCTAGAGCAGTCCGTTTCCGACCAGCAGGCTGCAGAAGGAGCATTGCGCGCCGCGCGCAATAACGTCCGGCTGTTTGGCAAGAGGGACGTTGAGATCGATCACACTATTGCGGCGCGCTCTCCGGATCCGATCCTCGTCGTGCCTTGTCCGATAAGTGGCCAAATCACGTCGCGGAACGCGGCTCCTGGACTCTTCGTGCAACCGGGAACTGCGCCCGCGCCATATTCTGTCGCGAACATCGATACTATGTGGATGTTGGCCAATGTTTCAGAGTCGGACATTCCCGCCCTCCGCGTCGGGCAAGCCGTTACCGCAAAAATCGATGCTTTTCCCAATCGGACGTTCGAAAGCAAGATCACTGCCATAAGCCCCATAGTCGATCCCAACACGCGCCGTGTCGTCGTCCGTTCCGAGATCGATAACCCGACGCATGAACTGCGATCCGGCATGTTTGCAAACTACGTTGTTCAAATTGACCACCCAGTTCGTTCTCTCGCAATGCCGCTCGACGGTGTGGTTCGAGAAGGCGATGGCACGACGAGCATCTGGGTTACTTCCGATCGCCAACGTTTTACGAAGCGTACGGTCCAAGTCGGGCTCCAGAACGAAGGCTATTGGCAGATTCTATCGGGCGTCAGCGCCGGTGAGCTCGTTGTAACCAAAGGTGCGGTCTTTTTGAGCAACATGTTGACCGTCGGGCATGTACCCTGACCGTGTCGCGCCTCAAAAAGACTTAGAAAGGGCAAGACGTGATTAGAAGCATTCTTGCCTTCTCACTTCTTCGTCGGCCCATAGTCCTCTTGGGATTGTTCGTCTTCCTTGCCGCAGGCATTGCCGCGTTTTCGAAGCTCAATATAGAGGCGTATCCCAATCCAGCCCCCGTCATTCTCGAGATTACAGCGCAGGCGCCAGGGCTTTCGGCCGAAGAGATGGAGCGCTATTACACGATACCAATCGAAGTCGGACTTTATTCCACGCCTGGAATCGTCAACGTCCGATCGACCTCATTCTACGGACTATCGTTCGTTCGAGTCACATTCGCGTGGGGGGTCGATTATTACACAGCCTACACGCGGGCCGCTCTCAATCTTCAGCAGAACGTCAGCCTGCCAAATAATGTCGTGCCGACAATTCAGGGATCCAGCTTGGTTGGCGAAGTTTACCGTTACCAGGTCGTCGGCCCTCCGCAATTTGGCCTGACCAACCTTCGCACCGTCCAAGACTGGATCGTGAGCCGCCGGCTCTTCACCGTCCCGGGTGTCGTTGCTATCAACTCCTGGGGCGGCACGACGAAGCAATTCGAAGTTGAGGTCAGCCTCCATAAGCTTGACGCCTACAATGTAACGATCCCGCAAATCATAACTGCTCTTGGAAACTCAAATATCAATGTAGGAGGGCGCGAAATCACGGTAGGCCAGCAGTCCGTCAACATCCGCGGCATAGGATTGTTCGACAGCGGCGGCGAAACTGATCTGACCCAAGGCAATAGAGTCAAAGATATCGAGAATGTGGTCTTATCACAGACCAACGGCGTTCCAGTTCAATTGAAGGATGTCGCCAAAGTTTCGATAGGTTATCGGCCGCGGCTCGGTATCGCGGGCCGCGATCATGACGATGACACGGCTTTGGCAATCGTGGTCATGGGGCGCACCTATCACACCAACGAAGTTGTGCCCCTCATCAAGGCCGAAGTTGAAAAACTCAATACGGATGGAAGCCTCCCGGCCGGCGTCAAGCTTGTTCCGTATTACGATCGCACTGCGCTCGTGGATGTCACGACGCGTACCGTGCTGAAGAATCTCGTCTTCGGATGCCTTCTGGTTTTTCTAATTCAGTGGATATTTATCGGCGATTTCCGGAGCGCAATTGTCGTCGGAACGAATATTCCCTTTGCACTGTTTTTCAGCGTCATCATGCTCTACCTCACCGGAGAGGACGCAAATCTGCTATCCATCGGGGCTGTCGATTTTGGCATCATCGTCGATTCAGCTGTGATTCTTGTCGAGAACGTCTTTCGCAATCTTCAAAGCAGCGCCGAGACGCGTCAACAGATCCTCACTCAGCTCGCTGAAGGACGTTTCGGCGCGGATCCTACGCGGCCGGTTCAAGGTGCTGGTGTTTGGACTGATCGGCTGCGGATTATCCTCGCCAGCGCGCTGCAAGTCGGAGAGCCCGTCTTCTTCTCTGCGGCAATTACGGTCGCCGCGTTCGTTCCTCTGTTCACGATGCAAGGCGTCGAGGGCCAGATCTTCGGGCCAATGGCCAGAACTTACGGCTACGCACTTATCGGTGCCTTGATAGCGACGTTCACAATTACGCCAGTGCTCATATCGTATTTGGTGCCTCATAACGTTCGTGGCGTCGAGACTTTAACCGTTCGCGTTCTTCGCCGCGTGTATTCTCCGCTGTTGCGATGGTCGCTCTTCCATCGCCGGACGATGGTTCTAATCGCACTATCGTTTCTCGCGCTGAGTGTTTTCGTTGCGACGCGGCTTGGCAGCGAATTCTTGCCCCATCTTGAAGAGGGTAACCTCTGGATCCGCGCTTCGATGCCACCCACGATCGCGCTCGAAGAGGGAGAGCCGATGGTGCATAAGATGCGCGAAATATTGCTTCGCCATCCTGAAGTCATCACGGTCGTTTCGCAGCACGGCCGTCCAGATGATGGAAGCGATGCCTCTTCGTTCTCCAACGTCGAGATTTTCGCGCCACTAAAGCCATTTAATGAGTGGCCGTCTGGCCTGACGAAGGATTCGCTCGTTGATCAGCTGCAGCAGGAATTCAACGCTGCGTTGCCCGGAGTGACGTTCAATTTTTCGCAGTATATCCAGGACAACATTGAAGAAGCGCTGTCAGGTGTGAAGGGCGAGAATTCCGTCAAAATCATTGGCCGCGATCAGAAAATTCTGGAGACGCTCGCGAAACAAGTGCAGCACGAGTTGGCGCAAGTGAAGGGTATCGATGACTTGGCGGTCTTCTGGGTGCTTGGCCAACCAAACCTCAACATAAGGATCGATCGAGAACGCGCTGCGCGCTACGGCTTGAACGCTGGTGACGTCAATACTGTCGTTCAAGCGGCGTTGGGCGGAACACAAGCGACCACCCTTCTCGAGGCCGACCGCCAATTCGGAGTCGTTGTCCGGCTGGCCCCGGAGGATCGCAGCAGCCTAGAATCGGTCGGGAAGATCAAAGTCGGTTACACCACCCCAGCCGGCACAAATGCCTACATTCCGCTAAGCCAGCTTGCGGATATCAAGATCGAGAATGGTCCCTCATTTATTTATCGTGAGGCGACGCAACGATACATACCCGTAAAATTCAGTATTCGCGGAAGAGATCTCGGCAGCACAGTCGCAGAGGCGAAGCAACGGATCGCCGCGAACGTCAAGCTTCCTCAAGGTTATCGCATTCTTTGGGCGGGCGAGTTCGAAGAACTCGAAACGGCACAGCAACGTCTCGCCATCATCGTTCCGATTAGTGTGTTGTTGATTTTTTTTCTCCTGTACGGCCTGTTCAACTCGCTTCGAGATAGCCTCCTCGTCCTCGCGGGTATCCCCTTTGCGGTCTGCGGCGGTATTCTGGCGCTCTACTTTAGCGGCTTGGATTTCAGCATTTCAGCGGCCGTCGGTTTTGTATCGCTGTTCGGCGTCTCGGTGATGAACGGGATATTGATTATGACTTATTATAACGAGGTGAAGGCCGCCGGTTTGAGCACAATCGATGCGATGTATCGCGCGGGAGAGCAACGTATGCGGCCGATGTTGATGACGGCTCTTTCCGCATGCATCGGGCTTCTTCCTGCGGCAATCTCCACAGGGATCGGAAGCCAAGTGCAGCGACCTCTCGCAACAGTGGTTGTTGGCGGGATGTTCATAGGGCCGGTCATCTTACTTATCGTCGTGCCTGCCTTGCTTACATATTTCCTTGAAGGTCGACCTGCGGCTCCTGCATCCGGCGAAGGACCAGCGTAGACACTGAATTTCGCAACGACTAGTATTCTACACGCGACTCGGCGGGCGCTGATCATTCGTGCGTCTTCGATTCTCTGCTTCTGCTCCGTCAAAGAATTCCGCTATCGGACTTACTCGGCTTCGATCGATGTCGTCCCGGATTGAAGGGAGTGTGGGAGAATTTTCCTAATTGCTTTCGACGTGCATTAGTCCGTTTGCATTAAGCGAATTGGCCGAACTGCAAAACGGAGCCAGCCACGTCTGTTTGCAGGTCTGGCGACGAGTCGAGCGATGAGTCTCAGGGGGATTTATCGTGCGCATGATGGGTCGAGAGTCCTGGTGGAAGCTCCTTCGATTTTGGAGCGGTATTGCCGGAACCACTTCCGGCAACGCTGCAGTGTTGATTGTAGCCGCGGGTTTGACAGCGGCGGATGCCAGGGCGGACCCTGTAGATCCAACAGCGCCAAATTGGAACGGCTACTACGTCGGCGGCTACATCGGGCAGGCATGGGGCCGTACCGACTGGAGCGCGTCGGAAGGTTCCGCCAGCGTGGCCAATGGTTCCTTCGGACTCTACAATGCTTTTGACGCATTCAATGAGACAGGAAGTTGGTTCGAAGGGATTGAGGTCGGCCACAATCATATGCTTGGCCGCCAAACAATGCTCGGCGTTGAAGCCGATATGATGGCTCCGGCCTATCCCAATTCCAATGGAATTTCGATCGGCGGAAGCTCTGCGTTCTCCCCCTCTGGATCGGGCAACGCGACGTACAGCGAGAGCACGCTGTGGGCGGGAAGCCTTCGCGGACGTGTCGGTTACGCCCTATCCAATTGGCTGCTCTACGGCACCGGCGGATTTGCTTGGACCTATAACCAGACAACACTTTCTACGGACACGGGCGATAGTGAAAGGCGCGCTGTGTGGCGTCCTGGATGGACGGTGGGCGGCGGCGTCGAGGTGCCACTCATTCCTTCTTGGACGGGCAAAGTTGAATACCTCTTTACTGACTTCAGCGGATCGAGCGCCAACTTCTCTTCTGTCGGAGAGCGGTTTGACGCGAGTTCGACTGTTCAGCAGGTTCGCCTAGGTTTGAACTATCAGTTCGGCGATTATCCGGAAACGTCGAAGGAACATTTGCCGGCTCAACCAATCTTCGGCGCAGACTGGTTTGCGATCCACGGTCAGACGACGTATGTCGAGCAAGCGCATCCCGGTTTCCATTCGCTCTTTGTGGGACCCAACAGTATGCCCGGCGCGCCGGATGCCGAGGAAACCTGGGACCTCACGCTTTTTGTTGGCGCGCGATTGTGGCATGGCGCGGAGCTTTGGTTCAATCCAGAGATTGATCAAGGTTTCGGGTTCGCCAACACGCATGGCGCCGCTGGTTTCCCGAGTGCGGAGGCCTACAAGCTGGGTTTTGACCAACCCTATGCTCGAATACAACGTCTCTTCCTTCGTCAAACCATAGACCTTGGAGGCGAATCTCAGAAAATTGACGCCGACACAAATCAGTTTTCAGCCACGCAGACGGCCGACCGGCTCGTGCTCACATTCGGACGATTTTCGGTTGCCGATCTCTTCGATACGAATAGCTATGCGAACAGTCCCAAGACCGATTTCCTGAACTGGTCGCTCATCAACGCTGGCACGTTTGACTATGCTGGTGATGGCTGGGGCTATACCTACGGCGCCGCTGCCGAATGGTATTGGGATCGTTGGACGTTACGCGGCGGGATCTTCGATCTTTCGGTCACTCCGGCCGGTGGAACCAGCCCATTTGGTGGCGATCTCGATCCGAATTTTAGTCAGCTGCAATATGTGGCCGAGCTCGAGGAGCGTCACAAGCTGTGGGACCAGCCAGGAAAACTGAAGATCACGGGATTCGTAAGTAACGGCCGAGCCGGACGCTTCGCCGACGCCATTGCTCTATCCGAGGCGACAGGACAGCCCGCCGACATCAACGCGGTTCGCGACGGCGATACAGCCCGCCCCGGGATCAGTGTCAACCTGGAGCAACAGATCAATGATTCGGTTGGTGCGTTTGCGCGTGCCGGCTGGGCCGATGGAAATATCGAGCCCTGGGATTTCACCGATATAGACAGAACCCTATCTGGCGGTGTCCAAGTGATCGGCAAACAGTGGGGCAGGCCGGATGATAAATTTGGTTTGGGCGGCGCCATCAACGACATCTCTGGAGTGCACAAGGCATTCCTGAACGCAGGCGGCCTAGGCATTCTCGTTGGAGATGGCCAGCTGCCGCATCCTGCGCTGGAGAAGATTCTCGAGACCTATTATAGCTACGCGCTTTGTGGGTCCACAAAGCTGACAGCTGACTATCAGTTCATTTCAGATCCGGCATACAATAGCGATCGGGGCCCGATTTCCGTATTTTCCGGAAGACTACACTCTCAGTTTTGAGCCAACTGCTGCGGAACGTATCGATCGCTGTCCGGCCGTATCTGCACCATCCACCGTAACATAAGAAACTAGCGAATTATCGCTTTCTAAAAACCGCGGTGCCGTTGATGACAGGAGGCCCTACGCGCGGTCCTCCAATTCGGATCCGTTGACTGCCTGGAGGTCGAACCTGCGTATTTACCCCGGCAGCTCCGAAGTTGCGCGGAGGCGCCGGCGGATGTGCTTGCGCGGCAGTCGCAGGAGGGAATGTTCCTCCTCGAACTGGCTTGGAGCCCGCTGCGCCTGCCGACGGCACAAAGTTTAAGACCAGCATGATGGCGAAGATGGCGCACGCGGGCCCGCGCGAATGCAATTCGGAATTTCTTACGATCGGATTTTTCGAACTAGACATAACGAACGGAGCCGCAACGACCAAAAACGGAGAATAAATAGCATGCCGCCAACACGGAATAGGCCGAGCACTATCAGCATAGTCCACTGGGATTAGCTGCAGCCGACAATGAAGGCGTGGTAGAATACATTGCGCGCGTTCTGCCTCTTTCGGCCCTTAATAGACGCGTTTCTGCGCATTTAGCATGCGCTTCCGTGGAAAAGGAGAGTGCGGATGAGAATGCATTTATCCAAAAAAACAAAAATATTCCGATCAAATAATCACGGATTAATGGAGAATTTCAGTGAGGATAATAACCCATAAAACGATCTTGGCCTTCCCAGCCTTTCTTCTCATCGCCGCAGCTGCTGATGTTTCGGCAGCTTATGCCGAGGGCGGCTATTGGACCTGCAGTGCTTACGGTTACAGCATGCCGCGGACAAAATGGCATTCGGTCAGTGGTGCCCCTGCAGGGTCGGAGGCTGCGGCCTCGCGAAACGCAGCCGAAAAATGTTACAGGCAAGGCTTAAATGTTTGTGAGCCGACGGGTTGCACAAATCATGCTTACTAGCTAGCGCCGGACGCTAGAATTCGCGGAATCATTTGAACTCCGAATATCGCCCCACGCTCGGATGTTTGGTCTGAGCGATGTCAATCGACGAAGAACTGCAGAAGAGCCTTGAGTGTCGCCTGAGGTGGCTCCTCGGGAAGAAAAGTGTCCGCAATCGAGAGCGTCGCCCTGGAGGAGGCCGCGAGTCTTCTCCCGCCAGCATGCGAGTACGCCGAATTGGCGCCCCACTGTTCCGCGGCTTCCCCACGACACGAGCATGGGCGCCGCGATCCGATGCGACGCGACATCGTCTGAGCGGTCGTGCTCCAGATCGATGGTCGCCGCCGCGCGATAGTCCTCACACGCAGCACCCTGAAGTCTCCGAGCGAGAACGGCGGCTTCGCACAGAAACTTTTGAGGTCGTCTCCGATTATTTGGCTGCTAGGAATGATAGCGCTTGTCGAGGCGTTTGTGATCGTCGACTTGGCGAAATAACAATGGCTGGGCCGGGCGATGGGTGACCGTCCAACTATTCGATGACTTATGGATCCCGCGAAATGATATTCGAATTCAGTGGAGGCGGGTGAGGCCATCATCCAAATCTGGAACAGCGATAGGAGCGGGGAGCACGTCATCGGTCGGATCGAGGTCGACCCAGATCTTGGGGTTGTAAGAAGACTGTCTCATCTTGACGCTGTATGCCGTTCGATACCATGGCACAATCTCATTCGATCGATTATCTAAGATGAGATCGCCGTAATTGGTCCGTGCGGTCAGCACCGCGTGACCATCGCCGTTCTCAATGCGGACAACCGTCATCAGAAGCGCACTCGCGGGCCAACCCATTGCGATAAGAATGTGCCGCTTCATTAAGGCGTAATCTTCGCAGTCGCCCTTGCCGTCGGTAGGGATGGTCCAATAATCTTCAATGCCGTAATGCTCAATATCGGTCTCCGGCACAATCGTGCGATTGACCCGGAGATTGACCTCATCCAATTGCTCCAATTTTTTAACGGTCTCCACAAAGCCCTGAGCTGCGCTACGTGGCAGGCACTCGCTCGGGTTCTCAACACAGAATCGATAGAAGGCCGGCGGAGCCTGGACAGGTCCGTATTCCTGCATGAAAAGCGATCTAATAACCTGTTGTGGACGCGTGAGGCTTTCATCGGCCCGCGTTGACTGTGAACTGAACAACGCAAGCTGTGCCGCGAGCATTAGAACGACGTAACGCATCGCCAATATCCATTGACCGCGGTCCCTCAATGACAGGATCGGCGACGCTTCTTAAGAGACGACTAAGATAGTCGGGCGCGAACATGGCCGAACGAACTAGCTGTTTGGTCGGGTGCATTGCCTGCGCCGAGCGCGATGATCGTCTCCTGGGGCCGGTCTTCGGCCTGCCAACGGCCGGGAGCCACATCCGATACTGGTATACGCGCGACTTTCGAAAGCGAATGAGCGCGATCAATTCATCTTGAGGCCCAAAAGCTCGCTGATCGAAGCTTAATCTACCAGATTTGCAAAGCGAGAGCGCTCGTGACGGATACCTGCCATTCGGGATTGGACATTGGCTTTGTTAATTTGGGTTATGGCAAGTCTGCCGCTTTGGGTGCAGTCCAAGGCATCACTGAACTGATGCCAATATCCTCAAGCGCTCACATGCGCATTGTCCCGGCAGTGTTAGGCTGGGGTGATCCGGGCGCTCCTTTTTCCGCTGTTCGCTTGGGATGATCGGACTAGTCGCCCAGAACACGAGCGATCGCTCGTTAGAGAGCCCTCACGTCCGCTTTTGTATAACTGGGATCGTTCTGACGGGCAGGCCCCAGATTTTCAGTGTTGCCGCTGTTAGCCGATTTTGTCGGAAAAGTCCGGGGAAGGGGTTTCGAGGACGCGGTTTGTCACCGCAGTGGTCTAAGTATTGGCGGCCACTTCGGCTGCGTGGGCTAGCAGTCATCCTCCTCGCAGAAGCAATCAGCCGACGCCTTTCATGTTGATTTCCGAAGCTAAACGACGCCGCGTCAGATCTATGTGCTGTCGCAGTTCATACAATTGGTCAGCATAAGTGAGGGGCACGGGAAGATTGTCGAGGGTCGCTTCAATACGATCCAATTCCTCTAATTTTTTGACGCGCTCATCCGCATTTGCAGCGCGTTTCGCCGCCGCTTCGAGGCGCTTTAACTCGCCGTACCAGCGGATGATCCGACGACGAATGCGCCAATCGTAGAGCTGGGGAGCGAACCTCAAAAGCGGGATTAGAATTGGCAACAGAACAACGAGAGATAACGTGAGTCGATCTATGGTCGTGGCCACCCAAAACGGTACATACCGTTGCATCAGAGGAGGACCAGATCGGTATACGCGTAGCGCCTCATCTGAGATAGCGAACTCCGGATCGACCTGCGTCGGAAAACGGCCGGGACTTTGAAACAACCCTTGTTCGCCGGAAGGGCCGATTGTGGTCTGAGCATGAACCTCTTGCAAGGCTTGAGCGAGAAGATTCACGAGCGCCGGATGCGTATCACTCCGCACCAAAACCGCAGCGCTTGTGGCGATAAGCGAAGTATCTTTCGGCGGGATGTCGGCCGCGAAGTCTACGACTCCTTCTCGCAGAAAAAGATGTGTTAGGAATGAAAATCGTTGCGCATAGGCGTCGGCGTTCGCGAGGCTCATGAGGTGAACGTTCGGCGTCCTGAGAAGTCGCTCGATTGTTTTAGCATCGGGAGCCAGTATCAAGAACCCAGCGTCGGCATCCCCTCTTGACAACATGTCCACATAGTCGGGAAGCTCATGATTTAATAATGAGGCGTTCTCGCTGGAAATCCCGTTTGCGGTGAGGAGCTGTAATGCGACGGCGTTTGTACCACTTCCTGCCGGTCCGACGAGTATGCGCTTGCCCTTGAGCTCAGTCAGTCGGGTGAGAAATTTGTCGCCCGCATAAAATATCCAGACTGGCTCATAATTGATGCGGCCGACCGACTCCAAGCCTTGGGTATCGTTTTTGGAGGCAATACCGCTTTGAACAAATCCGGCCTGAACTCCTGAATTTGGATCTTGCAACGCTTTTATATTGGCGAATGACCCTGTAGATTCGCGGATATCCAGCTTCACGCCGTTGCGCTCAAAAATTGCACGGTAGCGCTCGGCAAACCGATAGTAGGGACTGCCTGAACTTGCCGCGGACAATACAAGGGTTCCTGGCGGCGGCGGGTGCATAAATCGCAAAGCGAACCAAATACCAATCGAAGCGAGTAAAAGCACGGGCACAACGACAAGTAAAAAATCGTGTGCCCCCCTGAATTGAGTTCCCGAACGCATGTTTACTGCCCCTGAAGTCAGCGACTGTCTCACAGATGGCGATTTTATCCTCGGTTTCAGTGCATCGATCGAACGGCGTATCCGGAAGATACAGCTGCCACTGGACAGCGCGGTAGTTCGTTCAATATGTTGCTTCAGTCAATTCGGTTTCCGAGCCTATAGCTTCAACAGGATTTCACTCGGTCAACTATAAATGGCTGTCCACACGCGAGAAGTTTTTCTAAGTGCCCAAGTGCTTGGCATTTTCAGATGGGTATCGGCCACCTGCAATAAGTTGAAGAAGTGAAACTGTGCGATTGGAATTTTCCAACACATTTATTTGATTGATCTCTGCTCGTCGTATTCGGCCGGAACTAATTTCGGACCTAATTAGAGGTCTGGCAAGCGAGTCCTTTCGCTTCGAAGCGTGCTCTATCCCTCTGGCTCGAAGCTAAGGCTCCCGGAATTCGCGACTGCTCCAAATATCCCGCCTTCTGTTTTTATGGTGTGTAATGCAGCAGCGTGGTTTTCTTGAACACTTGCCGCACATGCATCCGCAATGACCAAACACTCGTAATTTCGGTCGACCGCATCGCGGAGCGTCGAGTGAACGCAGACGTCGGTCGTCACGCCGGTCAAAATAAGGTTTCGCATGCGACGCGTACTGAGGATGCGTTCGAGGTCGGTGGCATAGAATGCGCTGTACCCAGGCTTATCGACCACGACATCGCCGGGCTGCGGTTCGAGCTCTCCGATTATATCCCACCCAGGTTCGCCTCTGACGAGCAATCGTCCCATCGGTCCGGCCGATCCGATTTCGGCTCCTGCCTGTTGCGATCGCCAAGCCTTGAGACGCGGGAGATCACTAAGATCTGCGCGATGGCCTTCCCGGGTGAATACCACAAGACCACCCCAGGTCCTGACCTTCTCACAAACGGCGGCGACCCTCGGCACGATCGCGCGCGTTGGGGCGATGTCATATCCCGATGACGCAAGATATCCATTGGGATCGCAGAAATCGCGCTGCATATCGATGACGAGTAAAGCCGTCGTTTCGGGCTGCAGGTCTCCGTCGTGCGGCCACGGGTAAGGATCTGCCTGCATGAATGTCTTTGACACCGCTTCTTTCCTTGATCGATTGCCTGGATAGCCCAGAGGTCAGGGACACGATCAGATCGCGAGGGCTGCACCATCCGATCGGGGATCGGTGGCGCTCTCCACGCGACCTGAAGGATGAAGAACCACCGCGCCGGCATGTCCCATCGATTCGGAGTAGTCGGAGTACCGCTCGGTGCTGTGACCGAGGTTGATCAGCTGGTTCTCTATTTCCTGAGAGAAGCGTCCTTCGAGCTTTAGCGACAGGCTGCTGTTGCCCCACGTCTTCCCGAGAAGCCAACGAGGCGCGCTGATCGCATTCTCAAGACTAAGATCGAACAAGGCATAACGCGTGAACAGTGCTGCTTGCGTTTGTGGTTGGCCATCGCCTCCCATCGTGCCGTAGGCCATTGTCCGGCCGTCGTTGAGTTGGGCGAGCGCGGGATTGAGCGTGTGGAAGGGCTGCTTTCGCGGGGCCAACTGATTGGGGCCAGGTGCGAGCGAGAAGCCTGCGCCGCGATTTTCGAAGGCGATTCCGGTCTTCGCACACGTCAAACCGGATCCGAATTCCCAGAACAGACTTTGAATCAAACTCACGACGGCGCCATCGCTGTCGGTGGCGCCCATCCATATCGTACCCCCGAGTTCCGACGGGCCGGGCCACGGCGATGCTTTGTTCCGATCAATCGCTGCCGCCATTTCCGATACGGCACCCGGCAGCAGGAATTGCGATGCCTCTATCGGCATGAAATCCGGATCGGCGAGGTTTTTGTTTCGAAGATCGAATGCGCGTTTGGTCGCCTCCACCAAGCTGTGAATGTACGAACTGCCGTCGGCCGAGCCGACGCGCAACCGGTCGAAGATTGCAAGAATGAGTAAGGAGGCAAACCCCTGCGTCGGGGCCGGGGAATTGTAGAGCGTTCCAGCGGAAACGAGGGCAGATAGAGGCTTTCCGTATTCCGCCGTGTATGACTGGAAATCCTCGAGTCGAAGTGGACTGCCGGCTTCCTCGAGGAATTGCCCGTGAATCTCCGCGAGCGCGCCTCGATAGAAGCTGTCGAGACCTTCTTCGGCGAGCCTGCGAAGCGTCGCTCCAAGCGCGGGCAGACAATAACGTTCGCCGGGAGCGGGAACCTGCCCATCAGGCAGAAACACCTGCTCAAATCCTTGGATCGTGCTGAGCTCAGGCGCAAAAATATCGAGAGTACGGGAAAGGCTGCGGGAGACAGGGCAACCATTGACCGCATGATCCGTCGCGTCTCGCAGCAGACGTTCCAACGAGAAACGTCGCGCTTCAGGGACGAGATCGAGTGCCAGCTTCCAACTGGAAATCGCGCCCGGAACCAGCAGCGCTGCATCGGGGCCTCGCACCGGAAGCTCGGTGTATCCGCGATCGCGATAATAGCCGACAGTTGCGCGCGCGGCTACGCGGCCGCAGCCGGAGATGAAAATCGGCTCTTCGCCCTTACGCTTTATCAGCCAGAATGCGTCCCCGCCCAAGCCATTCATGTGCGGGTAAACGACGGCAATGGTCGCTGCTGCCGCAACCATCGCCTCGATGGCAGTGCCGCCCTCGGCGAGCACCGCACGTCCTGCTTCTGCCGCAGCATGATGCGGGGCCGAGATACAACCTCGGGTGCCCGACGCGTAAAGCTTGGATACGGTCTCCGACGGAGAAGGTGTGTTCTCAGACAACGGCATGCGAACGCTTTGCTACCGGGCTGGTCTCGAAAACGCCCGCCGCGAGAGGCCACGACGTGATGGCGCTCGTCGACGACAGATAGGCGAACACATCGCTCATGCAGAGAAGCGCAGCCGCTTGATGCGCTGGAGAAACGGCCGCAACGGCGTCCGTCGGAACTGTAACGCGATAATCCAGATTACGAGCCGAATAAACCGTGCTCATCACGCAGCAGTGCGTCGTCACTCCACAACAGACCAGGTTCTTGATGCCGCGAGAACGCAGGAGAAGATCGAGGTCGGTTCCGACGAAGCAATCGTATCGACGCTTATTGCGAATGCGCCAATCTTCGGGACGGACATCGAGGCCCTCGGTCAGCTCGCAGCCCGGCGTTCCTTCGAGACAGTGCACCGGGTCGAACTCCAGCTCGATCCCGTAGTCGCTGAGATCTGACCGATGCATTTCGTGCGTAAAAATGATCGGCATCGCGTGCTGTCGAGCCCAACTGATGAGGCGGTTGATGGCGGGGATGATTGCCCGCCCTCCCGGAGTTTCTTGAACGGCTCCCTGATCGACAAAGTCGCGCTCCATGTCGATAACGAGCAGGGCCGTGTTTTGCGTCCCGACTTCGCCCGCTGGGATGGCTCGGTAATGTGGTTCCATGGGCTACTTGCCTATGAATGACGGATTGAAAATATTCGACGTGTCGACAACGCCATCGTTGACTTTTACCTCTTTGAAAAATGCGGCCAGTTCCTTCCCGACTTCAATCGCCGGACCCTTCATCTGGGTGACGTTATCGGACGCGCCATAAAGCTTCACCTTCGGCAGCATGTCGAGCACTTCCTCCGGCTTGAGCTCCAGGGATTTCGCCGCCACAGCGGAAGCCGCCTTCGGATCGGAGATCGCCAGTTCATTGGCTTTGTTCAAAGCGCGAAGAAACGCTTTCGTCTCGTCAGACTTGTCCTTCGCGGTCTTGTCGCTGATGGCAACAACGTCGAGGATCAGGTTCGGTGCTTCTTTGGACGAGAAAATGACATGACCCTTTTTCTCGCCCTGCACCTTTGTGATCCAAGGTTCCCAGGTGACGGCGGCGTCTAGCTTGCCAGCGGCAAAGGCGGCCCCCGCGTCGTCGGGATTCATGTTTATCAGCTTGATGTCACTCGGGGCCAGACCATACTTCGTAAGCGCTTTGCGAAGGAGGAGTTCGTTGCACTGGCCAGCGGTTGCGGCAACGGTCTTTCCCTTGAGATCTGCGGGCGTCGCGATATCTGATTTCGCGAGAATGGCGTCGGCGCCGGCAGATGTGTCGGTCATATAGACGATCTCCAGACGGCCCGGAGCTTTGTCGAGCGCCGTGATGACGCTATCGGCAGTCGTGAAGTGCGCATCGAGCTGGCCCCCGAGGAGCGGTGCGAGGCCATCACCGGGCGAACTGAACGATTGCATCTGGAGGTCCAGACCTTCGTCCTTGAAGAACCCTTTCTCTTTCGCGATGAAAAGGGAAATGTATCCGATCCAACTATTATAGCCGACTTTATAGGGCTTCAGCGTGTCCGCACGGGCTGTAGACCACGAGACGGCGGATAGCGCCATGATTAGAACTGCCGTCAAGGCCCTGAACACAGCTTTCATTGGCTTCCCTTTCGCGCTTTGTGCAACTGACTCACATGGGACAACTCCGGCTCCTGCGCTTGCAGCAGCCGTTGCAGGTAATCGTCGCGGTGGGCGTCCGACTCGCGCCTTAACAGGCCGAGCATGTGACGCTTGAGAGAGATGAATTCGGGCGCGAGCTTAAGATCGAGCTTGCGAACATCGCCGAACGGGACCGGAATATCGTCGACGATCCTGCCGGGACGAGGAGAGAACACCAACGTCCGCGTCGATAGAAAGAGGGCTTCATCGACGTCATGCGTCACCATCAGCACCGTCGTGCCTTCATGGCGGCTGAGAAGTGCTGTGAGCTGCTGAATTTCCTCGCGCGTCTGCGCATCGAGAGCGCCGAACGGCTCATCCATTAAAAGGATTGCCGGGCGCGGAAGCAGCGCGCGCGCAATGGCAACGCGCTGCTTCATCCCCCCGGACAATTCGCGCGGATACGCATTCGCAAACGCCTCAAGACCCATCAGGTAGAGAAGCGCGGCGCATCGCTCCTTGGCGGCTTTCAGGGCTTCTCCACTCGGGCGAGAGCCATTCAGCGTCGCACTGAAGAGAATGTTCTGGGTGACGTTCAGCCAGGGATAGAGCGTGTAATTCTGGAAGACCATGCCGCGGTCGGCTCCGGGGCCGATGGCTTGGCGGCCGTTGACGAACATGTATCCATCGGTCGGCTCTTCGAGTCCGGCGAGGATGAACAGCATCGTCGTCTTGCCGCAGCCCGATGGACCGATGAGCGTCACGAACTCTCCGCGCTCGACTTTGAATGACGTCGGACGCAAGGCTTCGACGCCACCTTTGTCGGTGCGATAGACCTTCGAGACGTTCTGAACCTCGAGAATCTGACTCATTTTCCGCTCTCAGCCCATTTGAACAATCGGCGGTTGAGCGCGCGAAACATCAAATCGATAAGCAGGCCGATAGCGCCGAGGAGAATGAGATACACCCATATTTTCGGGGTCTGCAGGAAGCGCGAAAACTTCAGAATGCGAAATCCCAATCCCTCGTTCGCAGCGACCAGCTCGGCGACAATCAGATAAGTCCAAGCCCAGCCGTTGCAGAGACGAAGCGCGTCGAAAATGCCCGGCATCGCGGAGCGCCACAGAACGCGTCGAATAATTTCGCCCTGCGTCGCGCCCAGAGTCTGGGCCACTTGCAAGAGCTCGTAAGGGACCCGTCGCACTTCATCGGCGACCATGAGGACAAGCTGAAAATAGGTGCCGATAAAAATAAGAGCCCATTTCGATTCTTCGCCGATCCCGAGCGTTACCATCAAAATCGGAATGAGCGCCGGAACCGGGACGTAACGGACGAATTCCGTCACCGGTTGAACAATGGCTTCGACCGGTTTGAACGAGCCCATCAAGATGCCGATGGGCAGCGCAGCCATCGCGGAGAGCAAAAAGCCAGCCGTGACCCGCACGAAGCTGACCCAAAGATCCGACCAAATTGTTTGGTCACCGAATATATCTGCCATCGTATGAGCGACAGTGATAGGCGACGGCAGGAAGACCGGATCGACGATGGCGGAAGCGCTGATGAGCCCCCAAACGAATAGACAGATGGCGAAGCCGACGACGGCAAGAAGACGATACTGCCGCGTTGGAATGCTGCGCCGTAACTGCAATGTCAGGCCGCGCTGGGTCACACTCATCGAGCCAACGCCTCTCTACCGCGCGAGGGGCCGAAAGGCCACGAGATCGACTTCCACCCGCGCGCTGCGTGCAAGGGCCGTTACACCGATGCACGTCCGCGCCGGCAACCGATTGGCCGGGAAGTAACTCGAATAGATCTCGTTGAAGCGCGCGTAGTCCTTCTCGAAATTCGTCAGATATGCGCCGGCGCGCACAACGCTCGACCAATCGAGACCCAATCCGGTCAGCACGATATGCAGGTTGGCCATCACGCGATGGGTCTGCTCTTCGATATCGTCCGGTATGGGACGTTCAGGCTCGCCGGGATATGTCGGCATCTGCCCTGTAACGTGAATGAAGCTTCCCGCTTCGACGGCGTGCGAAAAGGTAGCGACCGGCTCGGGAGCATTCGGGACCATGTAAAAGCTCAATCCCGAGGTCGCGATATTTGCAGACATGAACAGATCCATACAGACGAAATGTCTGCACCAGATTTTGCAAGGTGTGTGCCAGTGCTTTGCGCCGTGGCCGCCAGCGCGCGGCGCGCATTTCTCCTTTAAAAATGCAGGTTCTCTTGACCTGAGGCGAAGGAGAGGGAGCTCTGCGAGTTGCGCTCTGCCCAACTGAATGGCGGCGTGCATCCATTATATGCAGACAAACGATCTTCTGTGGCGCGCGAAAATCCATACAATGACGCCGGGGACCTTCGCGTGGAAGCAGCATGAAATGGATCTCTGAAATCAGGCGTCTCAAAGGGCCGCGCTATCTCGCGATTGCTGACGCCGTCACACGTGCGATCGATGATGGCGAGCTTCTCAACGGCACCCGATTGCCGACGCATCGCTCACTTGCCGATCAATTGGAACTCGATGTCACCACGGTAACGCGGGCCTATTCGGAAATACAGCGACGGGGTCTTGCGGAAGCGCGCGTCGGTCAAGGGACGTTCGTGCTCGCGCGGCTTCCAGACTCTCCTGTATCGTCGCTGACGACGACAAATAATGCGCCGTTTATAGATCTTTCGCACAATTTCCCGGCGGGTGCGCCGCCTCTGCCGAACTTGCGCGAGCTTGCAAGCGAAGTCGCCCGCGACCTGGATTACGGCGCTCTTCTCGGCAGACAGAGCGATATCGGAACCGTCTCCCATCGCGCAGCTGGAGCCACTTATCTGCAAACCTTGGGTGTGAAGGCGGGGAGTGACGATATCGTCGTTTGCGCTGGCGCCCAGCACGGTATCGCAATTGCTCTCGCTGCGCTGACGGAACCCGGCGAAAGCATCCTCATGGAGGCGACAACTTTTTATGGCGCGCGAACTGCCGCCAGAATGCTCGGTCGCAACGTCGTCCCGGTGGCAATGGATGACGATGGATTGATGCCCGATGCCCTTGAGGACGCTTTGCGCTCAGGCCATGCTCGGGTGCTCTATTGCGCACCCACTCTGCATAATCCGACCACCACGACCATGCCGCCGTCGCGTCGAAAGGCGATCGCTAAAATCTGCGAACGTTACAAGATCGGGGTCGTCGAAGACGACGTATACGGATTTCTTCTTTCGCCACGTCCTGAACCATTGGCCGCGCGGCTCCGCACTCAAGCCATATACATCACGAGTTTTTCTAAGAATTGCGGACCCGGCATGCGAGTCGGCTATATGCGCGTGCCGGAGCAATGGCGGCGCGCTGTCGGAACTGCGCTCCGCGCAACGACGCTTATGGCGGCGCCGATAGAGGCCGAAATAGCGGCGAGACTTGTGCGCACGGGGCTCATTGCTGAGCTGGAGGATGCACAGCGGGAACGCAACGCGGAACGTCAACTGATTGCCCAACAGGCTTTTCGCGGGTTGGATTATTCATCGAGCCCGACTGCGTTCCATGTCTGGCTGCGCATGCCGTCGGGTTGGCAAAGCGAAGTCTTTGCTGCCGAAGCCAAGCTTCGAGGCGTCGGCGTCAGTCCAGCCGCATTTTTTAATTTGGATCCGAAGAATGCCCGCGACGCAGTCCGCGTGTGCCTCTCGGCAGCCGAAAGCCATGACGTCCTTCAGAGAGCCGCGAAAATCCTCGCCGACCTCGTCGTGAGCGGCAACCCGTGGGCGCCGACCGCCGCAATTGTCTAAGGCGCAGCTCGGGACACCTTCAATGTTTTCGAAAGGAGGATCGACCACGCATGCTGAAAAGCATGATCGAACGATGCTTCCGGAAAAGCCGGAACTGCAGACGGACTACCTCACCGGAGCGTCCGGATCGGGTTTCTCGCCAGGCGCGTCGAGCGGCACGGGAGAAGGCTGGGGCGGCTCCTTCGGCGCAGGCGGCAAGGTGGGAAGCTCTCCAGGCTCCTGCGTGGGGAAAGGAATTCGTGGAGGATCGTTGCCGTTTCCCATCCCTGCTTCCTTTCCTTCTTCCCAATCGTCTGACGGCGCACCCGTATCGACTTGGCAACGCCTTCTGAACAGGGTGCGTTCCCTCACGGGTTGGCAAAAATAGTTGGGTTGCCGTGAAAGCATCAAGGCCCGGCAGGGATTGCTGATCCGCGCCGGGCCTATGATGAAACGTTCCGATCTTCGCCGTGAGCTTCGAAATTCTAATGTCCCGCCGCGGTCGAATCCTTGCTCAATGGCGTGACGAGGCCAAAGGGATTGCCGTCGGGATCGGCGACAATCGCAAGTCTACCGATGTTATTAGCGTCGGTCGGAGCCTTGAGAACTTTGCCGCCCTTCTTCAAGGCTTCGACAACGGCGTCGTCGACATTGCTAACTTGAATGTAGGTCAGCCAGCCGGGCTTGGGATCGGTCGGCTCCTTGCCATCATACTTCGCGAGCCCTGCGCTCTCGTTGCCATTCTGCATGAATAGAGTGTATTCGTTTTCGCCGGCAGCGGGGGGACGAGAAGTATCTTCCGCGGCAACGATCTTCGGCGTCCAGCCGATCACGCCCGCGTAGAAATCTCGGCTGCGCTCAGGATTGGCGCTGATGAGTTCGTTCCACCAGACGCTTCCGTTATCCGCCTGCGCAGCTGGTGCCGGGCTCTGGGCATTCGCCGGGAGCGAAAAGAAAGCGGCGAATACCGCCGAGAATAACGTGATTACGGCGATGCGCGGCTTCGAAATAATTTGGGACATGTCACCCCACTCCTGGTTCGGATCGAATTTGGAGACATCTAAGCAAGCGTAATGCCAACTATGAGCATGATCCCGCACCGAGGTTTTCGGTCCGGAACACGGCTCACTTCCGAGTACACGGCATAATATAGGTGAAACCGCGAAAGCCGTCGTAGTCTTTGCCATTTACGAACGGGACAATGGCAACGCTCTTATCCTCAGTCGGCGGATTATTAAGACCAAGCAGCGAGAGAGGGTCGACAAGCTCCGCGCTGTCATTCCACCAATCAGGTGCGCCGTAACTATTGATGCGCCATGTCAGATTATCATGATCGGCTTTCCAGACTTCCCAATGAACTTCCGGCAGATAGGTTTGGTTTTCACCGGGACGCGTCACGCGAGCCAGCCGCTGACCGCGCTTGACCTTTTGCCCTTCGCGGAAATGCTTGATTTCATCGAAGTCCAGGTGATCGAACTCGGAGTAATAATATTTCGGCCCTTTGGTGAGATTTAGATCATCGCGATCATGCCGGATCAGGAGGGCGCCTTCGGTACCCCATTTCCAATTTGCCTGCCAAGCCGCGCGCACCGTTCCCGACGTGGGCGCCAATATCCATTCGCCCAGTCGGCCGACGTCGACGCCCGTATGAATTTCATCGCGGCGCGTACCGTCGACGTCAATCCAACTCCCATATGGTGACGAAATGGGGGTGCAATTGTAGTCGGCGGGGTAATTCGGTTTTAAGCCGCTGGGTGTAACGGTCGATGTGTCGTTCGAATCAGCGGCATTTCCCGGTGTGATCGTGAGCGTAACGTAGAAGCCAACGACGATAAAAATCGCATACCGAAATAGAAGCACGTCCTTTAAACTCTCTGGAATTTTCAAACCAATACCAATACCCTTGCGACACCGATTTGAATGTGTCGCGGAATTTTTGACTGAAAAATGCGGTTTACCTTTATATCAGCAATTTGATCAGTAAGCATAGTTTAGCATTTCATTAACATCCAATTCTTTTTAGAGCAGATCGCATGCGGCCCGCGATGACGCGCGCCTGTGTCCGTCTGCATTGATTGCAAAAATGGCTCGTCTGTTTTCTTTTCCGGGGAAGTTAACCCAAAGGCCGCCCTTCCGCGGCGCCGAGGTGGAAATCTCTATTAATGCGTTCGAGGCGGCGCCCGTTTTTCCGGGTGTGCGAATTTGGTACGTGCCACATGCTGCCGCGAATAACCTTACAGACCATTTCGGGACACCGGCCCAAGCCGACGTCCACGAGTTCGCATCGATACGCAACGTCGAAATGCGTTGCCGCTCGCTTGCGACGCGCACAGTTCTTCGGAAAGCGTTGACGGAAAGTGTCGGCGGCCGGACTGCACCGCACGAGTGGAATTTCAAAAGGTCGGCGTGGGGAAAACCAACGCTATCGAATAACGCGAGCGCGTTGAATTTCAGCTGTTCTCACACACGTTGGGCGTCAGTTGTCGCGGTATCTACGTGCGGACCAGTTGGTATCGATATTGAAAATGCCATCGCTGATACGAATGACGCCTGGCTTTCTGACGTCTTCACGACTGACGAACGCGCGGCACTGAAATCGATGGCTGTGGGGGAGCTAGAAACGGCGGTTTCTCGGCTATGGGCGCTCAAAGAAGCCTACCTCAAGATGCTTGGCACCGGAATTGCTGAAGCATCAGCAGTTGCATTTGATCCCCGCAACGATCGCCTTTGGCCGGGACAGAACCGCCAGAGCGAACCGGTAACGTTCCGGACATGGATCGCCAAATGCCAAGGGCATCGACTTTCCGTGGCCGTCGCAATGGGCGGCCGCAAGGAAGAAGGGGGCTCGTGGCGTCAGCCCATTGAGGAAGCCCGTGTCAGTATACGAACCAAATTGGCATTCGCTGGAAACTGGGCGAACAAGAGGGCCACGGCTCCTCCACCACTATTTCGAATTCCAAGCGCAGCGGCGGCCTGATCATCCTGCAATTGAATTTGCCGGTGAGACGCTCACATATGAAGAGCTTGATGCCGCTGCAAATCGCATAGCCAATTATTTGGTTTCTTGCGGAACAGGCGCCGAGGATCTCGTCGGAATTTATCTTAAGAAATCGCCGGAGCTTTACGCGGCGATTCTCGGCATTTTGAAAGCCGGCGCCGCCTATGTGCCGATTGATCCGCGTTCGCCGTTGGAGCGTATCCGCGCAATCGAAGAAGACGCGCAGCTACGTTTGATCATCTCGGAAAACGCGCTCGCAGGCGTGATCGAAGGTAAAGTCGCGACGCCGCTCCTGCTGGTTGACCGGCAGCGGCACGTTCTGGCCGGTCAACCGGACGAGTCCGTCGACCTTCTGCTCGATGCGGAAATCCACCCGAGTGCGTTGAGCTACATTATTTACACATCGGGTTCGACGGGTCGCCCAAAGGGCGTGATGATCGAACATCGCAACGTCGTCGCTTTCGTCAAATCACTGCGCTCAGTCTACAAGGTGACGGCGAACGATCGCGTCTATCAGGGATTTTCGACCGCGTTTGACGCATCGGTTGAAGAAATCTGGGCTGCGTTTTCTCGGGGTGGAACGTTGATCGTTCCGCCCGAAGAAGTCGAACGGTCGCCCGCCGACGTCGCCCAGTTTATCGACGACATGCAGGTCAGCTATTTTTCGACCGTGCCGACGATGCTCGCGATGATCGATCGCGATCTGCCGACGGTGACGACGCTCGTACTTGGGGGCGAAGCCTGCTCGCAAGAGCTCGTAACGCGATGGGCAAAGCCGGGACGCCGAATGCTGAATACGTACGGCCCGACGGAGGCAACCGTCGTTGCCACGTGGCATGAGTGCGTAAGCGGCGAGCCGGTAGCCATTGGAAAGGCTCTGCCGGGTTATTCCACGTACGTCCTCGACGAAAATTTTCAGCCCGTGGCGCCGGGCGAAGACGGCGAGCTGTTCATCGGCGGCGCTGGCGTCGGACGCGGCTACATGCATCTCCAAACGCTTACCGATCAGCGCTTTGTTGCCGATTCATTCGAACCGGCAACGAGAGGCCGATTGTATCGTACCTACGATCATGTGCGGCTCGGGTACGAAGGTGAACTCTATTTTCTCGGGCGCCTCGACGATCAGGTGAAGCTCCGCGGCTTTCGCATCGAGCTTTCCGAGATCGAAGCCGTCCTGATGGAGCATCCTCAAATCAAGGCCGCGGCGGCGGCCGTCATCGCGGTGGGAGACGACATCAAGGAGCTTGCGGCTTTCGTCGTCTGTCACGGAGAGGAAGAAAGCTTCGATCGTCAAGCGGTCGACGAACTGCTGCGACGACGCGTGCCGGCTTATATGGTGCCTCAATATCTCGACGTCATCGACGAGCTTCCGATGTCGACGAGCGGCAAGGTCGACCGGAAAAATCTCCCCCAACCCAAGACGCTGCTGAAGGGTCTCGGCAATGTCGTCGCCCCTGCAAGCGAGCTCGAGACGCGCATTGCGGCGGCATGGTCCGAAGCGTTTCGCCTGCCGAGCATTTCGGTCGCCGACGATTTCTTCCTCGATCTCGGCGGACATTCACTCTTGGCTTCGCGATGCGCGAGCCGCGTGCGTGAAGCGATCGCTGGCGTTCAAGTCTCGGTTCGCGACTTCTACGAGCATCGCTCCGTAAGGGCTCTCGCCTCCGTTCTCGAAAGCCGTATGGGCGGAGAAAAACAGGAAAACCCGGCGCGGGCGAACGTATCGGAGGAAGCCTTCAAAAGCGTGCATCCGTTGATGCGCTGGACGACGGTGTCGCTCCAGGCTTTGAGCATCGCAGCATATTACGGCATTCTCTTAGCGCCCCTCGCGTACATGGTGCTGATAACGACCGCCGTGACCGACGGTCAGATCACATGGCAGCGCGCGGCGCAAATCTCGACGATGGTCGGCTTCGCCATCTGGCCGAGCATGCTGTTCTTGAGCATCGCGCTGAAGTGGCTGGTCATCGGCCGCGTCAAGCCTGGCCGCTATCCGCTCTGGAGCTTCTATTACTTCCGGTGGTGGTTTGTGACCCGTTTCCAAGCCTTGAGCTGGTCGGATATGTTTGCGGGCACGCCGTTGATGAATCTTTATTGGCGCGCAATGGGTGCCAAGATTGGCCGCAACGTCGTGCTGTCGACATCCTTGTGCGGCGCCTACGACGTCGTCTCGATCGGGCGCGGTTCGAGCATCGGACTTGAAAGCCAGATCCTCGGGTATCGCGTTGAGGACGGCTACCTCGTCATCGAGCCGGTCGACATCGGCGAGAATTGCTTCATCGGCATGCACTGCAGTCTCGGTCTCGGCACGAGCATGGGCGACGGCGCGCGGCTCGATGATATGTCGTCGCTGCCCGACGGCACCGCTATGGGAAGTTACGAATGCCGTCGCGGATCGCCCGCGCTGCTGGCCGAAGTCGTAACACCGGAAGCCACGACGCCTTCGCCAACGCTGCTGCGAACGTTCTCGTTCGGCGCGCTGCATCTCGCGCTTATTTACGTGATGGGATATTTTCTGATCGCAACGGTCATCCCATCCGCCATTATTATCGCGGCTGGGTTTTCGTTCGGTGGTCCGCTCGGTGGCGCGATCGGCGCGTTCATCGCGGTGCCGGTCGGAGTTCTGACCTACGCGATCGGCGCAATTACGCTTATTACCCTGCTCCAGCCGTCCGAGGCTGGCCAAATGCCCGTCCTCAGCCTCGCCTACCTGAGGCATTGGTTCGTCAGCTATCTGCTGAAGAACACGAAGACCATCCTGCTGCCGGTTTACGCGACTGTCTACTGCCCGGTCTTCCTCCGCGCTCTGGGCGCGAAGATCGGCGCTGGCTCGGAAGTTTCAACCGTCTCGCACGTTATGCCAAGTCTCCTCGAGGTCGGCGACGGGAGCTTCCTGGCCGACGCGTGCCTCATCGGCGGAGAGCGGCTCAACGCCGGTACGGTCGAGATCGGAGCAGTGCGCATCGGCTCGCGCTCTTTCATCGGCAACAGCGCGCTCATTCCGGGCGGTCATGCCGTGGGCGACAACGCGTTAATCGGCGTTGCGTCGACGCCGCCGGCAAACGCAGCTGAGATTCCCGACGATACGCGCTGGCTGGGTTCGCCTGGGTTTGCTCTCCCGCAAACGCAACGCAATGTTTGCTTCAACGATGCGGAAATATTTGAGCCGACGCGCCGCGCGAAGATCGCACGGACGACGACCGATACGCTCCGCATACTATTGCCGGGCTTTATCGTCGCCGCGGAAGGCATCGCGTTCACGAGCTATCTTGTGATCGGCTATCGCAGCTTGCCGCTCTGGGCCGTGATCGTGGGCATTCCCTTTGTCGCGGCGACTCTGGCGGCTGGGTCCATTCTACTCGCGGCTCTCGTCAAGGCGCTGTTCGTCGGCCGTATCGCGCCGACAGTGAAGCCTCTCTGGTGCCGGTTCATCTGGAACAACGAGCTTGTGAATGGCGTCTACGAAACAGTGGCGGCGACGACCATGACGCCGCTGATGGGAACGCCGTTCATCTCATCGTGCTTGCGCATGATGGGCTGCAAAGTCGGGAAGTGGTGCTACCTCGAAACGACTCTCTTTTCCGAATTCGATCTCGTGCACATCGGTGACCGCGCGTGCCTGAACGTCGGCGCGACGATCCAGAACCACCTCTTCGAGGATCGCGTGTTCAAGGCCGATCACATCAAAATCGGCGATGGCTGCACCGTCGGTAATATGGCGGTCGTTCTCTACGGAACGGAAATGCACGCCGCGTCGAACCTCGGTGCGCTATCGGTCCTGATGAAAGGCGACGTCCTTCCGGCCGGAACGCGCTGGCACGGCACACCGTGCGAGCCTCTTGCCGCGCCGAAGGAAAGCGTCGCCATAAGCGACAATCCGCGGGCCGGCGATGGCGACTCTTATGCACAACGTAGGAGGTCACCGCGGCTGGTGAAAAAGCAAATCGAGTTGCTACACGTCCCCGTGTGAGTACAACTAATGTGAACTGTGGCACCGCGGACATCACCGCGGCGCCGACGCATTTGTTCGTTGACGTTCAAACTCGACTCTGACACGCGAATCACATCCCCTCATACCTTAGAGAGAAGTACCAGATCGTGTGTGGCCGTCTTCGTATTGAGGATGGTCGTTGCGCTCGCGACTTTTGCGCTTGAGGAAGACCAATGAAGAAACTTTTTGCGGTGATGGCGTGCGGCGCGGCGATGCCTGCGATGGTCGCACCCGCGCTCGCCGATGGACCTTTCTCTTTGAAGGACACGCCAGTTCAGGTCGAAGCGCCGAGCTGGTCGGGAGTATATTTCGGAGTGAGCGGCGGCTACGGGCACAACCACTCGAAAAACAACTATCACGATAGCGACGACACGACCTCGTCCAAGAACGAGTTCGCCGACGGCGGACTGGTCTCGCTGATTTACGGCATCGACCGGCAGGTGGGCAGCCGCTTCGTTGTCGGCGCCTTCGCCGACTTCTCGGTCTCCGAATTGAATCGCGGCAACGAAGACATTCATAACGCGATGACGATTGATCGCTCATGGGCGATCGGCGCGCGCGCTGGCGTTCTGGTCAACGAGCGGACGCTGGTCTACGCGACGGGTGGTTACACACAGGCTCACTTCTCCAACGATGGATGGTGGGACATCGACACCGACGACACGACGGCCCACGGCAAGGGCGGCCAGAACTTCGGCGGCTACTTTGTTGGCGGCGGCGTTGAGCGGCAGATTTCCGATAACTTCTATCTGCGCGGCGAGGCGCGTTATTCGGATTTCTCAGGCAGGATCACGAATAGTGGCACCGTTGACGGGGTAGATTACGTAGACCGCGAAGTCCCCTCGATTTGGACGGTGCAGGCAGGGCTCGTCTATAAGCTCGACCGTTCGAAAGTTTTGAACCCCGACCCGATCACGGAAGATCGCGGCCCGAAGGTCATTACCTACAGCGGCATCGACGCAGCGAATGACGCGGTTGCTTACTACGGCGGCACGGTCTTCGGTTTGAGCGGCGATCTTTACAAGAACGGCTTCCTGCTTCGCACGCAGGGCATCATCGCCGATTACAACTACAAGGCGGGTGAGCCTGACAATTCAACAGTCGATGCGGACGACCGGTCGCTGGACATCATGCTCGGCTATCAGTGGGTCTTCTCCAACTGGAGCGCCATTGCCTACCTCGGCTATGAGGTCCGCAATGTTCACCTGTCGCCCTTTGACCCGAACAACGACGTCCGCGGTGGCGCCGATGGTTTCAAAGTCGCTGTAGAACTCGAAACCGATGACGAAAGCCCGCTGTACGGAAGCTTGGAAGGCAGCTACTCGACCGCCTTCAATTCCTACTACGCGGAAGCTCGCGTGGGCTACAACGCGAAGACGTTCATCATCGGGCCTGAAAGCTCCGTTTACAGTGACGAGGGTGATCTCGCGACGCGCGTCGGAGCATTCGCAACGATCCCGTTCCATCTCTGGTGGAGTGGTCTGCCGGCCAAGTTGACCTTCAACGTCGGCCAGCAGTTCGTGAACAACAGCGGCGAAACGAGAGCCGGCGGCGAAGGTGCTTACGGTGGTTCGATGCTGCGCGTCGACTTCTGACGCGGCGCAAAGCCAAGCCCGAGACGAATTAAAAAAAAGGCGCGTGCTGAGCTCTACATTGAGCCGTCCGCGCCTTTCCCTTTGAACGCTATTCGAACCTAATTGACGGCGCCGGTCGTGACGGTGCGCTTCTCGCCGGCCTGTGGCGGAGGAGCCGTGAGAGGCTGCACCGGAGATCCAGGCCCGATCTTTTGCAGATTTCCAGTGATGATGAGATCTTTCTCTGTCACGCCGACCACGCTGATGAGATCCCCGTCCGTCGGGCCTGTCGTCACCAGTTTCTGCTCCGCCATGTTCTTTTCGCCGACCACGTAGACATACTTTCCGAGCTGGCTCGAGCCGAGCGCGGTCTGCGGCACCATCAGAGCATTGGGGTCCTCACCGGCATGAATGCGGATGCGAACGTATTGCCCTGGTAAGAGCGCGCGATCGGCGTTGGCAATGGTGGCGCGGGCCGTGAGCGTCCCCGTCAGCCGGTCGACGGTGTTGTCGATGAACGTGATCGTGCCTTTGTGCTTCGCCTTGTCGTTCCCGGGAACGAAGATTTCGGCCGCCGTTGCACCGCTAGCATGTACTTTCTGGATGGCGGCGAGATCCGCCTCGCTCGGATTGAACGTCACGTAAATGGGATCGATCTGGACCAGCGTATTGAGGGCCGCACCTGCAACGTTGATGAGCGCGCCGATCGCCGCTTGGTTCTTGCCCAGCCGTCCAGCGAACGGTGCACGAATTTCGGTATATTCGAGATTGAGCTCGGCCTCCCGGATGGCGGCATCGTCAATCGTTATGGCGGCGTCGGCCTGGCGCAGCGAACTTGATCGCTGATCGAAAGTATCCTTGGCGAGCCACCCGCTTTTGGTGAGTTCCGACCCACGCTCGAGACTGGAGCTGGCGTATTCTCGGGCGGCGATATCGCGCTGCTTTTGAGCTTTCGCGCGATCGAGCGCCGCTTGATAATCTCGCGGATCGATCACGTACAGAAGGTCGCCGGCGGCGACGTCCGCGCCGTCGGGAACATTCTGTTTCTGGACGTAGCCTGAAACCCGCGCCTGCAGCGTGATGTCACGAATGGACTCCGTCCGCGCCGGATATTCGAGATAAATACTCACCGGGCGTTTGACGACAGGCGAGACGGGTACGGGCATGACGAAGCCGGCCTGAGGCGGCGCGGCCGCCGGCTGCTCGAGAGAGGCGATGACCTTCTCGATTTCTTGCCGGTGAACGTAGGCCGCACTGCCGGCGGCAACCAGCAAAACCAAGCCAATGATCTTCCAAAGGCGCATCACGAAATCCCTGTCTATTCGGCGGCAGCCGGATGCGAAGCATCGCTGCCCGATGTGTCGACTTTCCCGGAAGTGTGGGCATCACGCCCTTCCCGCCACTCTTCGATGACCGCATAGAACACCGGAACGAACAGCAGCGTAAGAAGCGTTGCAGCCAGCATTCCGCCGAAGACCGTCGTTCCGATCGATTGCCGGCTGGCAGCACCCGCCCCACTTGCGATCATGAGCGGAACGACGCCGAGAATAAATGCGAATGCGGTCATCAATATGGGGCGCAACCGAAGGCGCGCCGCCTCCATCGCGGCATCGACGATGGACAAGCCCTCGAGGCGCCGTCTCTTCGCGAACTCGACGATCAGAATGGCGTTCTTCGCCGAAAGACCGATGAGCATGACAAATCCGATCTGCGAATAGACATCGATTTGTAGGCCGCGAACCCAGAGCGCAAGGAGAGCGCCGAACAGCGCGAGCGGCACTGCAAGCAGCACCATGAACGGCATCGACCAGCTTTCGTATTGCGCAGCAAGGATCAAAAAGACGAACACGCTGGCCAACGCAAAGACGACGAGGGCAATCGAACCCGCCTTCAGTTCCTGGAATGTAATGCCAGTCCATTCGTAACTGAAGTCGCGCGGCAGAGCCGTGGCTGCGGCGCGTTCCATCGCCTGAATGGCCTGCCCGGTGCTGTAGCCCGGCGCGGGGCCGCCGTTGATCAGCGCGGAAGCATAGTTGTTGTAATGAGGAACCGTCTCAGGCCCAACGATCGGCTTCAGCGTGCCGAGCGTGCTGAGCGGCACCATTCCGCCCGTCGCGTTGCGAACGTAGAGCCGCGAGAGGCTCGACGGATCGGCGCGCGCATTGGTGTCCGCTTGCAGCGTCACGCGGAACGTGCGCCCGAAAAGGTTGAAGTCGTTCACATAGAGCGAACCGAGATAGATCTGCAGCGTATTGAATACGTCCGGCAGATTGAGCCCCAGCAGTTTCGCCTTCGAGCGATCGAGGTCGTAGTTGAATTGCGGCGTCGAGGTCGAAAACGACGTGAAGAGCTGCTGCGCATCCAGCTCCGGTTGCTTCCGAGCTTCTGCAATCAGCGCCTGTGTCGCGTCGTTGAGAGCAGCACTGCCGCGGCCCGTCAGATCTTCGACCTGGAATTCAAATCCGCCCGTCGTTCCGAGGCCCGGTATCGACGGCGGGTCGAAACTGAGCACGACCGCCTCAGGGATCATGAGCAACTGCCCGCGAACCGCCTGCACGAGACTCGACGCGCTTTGCTCCGGCGGCCGCTCGTTCCACGGTTTGAGAATGGCGAATTCGACGGCGGAGTTCGATTGCGCCGCGTTCGTCAGGAAGTTGAGGCCGCTGATCGAGCCGACGATATCGACACCCGGAGTGTTTTCCAGAATGTCTCTGACCTTCTTGGCGACAGCATCGGTTCGTTCGAGCGATGCTCCGTCCGGTAGTTGCACGACGACGAAAAAGTATCCCTGGTCTTCAACGGGCAAAAATGTCGAAGGAATGCGCTGGGAGAGCAGATACGTGGCACCGAGCACGGCCGTGAAAAGGAAGAGCATCACCCAGCGGATGCGTATCATGAAGCGAACCAGGTGAGCGTATCCGTGCGAGATCCTGTCGAAGCCGGCGTTGAACCAGCGAAAGAGCACGAACGATGGCGGCCCGCGATGGCGAAGGAAGACCGCGGCCAGCGCCGGGCTGAGTGTCAACGAGTTGAAAGCCGATAGTCCGACCGAAATCGCGACAGTCAGCGCGAACTGATTATAGAGACGGCCCGAGACGCCCGGGATAAATGCCACCGGAATGAACACGGCCATGAGAACGCCGGTCGTCGCGATGATCGGACCCGTCACTTCCGACATGGCTTTCAAAGCCGCAGCCATGGGCTTGAGACCGTTTTCCAGCTGCCGCTCGACGTTCTCGACAACCACGATGGCGTCATCGACGACAAGGCCGATCGCCAGCACCATGCCGAGAAGACTGAGCATGTTCAGCGAGAATCCGAGCGCGTGCATAATGACGAGCGTCGCAATCAGCGAAACCGGTATGGCAATCGTCGGAATGATCGTCGTGCGCCAGCTTTGAAGAAAGATGTATACAACGAGAACGACCAGGATCAGCGCCTCGAGCAGCGTGAAAACCACGTCATGCATGGCCGCTGAAACAAAGCGGGTTGTGTCATAATGCATGCCGTAGGCGATGCCCTTGGGGAACCGCTTCGACAGCTCGTCCATCTTGGTCAGCACGCGCTCCTGCAGATCCAGCGCGTTCGATCCGGGCATCTGAAATACGGCAAGCACGACCGAAGGGTCTTTGCCGAAAAATGCCGACGACGAGTACTGGAGCGCCCCAAGCTCGATGCGGGCGACATCCCGAAGGCGCACGATGGCGCCAGTCGACGGATTGGAGCGTACGACGATATTTCCGAATTCTTCCGGATTGCTCAGGCGCCCGGTCGCGTTGACCTGCATCTCGAACGGCGTCCCCGGCGGCGCCGGCGACTGACCGATCTTTCCGGCCGCGACCTGAATGTTTTGCTCCGCGACCGCGTTCTGAACGTCGACTGCCGTGATCCCGAGCTGGGACAGCTTGTCAGGATCGAGCCACAGCCGCATCGAATAGCGCCGTTCGCCGAAGATCTGTACGTCGCCGACGCCCGCCAGCCGCTTCAACGGATCGACGATTTGAAGGTAGGCGTAATTGCTGAGCGTCACCGGATCGACGGATTGATCCGGCGACGTCAAATTGACGATCAAAACGAAATTCGGGTTTTGTTTCCTGATCGAGATGCCGGCTTGGTTGACGATAGGCGGCAACGACGATGCGGCTTCCGCCACACGGTTCTGCACGTCGACGGCCGCAATGCTGAGCGGATAGCCGACATCGAATGTGATCGTGATGTTGGACGAGCCGTCGTTGGAACTCGACGACGACATGTACGTCATGCCTTCGACGCCGTTGATCTGCTGTTCGAGCGGCGTCGTGACCGTATCCGCAACAACCTGGGCGCTGGCGCCCGGATAAATCGCGCTCACCACGACTTGCGGCGGCGTGACGTCAGGAAGTTGCGAAACGGGCAGCAGGAAATAGCAAATGGTCCCTGCCAGAACCATGATGACGGCGATCGCCGAGGCGAAGATGGGCCGGTGGATGAAGAAGTTGACCATGCGCCGTCCACGTTAATGCGGGTAGCCGCGGATGGCGGCTCGGGTGTCCCGTTCTGGGATCGCCTGCCCTTCTTAAAGCCTTTAAACCTGTCTGACCTCAAGCGGCCATTGAGACGATCTTTGGGCGAGGTAAATATGCTGAGGCCTGACGGTCCGCCCGATGAAAAGTAGGAAACCTAGCGGGGTTCGCCAGCTTTCCCGCACACTTCTGCCGAGGATCGTATCTTTGTGGCCACAAAAGCCGTCCGGAGCTGCGTGGCGATATGTCGTACGCTCCGAAAATCAGACCGTGGTCGGCTAACCTGCCGCCGGATCGTGAAAATGGCCAACAAGAAATCGCTGTAAGCGATCAACGCTCAATGAAATCAGACCCCACGAATAATGCTGCACCGAGTCTGATCAAAAAAGTGCCGCCCAAGCTCAGAGTTGAAGATCGGACGGCAGAGATGCCGCTGGATTTGGCAATGGACCCGACGCAGGGCCATTTTTGAGATATCGACAAATGACGAGCATATGAGAACAGAGAAATCCGGTTGCCGATGCCGTGAGTTTGATCTGTGTCAGGGTTCCGCTGTAAGCGGCGGCCCGTGATTGTTGCGAAGTAGCAAAATCTGGAACTGATAGTTTGTGACGACCGCCGTGCGTACGAGAAAGCGTGACGTGCCGCAATTTCCTAAAAAGCGGAGGACCGCTAGAATGTGAAACGACAAATTCACGGCGCGGGCTTAACGCTTACAGCTCCCCTTGCGGGCTTACCTTGCCATTCAGAGCGCGGCCGATCTCCTTTTCGAGATCGGCGAGATCCAGGAATTGATCGGCCTGACGCCGCAACTCGTCGGCAATCATCGGCGGCTGCGTCTGCAGCGTCGACACGATGCTTACCCTTTTGCCCATTTGCTGCAAAGCAGCGACCAGACTGCGAAAATCACCGTCGCCGGAGAAGATGACGATGTGATCGAGATTCCCTGCGAGTCGCATGGCGTCGACGGCAAGCTCGATGTCCATATTGCCTTTGATGCGTCGCCGTCCCGCGCTGTCGACGAACTCTTTCGATGGCTTGGTCACCATCGAAAACCCATTATACTCGAGCCAGTCGATCAAAGGACGTATCGACGAATATTGCTGCTCGTCAGCAATTGCCGTGTAATAGAGCGCCCTTACAAGCTGCACCTTGCTCCTAAAAAGCCGGAGCAATCTCCTGTAATCGATATCGAATCCGAGCAATTTCGCAGCGGCATAAAGGTTTGCGCCATCAATAAATAACGCGACCCGCTCAGTCGGATAAAAATGCATGAGGGGTTCAGACTCCTGCAGCAGAAGAATCCTCGCACCGAGTATTTTCAGTCTATATCGCCGATTGTCAATGGTTGTCGGCTCTCGGTCACGTTCGCTTTGATTGATGCGCCGCGCCGTTCGGTAAAGTGACGATTATTTGCCGAAGGAATAGTCACAGCCAATTCGGTCAATTTGACAGCATGAATTTTGGGATGACGGACCGTTGATTGCGCCCGGAAATGGTTCCACGGTTTTTAAAAAATATCAGGTGGTGAAAACGAAGTTGATGTGGCCATCGGCCAATTTCGGCACGCCCGCCGCTGCGGGCGCTTGCGTGCTTGTGACGCCGCCCGCCCAGTCTTTCGTCGCAGAAATGCCATGAACCAGCTGGATGACGAAAGCGGTGCCGCGTGCTAACCAGCGCCCGACAAAGCGGCAATGAGACAGATGCCGCGTTCGCGCGATTTCAACGCTGAGCGACGGGCGTTCACCCGTATCGGCCGCAAAGGCTTCAGGACCATCACATGACCACGTCACAGCGGGAGGCGCGCTTTCAAGCGTCGCGCCCGGACACACCGGCTATTTCGTTACCGATTCCGTTTGTCGAATTCGTCGTCCTGATCGCCGCGCTTATGGCGCTGACCGCCTTGTCGATCGACATCATGCTGCCGGCTTTACCGGAAATTGCCTCGACATTCGGCGTCGCCAGGGACAACGACCGGCAGCTCGTCATCATTCTCTATATGGCCGGGTTCTCGGTGGGCCAGATGTTGTTCGGCCCGCTTTCGGACCGCCTTGGCCGTAAGCCGGTCCTTATGGCCGGCCTCGCGATTTTCATTTTGGGGACGATCGGGGCGATTCTGGCAGGCACTTTTGAAACGCTGCTGATCGCACGCATTATTCAGGGTGTCGGCGCGGCGTCTCCGCGGATCATCGCCGTCGCAGTTGTTCGCGATCTGTATAGCGGTCGGCAAATGGCGCGGGTGATGTCGTTTGCGATGATGGTGTTCATCATGATCCCAGTCTTCGCCCCCTCGATCGGGCAGGCCGTCGTTCTTTTCGGTGACTGGCACTGGATCTTCGCCGTGCTGCTCGCGATGGCGGTGCTCGCGGCAGTCTGGTCCGGGACGAGATTACCCGAAACCGCCGGCCCCGCGCTCGGAACGGACCGCGCAATGACGCTCGGGAAGTCTCTGATGGCCGCCATCCTCAATCCGCAGACATCGGGTTACGGAGTGGCAGGCGGCTTCATGTTCGGCTGCTTGCTGGCGTATGTCGCGAGCGCCCAGCAGGTTTTCGTCGGCGTCTTTGGCATGGGCGAGAACTTCCCCATCATTTTCGGCGCGCTCGCCTCCACGATCGCTTTCGCTTCTTTCGCCAACGCGCGTCTTGTCGGTCGGCTTGGAATGCGGTGGGTGTCGCACTCGGCGCTGGTCGCCTTTATCGGCGTTGCAGTTCTGCTGACGGCAGCGGCCGCGCTGGGCGTGGCCGGATTTTGGCTCTTCGCGGCGGCCGTCGGCGTTCAGTTTTTTCTGTTCGGATTGATTGCGCCGAACTTCAACGCGCTCGCCATGGAGCCGCAAGGTCACAATGCCGGGATGGCGTCGTCGGTCATCGGCTCACTTGGGACCGCCATCGCCGCCGTCGCTGGCGGCTTCGTCGGTGCATCCTTCAACGGCTCGATCTTTCCGATAACGGCGGGATTTGCTGTATGCAGCATAATTGCGGCCCTCATCGTCCTCTATGTCGAGGGCTCGAAGGGTCTGTTCGGCCGAAACCGCCCGGCGTAGTGTCAGGTTCGCCACCTAAAATTTACGTAACGAGCGCCTAGAAGCCATCTCGCACTGGCCACCCATCCCGTCGTGTATTACATGCTGCGGCGGCGACGGTGATTGCTGCCGGGTCGATCCCGGGGCGCGAGGGCAGTACGGACATGAGAATTCTGCTGCTTGAAGACGACTTGAATACTGCACGATATATCTTGAAGGGCCTCGAGGAAGAAGGTCATACGGTTGATCACCTCGCTGACGGCCGCGATGCGGTCGCTCAAGCGGTCGCCGAGAATTACGACGTGATAATCCTTGATCGGATGCTTCCCGGCCTCGACGGACTCGCGATCATCAAGACAATTCGCAGTGCCGGACGCGGGGTGCCCGTATTATTCCTGACGGCGCTCGGAGGCGTCGACGATCGCGTCGAAGGTCTCGATGCGGGCGCCGACGATTACCTCGTCAAGCCATTTGCGTTTTCCGAACTTCTTGCTCGCGTGAACGCGCTGGCCCGCCGCCCGCATACGAAAGGTGAAGAGACGCGCCTCAAGGTCGGCGATCTCGAGATCGACCTCGTCAGCAGAAAGGTGACGCGCGGCGGCGATATCATCGATCTCCAACCGCGGGAGTTTCGTCTGCTCGAAGTGCTCATGCGCAATCGCGGCCGCGTCGTGACGCGCACGATGCTGTTGGAACGCGTATGGAGCTTCCATTTCGATCCGAAGACGAGCGTCGTCGAAACGCACATTTCCCGGCTGCGCGCCAAGATCGATAAGCCCTACAACAAAGAGTTGATCCACACCATTCGTGGGAGCGGATACACGGTCCATGACGGCTCGTGATCTCTTCAAGCGCACGCCGTTCCGATTAGCGGCGACGTTCTCGCTGTTCTTCCTGACAACGATATTAGCGCTTTTCACAGCCGTCTATTTCGTCGCCAGCGAGCGTCTCGTGACAGACATTCGCGACCGCGTCGAGACGACGCTCGATTCTCTCGCAGCTCTTGACGGCGACCGCACGTTCGACGATCTCGTCGCCCTCGTCGCCAGCGAAAGCGAATCCGTCCGCGATCCCGACTTCATCATTGAACTCGTCGACAAGAACGGCAATTTTCTGGCGGGCAACGTTCGGGGCGTTAAAGATTCCAAACAATGGATGACGCTGAAGCGCTCGGACATGTTTATGACCCTCGATCGCGGCGAGCCGGACGACGAATTTCTCGCGATATGGAGGCCCCTCGTCAAAGGGCGGCTGCTCGTCGGCAGCGAAAATAGCGAAGTCAAGCAGATGAAGTCGTTTCTGCTGAGGCTGCTCGCCTACGGCGTGGTTGCGGCCGCCCTGGCGCTTGCTCTTTGCGCGGCGTATTTCGCACGCGAAGCGCAACATCGCATCAATGCCTTCGCCCGGCCCCTTGCGAGAGTATCACAAGGCGAAATCACCGCCCGCGTTCCGATCTCCGGCCAGCATGACGACATCGACCAGGTCGCCTTGCAAGTGAACCGCATGCTCGGTGATTTGCAGAGACTGATCGAGAACGTAAATCAATCATCGTCAGACATCGCGCACGATCTGAAGAAGCCGCTCGGCCGCTTGCGCCAACGCCTGGACGACGCGCGCAACGGGGAAAACAAAGCCGAGTTTCAAAACGCAATCGATGCGGCGCTCGGCGATATCGATTCCATATCGGAAACATTCGACGCGCTGCTCCGGATTACCCAGATTGAGGCCGGTGCTCGCAAATCACGCTTCGTAATGGTGGATCTTTCGCTTCTCCTCGCCGACGTTCGCGACGTCTATGATGTCGTGGCCGAGGACGCGGGCGACAAGCTTAAGTACGTCAGCGATTGGAGCGGCCCGGCGTACGTTCGGGGGGATCCGGAACTCCTCGTCCAGCTCGTCGCCAACCTCGTCGAGAATTCCATTCGTCATTGCCCGCCCGGCACGGAAATTACGATACGCCTCGCCTCGCGTGGCGCCGTGCACATCGTCGAAGTTTCTGACACTGGCCCGAGTATCCCCGAGCACGAACGGGTGAATGTGTTTCGCCGCCTATATCGCTTGGAGCGTGCCCGTTCGACCGAGGGGAGCGGCTTGGGCCTCAGCCTCGTTGCGGCCATCGTCGAGCTTCATTCGGCAAAGATCGAGCTCTTCGACAATGCACCTGGGCTGCGCGTGGAAGTGAGATTCCCGAGCATGTGAGCCAATGCTGCGCACGCCAAAAATGAAGGGGCGCATTTTTGATGCGCCCCTTTGGAAAGCTTCCGCTGCTGAGAACATCGCGTGATCAACCCGCGAGGCTCTGCCTCAGCTCATCGAACAGCGCAACCTGTTCCTTTATCAGTTCGCGCTTCTCGTCGCGGCGAACGAAGATTTTGAACATCGCTTCGCCGGCTCCGTTGAAGAATTGAACGGACCGCGATTCCCGCCCCATGAAGGGACGCGCAACAAAGACGATGTGCGTGCAGTTCTCTGCTTTGATATGGCCGCCGATGGGGCTGTCGCCATGCAGATTGAAATATCCGCGGCCGATCGTACCGGGAGGGATCGGGCCTTCGCATTCGAGCACGATGTCGGGCGTGTGAACGATGAAGACCACCGGTCCCCACGCTGTAAGGGCAGTCAATATCGTCTCGAACGCGCTGCCGGGAACAATGGCCCGGTGCGGATCAGGAAGCGCTTCGACAGCCTCGAACGTGCTGACGCCGTATTCGCGGGCGATTTGCTCGAGGATGCCGTCTGCATTCTTTGCCAGGCGCTCGCGGAGCGGCGGGCGTTCGCCGGCCTCAGATGTCAGAGTTTCGCTCATGCCACTCACTCGGCCGCCGCTGCAAACACCGACTTCGAACCATCGGCGCGAACTTCCTGGATCGCCTCGAAGCCTTCAAACTCGGGATGGCCGAGATAAAGCTTCTTCGTCGTTCCGGCGCTGGAATGCGACTTGCGGAATGATTCAGATTTCGTCCACGCCTCGAAATCCGCGAATGAACGCCACACCGTGTGCGATGAATAAAGAAGATGATCCTCGCGCTCGGGTCCGCGAAGCAAGTGAAACGACACGAAACCAGGTTCTTTGTGCAGGTGCACTTCCCGAGCGATCCACAGCTGCTCGAAATCTCTTCCGAGGCCGGGCTCGACTTTGAATCGGTTCATCGCGATGTACATTTGGCACCTTTCTTGTGAGAAAAACGGCGAACCGGGAGCTGGGATTTCCGGTCCGCCGGCGATCTCAGAGCTACGAGACGGGAAGTCACTGTGCTCTAAGACGCATTTTGAATTCTTCTTGCTTGCGGAGCGTTACCGCGGCGGCACGCTATTGTTGTGTCCTTAAAAAGTCAACATTACCGTCACGCTGCGCCGATCCGGTATTCCGTGTGCGTCGGCAGCATCTGTCCTATGTTGAGAAGATTGCCGTCATCGTCGATGAAGTGGAATTCCCGCATACCCCAAGGCTTGTCCGAAACTTCTGATAGCCGCTTGGACGGGCCGTTTTTGAATGCCGAATGCCATTCGTCGACGTCGTTGACGCGAATGTAAGCGGAGACGCAATGCGGCTCGGGAACGACCGCAACGGAAGAAATATGCAGCTCGACAGCGCGTCGGCGCAGTATCAGATAGTTATGCGCGGGGTGCACGACGACGAACCCCTTGCTCTCATAGATTTCGGCAGAGCGTTCGATATTGGTTGAAAGTAGAACGGGGATCGCCAATGGCACCGCAACGCCGTTAGCAGTCAGTTCATCAGGTAACGTCATCATTCTGCAGCCGCTCCCATGGTCGCTTCGCGCGTGATGGCCGAAGGCAAGATCAATCGGCCGCCATCTTCGGACGAAACGACCCGCAATCGACACCCGAACGTGTGGCTGAGCAGATCCTCATTCAAGAGATCGTCGGGTTTACCTTTTCCGGCGATCCTGCCTGCCGCCATCAGTACGATTTCATCAGCAAATGCTGCGGCAAGATTGAGATCGTGAATGACGAGCATGACTGCGCGTCCCATTTCAGCCTGGGCTTTGATTAGGGCGAGTACATCGCATTGATGTTTGAGATCGAGGCTCGCAGTGGGTTCATCGAGCAAGATTGCGGCCGTGCCCGCCTGCGAACGTGGCGCGGTGGCCAATTGGCATAGGGCTCTAGCAATATGGACGCGCTGGCGCTCGCCGCCGGAAAGCTCATTGAGCATCCGCGTTTCGAATTCTGCCAAGCCGACGGCCTCAAGCGCGTCGCGTGCAGCGTTGGCCGCAGCGGAATCGCGAATGCCAAATCCCGGCACCGTCGCGCCCAGCATGACGACTTCGAGAACAGTGAACGGAAATGAAAGTGTCGTCGATTGCGCGACGACCGATCGCCGTGCCGCAAGTCGGGCGACCGGCACTTTCCGGAGATCGCTGTCGTCGAGGAAGACCGCGCCCTCGCTCGGCTTGAGCTCTCCCGCCATGACGCGAAGCAGGGTAGATTTTCCGGCGCCATTCGGGCCGATCACGGCAGTGAGCCGGCCGGGCGTGATCGCCAGCGACACGTTGTCGATGAGCCGCTTCGAACCCGCCACCACCGAGACGCTTCGCGCTTCAAGCATCGCCTATTCTCCCCCGCCGATGCCGCGCCTCAGCACGAGATGAAGAAACACGGGTGCGCCGACGAGCGCGAGCACGATGCCGATGGGCAGCTCTGCGGGCCGCAACACCATGCGCGAGATGATGTCGGCGACGATGACGAGTGTTGCACCGAGAATGGCGCTTCCCGGAAGAACGACACGATGATCGGGGCCGGAAAGCAGCCGCATGACGTGGGGTGCAACGAGACCGACAAAGCCGATCACGCCGGCAACAGCGACGGCGGCTCCAACGGCCGCGGCCGTGGTCGCAATGGTAATCCGCTTTGTCCGCTCGGTATCGATGCCGAGGTGCATCGCTTCCGACTCTCCGAGCAGAAAACCGTTGAGTCCGCGCACGAGGTGCGGCACGGCGAGGCAGATGGCGGCAGCAAAGGGAAGGACGGCAAAAACTTTCTGCCAGCTAGCGCCGGAAAGGCTGCCCATCGACCAGAGCGTCAGATCACGCAAATCCCGGTCGTCGCTCGCGTATGCAAGAAATCCGCCGAGCGAACCAGCCAATGCGCCGAGAGCGATGCCGGCAAGCAGCAATGTTCCAACTGCGAGCCGTCCCCGGCGCGCCGCGATGGCGACAAGCGTGATTGTCGTGACGAGACCGCCGAGGAACGCGGCGATCGGCAATGCGTAAATTCCGAGAGGCGCGATCAAGGGAGCAGCGATCCCGTGACCGAGCACGATCGTTGCAATCGCAGCAAGCGCCGCGCCCGAAGAAACGCCGATGAGGCCCGGGTCCGCGAGTGGATTGCGGAATAGGCCTTGCATCATCGCGCCCGACGTCGCCAGCGCCGCACCGACGAAAGCAGCGAGCAGTGTTCGTGGCAGTCTGAGATCGATCAGAACCAGCCTGTCTCGCTCAGCGGTGGAATCGGCGGCATAGCCGGCAGCCGCCGCGAGCGCGCGGGGCAGTGACTGCAGCGAAACGCCGGTCGGCCCGATGGCGAGCGACAAGATCGCGGAAAGGAGAAGCAGCCCGGTGAGCAGAAGGAAAACCTTGGCTCGCGCGGGCCTCACCGCACCGGCGACTTTAGCGAACCTGGCATCGATGGCTGTCACGGCGTTGCAGCGGTCTGGCCCGACCCGGGATAGAGAGCCTTCATCAAGTCATGCGCGGCTGAAGGGGCGCGCGGTCCGAAGCCGAGAAGATAAAGGCTGTCCATTTCGATGAGACTTTTGGTCTTTGCAGCCGGGGTCTGGCTGAGACCCGGCAACTCGAGCGCCGTACTGGCGCCGTGGCGATCGCCACTGCCGCGGCTCATCACGACAACCGCGTCGGGAGAAAACTCCGCCAACTGTTCGTCGCTCACCGGCTTGTAGCCGTTGACGCCCGCCGCTGCATTGTCGGGGCCGGCAAGCTTCAGAACCGCGTCAGCGCCCGTGCCTGTACCGCCGACCGTTGCGCGGCCGTTTTGAACGGCGAGAACGAACAGCACCTTCTTGCGATCTTTGATTTGCTTGCGATCGTTTTCGAGAGACGCGAACTCGGCCTCGATTTTCGACGCAAGCGTCTGGGCTTCGCTGGCGGTGCCGACAACTTCTCCGATACGGCGAACCTTTTCGGGCACGCTCTCTGCCGTCTGCTTTTCGGCGATATCGACGTATTGGACGCCACTGCCTTTGATGGCTTTGACGACCTCGGGCGGCCCAGCCTGCTCGGACGCGATAATGAGCGTGGGGTTCATGGAAAGCACGCCCTCTGCCGAAAGCGCGCGCAAGTATCCGACCGACTTCTTGTCGGTGAGGGCACTCGCTGGAAACTGGCTCGTCGTATCGACTGCGACGATCTTTTGCTCCTGCCCAAGCGCGTAAAGGATCTCCGTCACGTCGCCACCGAGAGACAGAATCCGTACCGCGGCCGCATCGGCCGCGACAGCACGGGAGCGATCAAAGCCGAGCTCGGACAATAACCCAGCCAGCGCGAGAGCCGCGCCAGCAATTGCAAATCGTCGTGTTGCCACGCCCATATCGTGCGTCCCTGGTTGCGCCTTACTTGGTTAGGATGAGCTTGCCCGTTGCGGTGATGCGCAGGCGATACTCTTGCCCTCGGTGCACGAGCGTTGCTTCGCGGTGACCCTTGAGCAATTCGTCGACCCGATATCGGACGCCGTTCTCGATCGGGCCATCGGTGTTTGGCAATTCGGTCGTCGAAATAGGGCTTTGCCCCGCTTGGCGCAGTAAGGATGCTGCGACCTCTTTTTTCTGAGGCATTCGCTCGATCAAGGATGAGTGGCTGGGAGCCGACATATCTTTCAATAGCCGCTCTAGTGAAGATAATGGGCCGGTGCAGTCTTCTTTTGCGACGCGTGGGCTTCGCCACGAACGTCCACGTCGGAAGCGATGTGCTGCGACTGCATGGAGGCGAGTGCGCGAGCGGCGAACTGTGTGCGCGCCGGTGTCTGCGGATCCTCCACCAACAGCTTCAATCCACGGTCCAATGCGATCTCGTTGCCGGAGCGCGCGGCTTTCAAAAGCCCCGACACCGCAAGCTCGTCGGGCGACACATGCTGGCAGCCGATGCTGAGATAGGAAAAGCCGACTTTGCGTTCGGATCGGAGCGCTCTGAGAAGCGCCGTTACGCGCGCGACAAGAAGAGGGCCTTCAGCGGGGCCGAGCTTTGCCTCGGCCTCTTTCATCGCGATCTCCCAAGGCTGCGCCGCGCCTGTGGTGTACACTTCGCAAAGGCAGCGGAAGATATCGAGCGTGACGTTCTCGATCGGCAGAAATTCGAGTTCGGCGCGCAGGGGAAATCCGAGTGCGTGGCCCGCACAGGTATCCTCGCCGCCGGCTTTGCCGTCATTCGGCTTCGGAGATTTGTTCCGCATTTATCGCTCATCCTCTTCGTCGTCGGAAAGGTTGGAGAGCATACGGTCGAATGCCGAGACATGGCCGGTCGCTAAATCCCAAATCATTCCCGCGGAGGCGGCGAACAGCGATGCGGCCAGGACTGCGCCGGAACTATCGCGCACGTCCAACCGCTCACCGCTAAGGTGCGATTGTTTCATGGTTTTCTATCCAAAATATCGAGGTTCAAGGCCCCGCAAATGGCGAATGGGGCCATTAAGCGAAAGTATACTACGAGAGTCAAGTTTAAACTTTGGAGGTCTCGGTAGCAGTCGGCTGCTGAGCGCGCTCGTGGATGACGCGATGCACGAATGCGAGTTTGTCGTAAGCGGCAGTCGGTATTACGAACGGATAAAAATCGTCATGACCCATGCTGCGGCTCAGGCTGTTCATGGCGATTGTCAGCGGTATCCATCGCGCCATCAGCGCGCCGAACGTCACGCTCGAATAAATATCGTCGCGCAGGTCGAGATGAACGCCATGGCCTTCCATGCCTTCGGCCGCAGCGGTGTCGAGAGCATCGACCATGTGCAGATAGTGCGCCCAGGTTTCCGCCCAGTCTTCCCACGGGTGCGCGCTGGCGTAGGCGGAAACGTGCCGCTCTTGCCAATCGGGTGCGGGGCCGGAGCTGTGATGGCGCGTGAGCGCAGCGTCATAGTCTTCGCGCTCGTCGCCGAAGAGCGCGCGAAACTCGTCGAGCCGATCCGGCTCTTCAACGAGAGCCATCCAGTAGTAATGGCCGCTTTCATGGCGCAGATGGCCGAGTAGCGAACGGTACGGTTCATCGAATCGCTGCCGTTGCCGTTCCCGTTGCACGGAGTCGGCTTCGCTGACGTCGATGGTAACGACGCCGTCGAGATGGCCCGTCAGCGAGTTCCGCACGAAATCGAATGTCAGCGGGCCCTTCGCAGAAGCTGAGCCATCGAAAGGCAGTCCAAATCGCAGAAGGGAGTAAACGAGGCGCTTCTTGGCATGTTCGAGCGAGCGCCACGCGCCGAGACCGCCACGTTCCGAAAGGTTAGGGATAAGGCGGTTGAGGTCGCAGGCCTTGCAGAAGACGTTGCTCTCGGACTCAGGCGTCAGCCAGTTGCAAACGCCGAGCTCCGCGTTCGCGCAATATCGAAGCGGAACGTCTGTTGGCGTACTACTCAGCTTACGAAAGATGGGGGTGTCGAGCGCAACTGTGCTGTCGCCGGCTTCCGCTACCGCAACGACGGCCATTTCTCCGGTATCGAAACCGAGCGTGCTGCCGCATTCCATGCACTTCACGTTCTCGAAATACACAGTGTTTCCGCAGTGCGAGCAGGCGAAATTCTTCATGCTGCGTACCGAACGCCCCGGTACCCGTAGGCAAACGCGCAAATGGCCCCGAAGGGGGGGTGCCGAAAATCGCTGACTGCTCCTTGTTGGCTCATTGGGCCTTGCCGATAAAACACGTCGATGCCCTTATAAATCGCACTCGGGTCCAATTTTTTCAGCACTCTGCTCAAACGTAATGCAGAATGGGACGCTGCGAACTTTTTAGGCTAACCCGCGCTTGTACCATAACTTTCCGCCCGGTAACGCAGGTAAGACGATTTCGTTGCCTGACGTCCTCCCGACGGCCCGGCACCGCGATCAGATAAAACAGGGATGATGTTGCTTCATGGTCCTTCACGTCGCGCTGACCCATCAAACGAGTTACCGCTACGATCGACGGGTAAGCATGGCGCCACAGGTGATCAGGCTTCGCCCCGCCCCGCATTGCCGGACACCCATCCTGAGCTATTCGCTCACCATCACGCCGAAATCGCACTTCCTGAACTGGCAGCAGGACCCGTTCGGCAACTTCCTCGCCCGCGTCGTCATCCCCGAAGAGACCACGGAATTCTCCGTCACCGTCGATCTCGTTGCCGACATGGCGGTGATCAATCCGTTCGACTTCTTCATCGAGGAGAAAGCCCAGGCTTGGCCGTTCGTTTACGACGACGTCCTCAAGAAAGAACTCGCGCCCTACCTCGTTGCGGCGCCTCTCGGCCCCAATCTCGAGCGCTATCTCAAGAAGATCGTTCCCAAATCGCAGACGACGATCGACTTCATCTGCGATCTCAATCGCATGGTGCAGGGCGATGTCAGCTATCTCATCCGCATGGAGCCGGGTGTTCAAACGCCCGAAGAAACGCTCGCGAACGGTTCGGGCTCCTGCCGCGACAGCGCGTGGCTTCTGACGCAGATCCTTCGCAATGTCGGCCTCGCGGCGCGTTTCGTATCGGGCTACCTCATTCAGCTGAAGCCGGATGTGAAACCGCACGACGGCCCCGCCGGCGCCGACACGGACTTCACCGATCTCCACGCCTGGACGGAGGTCTATATTCCGGGCGCCGGATGGATCGGCCTCGACGCGACGTCCGGTCTATTGGCCGGTGAAGGTCATATTCCGCTCGCCGCAACGCCTCATCCCGTCAGCGCCGCGCCCATCAGCGGCAGTCACACGAAGGCGGAAGTCTCATTCGACTTCAAAATGGCCGTCACGCGCATTCGCGAGACGCCGCGCGTAACTAAGCCTTATGATGACGAAACGTGGAAAACCATCGTCGCGACCGGCAACGCGATCGACGATCGGCTCGTCAAGGGCGACGTGCGCCTCAGCATGGGTGGCGAGCCGACCTTTGTCGCCGCCGACGATATGGAAGCCGCCGAATGGAACACGGCGGCCGTCGGACCGACCAAGCGCCGTTACGCCGATGAACTGATCCGCCGGCTGCAACGCCGCTTCGCGCCGGGTGGACTGCTCCACTACGGCCAAGGCAAATGGTATCCGGGCGAGCAACTCCCGCGCTGGGCGTTCGCGCTGTACTGGCGCGGCGACGGCCTGCCGCTCTGGGAAAACCAGGATCTCATCGTCAGCGAGAGCGTCGCACGCCCCGCGATGATCGAAGACGCCGACAATCTGATGCGCGGCCTGTGTGCGAAGCTCGGCCTGCCGGTCGATAGCGCTATTCCGGCTTATGAAGATCCGGCGCACTTCCTGCTGGTCGAACGCAAGCTGCCGATCAACGTCACGGCCGACGCCAACAAGCTGGACGACCCCGCCGAGCGCGAACGGATCGCGCGCGTTTTCGATCGTGGACTGGGCCAGGTTGCAAGCTACGTTCTCCCGATACAAGCTTGGCAGACAGCGGACCGCGGCCGTCGATGGGTAACCGAGCGCTGGGCTCTTCGGCGCGAGCATCTCTTCCTCGTACCGGGTGATTCTCCGGCAGGCTTCCGCCTTCCTTTGCAATCGTTCCCCGTGCTCGAGCCAACCGAGCAATCGAACGTCATCCCGCGCGATCCGATGAGCCAATCCCGGCCGCTGCCCGAGCGTTCCGTGCTCCTGCAGGAACGCCGCGTCGTGACGCTTGAGGCTGCGAAGCCGAAGATGCCCATCGAGATCACGCCGGACATTGCAGGTTCCGTCAGAACCGCGTTGACCGTCGAACCGCGCGGCAATGCCATTTGCGTGTTCATGCCGCCGCTGACCGACGCGGAAGACTACGCGGCCCTCGTCGCGGCGATCGAGGAAGCGGCGAAAGATACCGGCGTTCCGGTTCAGGTCGAAGGCTACAATCCGCCGTCGGATGCGCGCCTCAATGTGATCAAAGTGACGCCCGATCCCGGCGTCATCGAAGTCAACATTCATCCCTCTGCAAGCTGGGAGAGCACAGTCGCGATAACGACGGCGCTCTACGAGGAAGCGCACGATACGCGCCTCTCCGCCGAAAAGTTCATGCTCGATGGCCGTCACACCGGAACCGGCGGCGGCAACCACATCGTGGTCGGCGGCATGGAACCGGCCGATAGCCCCTTCTTGCGCCGCCCGGATCTATTGGCCTCCGTCATTGCCTATTGGCAAAATCATCCGGCGCTTTCCTATTTCTTCTCCGGCATGTTCATTGGGCCGACGAGCCAAGCACCGCGCGCCGACGAGGGCCGCCACGAAGCGCTCTACGAACTCGAAATCGCTCTTTCGCAAGTGCCGGATCCAGGAGTTGGGCACATCCCGCCCTGGCTGGTCGATCGGCTCTTCCGCAACCTGCTGATCGATGTCTCGGGCAATACGCATCGTGCCGAGATCTGCATCGATAAGCTCTATTCGCCGGACAGCGCGACAGGCAGGCTCGGACTTGTCGAGTTCCGCTCGTTCGAGATGCCGCCGCACGCCCGTATGAGTCTCGCTCAGCAACTGCTGCTGCGTACGCTGATTGTCATGTTCTGGGAAAAGCCATACCGCCAGAAGCTGGTGCGCTGGGGCACGGCGCTGCACGACCGATTTATGCTGCCGCATTACCTTTGGTCCGACTTTGCGACGATCATCGCCGACCTCAAGGCGGCGAACCTGCCGGTGGAGCTCGAATGGTTCCGCCCGCACCTCGAATTCCGATTCCCGCTCTACGGCACCGTGTCGGCATCGAACCTCACGCTCGAATTGCGTCAGGCGCTCGAGCCCTGGCATGTGCTCGGAGAAGAGAGCGTCGCGGGCGGCACCGCGCGCTACGTTGATTCTTCGCTGGAGCGTGTCGAAGCAAAGGTCAAAGGTCAGACAGGCGATCGCTTCGTCGTAACCTGCAACGGTCGACCTCTTCCGTTGGCGCCCACCGGAAGCTGGGGCGAAGCCGTCGCCGGTGTTCGCTATCGTGCTTGGTGGCCCCCGTCCGCTTTGCATCCGACGATCGGCGCGCACGTGCCGCTGACCTTCGATATTGTTGATACGTGGAGCGGGCGATCGATTGCGGGTTGCCGATATCACGTTGCGCATCCGGGCGGCCGCAATTTCGAGGTGTTCCCGATCAATGCCTACGAAGCTGAAGGCCGCCGGCTTGCGCGTTTCGACGCGGAAGGCCATACGGCCGGGCCGATGTCTATCAAACCCGAGAGCGTTAACCCGGATTATCCATGCACACTGGACCTCCGCCGCGGTCCGGTTTGAAAGGCAAGCTGTGCGGAGAGCGGATTCACTTTCCCTCGCCTGGCGCCGTCGCTTGCGGACCGCGCCCCGTCGCACGATAGTGCTTTGATTGATGTGGGGGGAACGTCGCGGCGTGGACTGGTCGGAATGACGACAGCAGCGGCAATGAACGAGCAGCCGGTTTCCGATCTCTTGAACGCCTACCGGCGCAAGGAGATATCGGGATTCGATGAGCTGCTGGATGCGTCCGGAGCGGTCCGCGCGCATTGGCGACCGCTGCTCGAAGGATTGGCCGAGCTACCCGAAACCGAACGGCAAGCGCGGTATGGTCGTCTCGCGTCTCGCGTGCGTGAAACGGGCATCGCCTACGATATCTTCGCCGATCCGCACACCACACCGCAACGATGGACGCTCGACCTCTTGCCCGTCGTCATTTCGGCAGGCGAATGGCAAGGCTTGGAATCGGCGCTCATTCAGCGTGCGAGGCTCTTTGATGCGCTGTTGAATGATGTCTATGGCGAGCAAAAACTTCTGCGCGAAGGACGGGTGCCTGCCGAGTTGATCTTTTCCGACGCCGCTTATCTCGCACCGGCTAATGGCATCTTGCCGAATGCGGGCGGCCTGATGTTTTACGCCGCCGACATCGCCCGCGGCGAAGACGGCAAATGGCATATCATCGACAATCACACCGAGACGCTGGCGGGCATCGGCTTTGCTTTGGCAAACCGCGTCGTGCACACGCACATCACCGGTGATCTCTTCAAAGACTGCAACGCGCGCCGCTTGGCGCCCTATTTCCGGGAACTGCAGTCGACGCTGACGCTCCACAGCGGCCGCGACAATGCGCGTATCGCGCTGATGACGCCGGGCCCGCATCACGAAGACTATTTCTCGCACGCCTATCTCGCGCGCTATCTTGGCTACTTGCTCATCGAAGGTCACGATCTCAAGACGCGAAACGAGCAGGTCTATCTGAAGACGCTCGAAGGCTTGAGAGAGATCGACCTCCTGGTGCGCTGCATCGATGGCAAATCGAGCGATCCGCTCGAACTCGATCCGACGGGCTTTATCGGTCCCTCCGGCCTGCTCCGCGTCTGCCGGAAGTCGCCGCGCATAGTCGTCAACGCCATAGGAACGGCACTCGCCCAAAATCGCGGCCTCGGACCTTATTTGCCGGAACTTGCTCGTCACGTTCTGGGAGAGGATCTCGAACTCGCGGATGCACCGCGCCGCTGGCTTGGTGATCCCGACGCGCGCCGCGAACTTTTCGCGCGGCCGGACAAGTTCATCATCCGCAAGGCGCAGGAGGGCACAGGGCGGCCGGGCCAGGCCGCGCTCGGCTGGGAAGCCCGCGGACTTTCCGCGCCCGAACGCGAGAAAATGAAGCGCGAAATTGCTCTTCATGGCGCAACGCTCGTAGCTGAGGAGAAAGTCGAATTCAGCTCTGCGCCGATCCTCGGTCGCGACGGACTCGTGCCGAAGCCCTTTGCCGTCCGCCTCTTCGTTTGCAGAACAGAGAGCGGCTATCAGGTCATGCCGGGAGGGCTCGCAATGAGCATCGATCCCGGCCGCGCCGTGGCGCTCAGCGCTCCGGACGGCCGCACACGCGACGTCTGGGTTCTGTCGGAAAGCGAACTCGCGCCGCATGTCAGCCTTTGGCGGCCGACGCTGGCAACGACACGCATCGAGCGTTCGCAGCGCGTCATCCAGAGCCGCGTCGCCGACGACTTGTTCTGGCTTGGCCGCTACAGCGAGCGCGCCGATTGGACGATGCGGGTGCTTCGCGGCGCCCTTCGGCGGATCGAGGAAGATGGCGGCCCCGATACCGGCCGCCGCGCCGCGCACAAATGCCTCGAAGTTCTTCTTGGCAAGGATCTGGGTCTCGTCACCGGCAGCCGGGAGACGCCGCCCGATGCCGAAATCGAGCGGCTGTGCGAAAGCCTCATAACGGGCGGCATCGGCTCGCGCACTCTGGAGCGCACACTCGACGGGCTCTATCGCGTCGCCCATCTCGTACGGGATCGTCTGTCGCTCGAAGCTTGGCAGACGCTGAGCAAATTCCGCTCCGGAAACCGCTGGAGAGAAGCGCTGAACTCGGCGCAGCCGCTCGAAGTCCTCGATGTGTTGGATGAGGGGCTCGCCGCGATCGCCGCCTTCAACGGCTTCATGCATGAGAACATGACGCGGAACTCTGGCTGGGCATTCCTCGACATGGGGCGGCGCATCGAGCGCGCGCAAAATCTCAGCGAAGCGATTCTCACGCTGTTCATTCCGTTGCCTGATCCGGAAGAGACGCAGAGCAGCTTGTTGCTATTGCTCGAACTTGCCGACAGCTTCATTACCTATCGCTCCCGCTACAGGCTCGACCCGATGCTGGCGCTTGTGCTCGACCTCCTTCTGCTCGACGAAGCAAACCCGCGAAGCCTTGCCTATCAGCTCTCGGCAATCGCCCGGCATCTGGAAGGGCTTCCCGATACGCACCAGGGCACGGGACTGCCGGAAGATCGTCGGCTCATTCTCGCGCTGCTGACGTCGATCCGCAGGGCCGACGTCGAGGCGATGGCGAAGGAAGAAAGCGGCACGGTGCTCGAACGCCTCCTGCTGGATCAACTGGAAATGCTGCCGGAGCTTTCCAACGAAATAACGCGGCACTACTTCAACGTCATGGACGAAGCGCCCCATCGGACCCACACGAGGGTAGAACCCTCGCTATGATCTTCGATATCACGCATAAGACTCACTACCGCTATCGCTCGATGGTCGTGCAGTCGCTGCATATCGTGCACATGACGCCGCGCTCGCTGCCGGGGCAGATCGTCCGCCATCACAGCCTGACCGTCGAGCCGGTGCCGACGTCGCGGCAGGACGGGACAGACGCATTCGGAAACATCGACATCATTCTCGATATGGAGTCGCAACACAAAGAGCTTGTGCTGCTGGCGCGCAGCACGGTCGAGAAGCGGACGCCGCCGCCCGTAGATCTCACATCAACGACGCCGTGGGATCATCTCGATGATTGCTTGCTGAAATCCGCCGGCGAGCGCGATGTCCACGTCCTGATGTACCGCTGCGCCTCGCGCATCACGCTGCCGACGCTGGAGTTCGCAGACTATGCCGCGCCGTCGTTCGCGCCGGGACGGCCCGTCCTCGATGCGGCGATGGATTTCGTGATGCGGATGTATAACGATTTCACATTTGATCCGCATGCAACCGATGTCTCGACCCCGTTGACGCAAGTCTTCCAGACGAAACGCGGCGTCTGCCAGGATTTCGCGCACGCTGCCTTGGCGTGCTTTCGTGCGCTTCGTATTCCCGCCCGCTACGTTAGCGGTTATCTTCACACGAGGCCACCGCCGGGACGTCCGAAGCTGCAAGGCGCGGACGCGACGCACGCCTGGATTTCGGTCTGGTCGCCGGAATACGGCTGGGTGGATTTCGATCCGACCAACGGCATCATCGTTCGTGACGAACACGTGACGGTGGCTTACGGCCGCGACTACGATGACGTGAGCCCGATCAGCGGCGTGCTGCGCGGCGGCGGCGAGCATTCCGTCAGTGTCGGCGTCGACGTCAATATGATCGCGGGCGCGCCAGCTGACGCGCTAAGCGGTCGCTAAACGTCACGGATAGTTACCTTTTTGTGCCCTCTTGAAGGGGCCGCACATCGCTCGCATTTGTCTCGCATTAGGGGGGCGTCGAGAGACGTCGCGCCTTTGCGCAAGCTGGTGCTACGATGCTTATTCGCGATACATCGGAGGGCTACGGGGTCGTCTCGCGTCTCTTCCACTGGCTCATGGCGATTGCGATCACCGCCATGTTCGCACTCGGCCTCTGGATGGTACGCCTCGACTACTACAGCCCGTACTATAATTCCGCGCCGGATATTCATCGTAGCGTCGGGATGCTTCTTTTGTTTGCGCTCCTCGTTCGCTGGCTCTGGCGAGCGGCGAACGTCAAGCCGTCCGACCGCGATCTCTCGCCTCTCGAACAAAAGGCATCCTACGTCGTCCATTGGGGATTTTATATTCTGCTGTTCGCGCTGATGGCGAGCGGCTACCTGATATCGACCGCGGGCGGAGAGCCGATCAGCGTCTTCGGTTGGTTTTCAGTTCCGTCGATCTTCCAAATGCACGGGCTCGAAAGTCGCGCCGGCTACGTTCACAGAATTCTCAGCTACGCGACGATCGCCCTCGCCGTCCTTCATGCTGCCGCCGCTTTGAAGCATCATTACCTCGACAAAAGCCCGGTCCTGACGCGCATGTGGTCGGGCCCGCCGCCAATTGAATCACTCGTCCAAGAAAAGGAAAATCGTCAATGAACTTCAGAATAGCGGCTCTTGCGGCATCGATGACCGTTTCGCTGCTGGCGCTCCCTGCGTCGGCGGCCGACTACGTCATCGACACCAAGAACGCCCACGCGTCGATCACCTTCCGCATCAAGCATCTTGGCTTCAGCTGGCTGACCGGCCGCTTCGATAAGTTCTCCGGCAACTTCACCTTCGACGACAAGAACCCCGACGCTTCGAAAGTGAAAGTCGAAATCGATACGACGAGCATCGATACCAATCATGCAGAACGCGACAAGCATCTGCGCGCCGCCGATCTGCTCGACACCGACAAGTTCCCGACGGCGACATTCGAGAGCACGAGCGTCAAGGCGTCGGGACCCGATAAGGCAAAGATCACCGGCAATCTTACGCTGCATGGCGTGACGAAAGAAATCACGATCGATGCCGAGCGTCTCGGTGGCGGCAAAGACCCATGGGGCGGCTATCGCGATGGCTTCGCGGGAACGACGGAGTTGACGCTCGCCGATTTCGGCATCAACCGCGATCTTGGCCCCGCATCGAAGACAGTCGAACTCATGCTCAACGTCGAGGGCATCCGTCAGTAACGGCAGCGAGTATCGGAATTACAATCTGAAGACTGCGGCGCCGCCGGTTAATCCGGCGCCCGCCGCCGTCATCAGTATGGTCTCGCCCGCCGCGTACGGCCGATCAGCCGCTGTGGCCGACAACGTGAACGGGATCGTCGCAGCCGAGCTGTTACCGAAATTCTCGATCGTAGATCTGAGGCGCTCGGGCGGAACGGCAAGCTGATGCGCCAAGGTATTCATCATCCGCTCATTGGCCTGATGCGGGATGAGATGATCGACTTGGCCCGTGGACATCCCGGCCTTTGCCAACGCCTTTTCCGCACACTCCGTCATCATATCGACGGCCGCCGCGTAGACGGCTTTGCCGTCGTTCATGACCATCAGCACGTCCTGCGGGTCGCGGATTTTTGAAAATGGCTTGCGGCTGCCGCCGCCAGGTATCGTGATCAGATCGTAGTGCTCGCCCTTGGCCGCCAGATGCGCGCCTTGAATGCCGGCCTCCGCCCGCGCGGACGGCGCCAGTAAAACGGCGCCTGCGGCGTCCGCGAAGAGCACACAGCTTGCGCGATCCACTTCGTTGATACGGCGAGAGAGAATGTTGGCTGCGATGACGAGAACCGGCATCCCCTGCGTTCTGACAAAACTGTCCGCCAACGTCAGCGCATAGATGAAACCTGCGCAAGCCCCCGCCATGTCGATCCCACCGGCGTTCGCCAATCCAAGACGATGCGCAACGAGCGGCGACGACGGCGGCAGCAAATGGTCCGGTGTCGATGTCGCGAGCAGCAGCAAACCAACGTCGTCGCGCGAAAGCCCAGCTCGTGCCAGCGCCATGTCGCCGGCCTTCACCGCAATGTCCGAAAGCGCTTCGCCATCCGCCGCATATCGGCGTTCCTCGATGCCGGTACGCCGCTTGATCCAACCCGCCTCGAGACCAAGGCGCGCCTCGATTTCCCGATTGGATACGATGCGCTCCGGCGCGTAATGTCCATAACTGATGATTTCGACGCCCGTCACGAGAGCACCTCATCGACGGTCTCGACGAGATTCCGATAGACGAATTTCAGTTCATCCTTGGTCGTGCAATAGGGCGGCATCACGTAAACGGTCGATCCCAAAGGCCGGAGAAGCACGCCGCGTTCGAGAAGGCGCGCGCGCATCGCGAGAGTAATGTCGGCAAGATAGCCTTGTTGAGCATTGGCAAGCTCGAAGGCCGTGATTGTACCAAGCTGCCGGAGGTTCAAGAAGCGCGGGTCCGCTTCCAAGTCTTTGAGACACAGGGCCTGGTTTGCCGTCAGCGTCAAAATCCGCTCGATGACCGGCTCTGTCCGCCACACATCGAGGTTGGCCGCCGCCGCCGCGCAGGCGATCGGATTGGCCGTGTACGAGCTTGAGTGAAAGAATGTCCGCGAACGGTCTTTCGAGAGATGGGCGTCGTATATCGACGCGCTGCACATTGTAACCGCGAGCGGTATGGACCCGCCGGTAAGGCCTTTGGCGATGCAGAGGATGTCAGGCGAAATCCCCGCCTGCTCGCAGGCAAACACGGTTCCCGTTCTGCCGAAGCCGGTCATCACCTCGTCCGCAATGAAGAGCACGTCGTGCGCCTTGCAGATCCGGTGCATCTCCTTGAGCGCGTCCGCGTCGTACATCAGCATGCCGCCGGCGCCGAGGATCAGCGGCTCGCAAATGAACGCGGCGACGTCCCCTTTCCGGCAGGCGATTTCGAGTGCGTCGAACGTCGGCTGCGCATGATGCGGCTTTGGGAGCGGTATGCGGCCCACTTCAAACAGCAGCGGCTCATAAGCCGCGTTGAAAACGCCGCGAGCCCCAGCCGACATCGTGCCGATGGTGTCGCCATGATAGGCATCTTCCAGCGCGAGAATGCGCGTACGGCGCTTGCCCGCATTCTTCCAATATCCGAGCGCCATTTTGAGCGCGACCTCGACGGACGTCGAACCGCTGTCGGAAAAGAACACGTGGCGCAAACCTTGCGGCACGATCTTCAACAGACCTGCAGCAACCGCTTCCGCAGGCTCATGCGTGAAGCCGGCGAAGATGACCTGGTCAAGCAACTCGGCTTGCGCACGAATGGCTTCGATGATCTTCGGATGTCCGTGCCCGTGCGTGATGACCCACCAAGAAGAGACGCCGTCGAAAATGCGCTTCCCCGCAGGGGTTTCGAGCCACGCGCCTTCAGCCCGGGCGATGCGAGCCATGGATGGCTCGAGCGCATGCTGCGTAAACGGATGCCAGATGGCGGAGGACGTCATGGGCCGACGGCCCCGATATCGAGAACGTCCGCAACCGCGAAATTCTCGGCGAATGCCGCCTGCAAAGTATCAGCATTGAGATTGTCGATGCGCGGTAGACGGCCGAGCCGCCTCACGGCCCCGAACGTAATGATCGTACGCTCGCTATCGGCATTTTCGTCGCCAATGAAAGCAACGCCGAGGATTGGAATGGCGCGGCGCTTCAAGGCTTCGATGGAAAGCAGCGAGTGGTTGATCGTTCCAAGCTGTGTCGAAGCGCAAAGAATGACAGGCAGTCGCCATTGCGCCAGCAGGTCGATCTGCAACAAGCGCCGCGTCAGAGGCACCATGAGGCCGCCGGCCGTCTCGACCACCAGCGGCGTCGGCAGCCCGAATGGCGAAAGCTTTTTGGAATCGATCTCGACGCCGTCGATCTCGGCGGCAAAATGCGGTGATGCCGGCGTATTCAGCCGGTATCTCTCAGGGAGAATTCGTGACTCTGCCAACGTCGTCAGCCGATTGACGGTCTCGGCATCGGTGTCGCCAGCAAGTCCCGCTTGCACCGGCTTCCAATAATATCCGTCGAGCGCCTCCGTGAGCGCGGCGGCGAAAACGGTTTTGCCGATATCCGTCCCGGTGCCGGCAACGACGATACGAATGGTCATGCCGCGGTCTCCGCTTCGGCCGCAGCGATATCGTCGACGAGCCGTGTGATTGCGATTTCATCCACGTTGAGCGTGATCGTGAGGCGCAGCCGGGACGTGCCTTCCGGCACCGTCGGCGGACGGATAGCGCGTATATCGTAGCCGCGGCTCTGCATCGATTTCGCAAGCGCTACCGCAGGGACATCGCCGCCGACGATCAGCGGCAGTATTTGTGAACCGGAAGGAGTAAAGCGCGTCTTCGCCGTGAGTTCCCGTTCCGCATGCGCGATGAGGCTCATGAGACGCTCCCGCCGTTCCGGCTGCGTCTCACAGATCGCGAGCGCCGCGCGCACTGTCGCCGCAATCAACGGTGACGGAGCGGTTGCGTAAATGAACGGCCGTCCGCGATTGACGAGAAAATCGCGAATGACGCGCGGCCCAATGACAAGCGCGCCCATGGCGCCAAGCGCCTTGCCGCACGTATGCAAACTAATGACATTGTCGTTGCCTTCGAGATCGGCTGCAAGTCCGCGGCCGCTCGCGCCGAAGACGCCGGTCGCGTGCGCTTCGTCGATGATGAGCATCGCGTCGTGGCGCCGCGCGACGTCGAAGAGATCCCGGATCGGCGCCCGGTCGCCGTCCATGCTGTACAGGCTTTCGATGACGATCCACGGCTGCCCCGTCCCGCCGTCCCGCCGCCAAGCCGCGATGCTATCCTCGAAGGCTTGCGCATCGTTATGACGAACCGCGACTGAGTTCGCCTTCGACAAGCGCATGCCGTCGTGAGCGCTTGCATGAATGAACTCGTCGTAAATGATCAGGTCGCCTCGCGATGGCAACGTCGAGAGCAGAGCCGAATTGGCGATGAAGCCGCCGCCAAAGAACAACGCCGTCTCGCCGCCGAAAAAGCTCGCGGCTTGCCTCTCCAACGCCTCGTGTTCTTCGTGATTGCCGCGCAAAAGACGTGAGCCGCCGGCGCCCACCGGTACGCCGCGCGCAATCGCCTGCTCGACCGCCTGCGCCAGCTCGCGCGATTGCGCGAGCCCAAGATAATCGTTCGATGTGAAATCGATGCCGTGCGCCGTTTCGAGCGTCCTCAAACGCCCGCGGCGGAGGAGCGCGTCGAGCGCACGCTCATGATTGCCGGGCATCCCGTTGAACCGCAGTGGATGCTAGCTCCGCCTCGTGAGGATCGGCAATTTCGATGTCGAGCGCCGACAGGCCGAGTTTCGCAAAAAGCTTGCTGTCCTTGTCCTCGCCCGGATTGTCCGCCGTCAGCAGCGTATCGCCGACGAAGATCGAATTGGCGCCTGCAAAGAAGCAAAGCGCCTGCATCTCGTCGCTCATTTCTGTGCGTCCCGCCGAGAGACGCACGAACGACTTCGGCATCATGATGCGGGCGACCGCGATGGTGCGGACGAAATCGATTGGGTCGATCCGCTCGGTGTCTCCGAGAGGCGTTCCGGGAATGGCGATCAGCATATTGATCGGCACGCTCTCCGGATGCTCTTCGAGATTGGCGAGCGTCACGAGCATGTCGACGCGATCTTGCCGCTCTTCGCCCATGCCGACGATGCCGCCCGAGCAAACCTTCATGCCCGCATCGCGAACGCGCGCCAGCGTATCCAGCCGGTCCGCGTACGTCCGCGTGGTGATGACCTTGTCGTAGTAGGCCTCGGACGTATCGACGTTGTGATTGTAATAATCGAGCCCGGCGTCGCGCAGCTTGACGATATCGTCGTCCGAGAGCATGCCGAGCGTCATGCACGTTTCCATGCCGAGCGCTTTGACGCCTTCAACCATTGCGACGACGACGTCCATGTCGCGCGCTTTGGGGCTGCGCCATGCGGCGCCCATGCAATAGCGCGTCGCGCCGGCGGCCTTTGCTTTCCGGGCCTCGGAGAGGACGCGCTCGACCTCCATCAGCTTCGATGCCTTGAGGCCGGTCTTGTGGTGAGCGGACTGGCTGCAGTAGCCGCAGTCTTCCGCGCAGCCGCCGGTCTTGATCGACAGGAGACGGCTCATCTGAACTTTGTTCGGGTCGAAAGACGTCCGATGCACGCTTTGGGCGCGAAATAGCAAATCCATGAGCGGAAGCTCGTAGAGCGCCAGAGCTTCGGCGCCCGTCCAGTCATGGCGGATTGCCGGGCCTCCGCGGCTTCCTGTACGGGCAGAGGCATCGAGACGGGTAACGGGTGAGGTCATTCAGGTGCGATCTCCGCGGGGGCGGACACCGCCCCGATCCGGAGAAGATGTTTGCACCGCTTCCACCCCGGCTCGCAACCGCCAAAATGCCTCTCTGAGCTCGTGAGGCCCACTGAAAACGGCAATCGGGGGCTTTCCCTCGAGCTTTAGTTAAGATCCTCGGGAAGGGCGGGGAGGATGCCGAACGGCACGCCATCGTTGACGAGCTCGCGCGCCTCTTCAAGGGTCGAGCTTCCGCGAATGTGCCGCTCTTCGATTTCGCCGAAATGCATTTTGCGCGCTTCGTCCGCGAAACGCGATCCGACGTCTTCAGAGTTCTCGAAGACGGTCTTCTTGATGGCGCGCAGTGCTTCGAGTGCAGCCTTCGCATCCCCGGTCTGCATCGCCCCGCTCTGTTTCGGGGCGGGACCGGTGAACCGCGACGCGACGGCCGCCTTCGTCACGATTGAGGGCGCCATCGGCTGCTTCGCGATGTCGATCGAGCCGCAAAGCGGGCAGGCGATTTCTCCCGCGAGCAATTGGGAGTCGAAATCGGCGCTCGCGCGGAACCAGCTTTCGAATTCATGTCCCGACGAACATTCAAGACGATACTTGATCACGATCCGTGCACCAGTGACGGCGCCTTCGAGTTGGCGACCACGACATCGAAATCGCGGTCGTGCGTTAGCGACGGAATCTTCCGCCGCACCTGGTCGACGTAGGCCCCATCTATGTCGGCGAGGACGACCTCGGGATCAACGCCTGCCTCCGCCAGAACCTCGCCCCAGGGCGAGATGATGAGGCTATGGCCGAACGTCTCTCGGCCGTTTTCGTGTCGGCCACCCTGATCCGCCGCCAGAATATATGCGCCGGTCTCGATGGCGCGCGCCTTGAGCAGTGTGTGCCAATGCGCTTCGCCCGTCGTCCGCGTGAACGCTGCCGGTGCGGTGATGAATTTAGCTCCGGCCTTTGCCAGCGCCCGATGGAGAGCGGGAAAGCGCAAATCGTAGCAAATGGTCAGGCCAAGACGGCCCCACGGAAGCTCCGCGATAATTGCGCTCGGGCCGGCCTGATAGTTCACGCTTTCGCTGTAGGACTCGCCGCCGCCGAGATCGACATCGAACATATGGATCTTATCATATCGCGCGGCGATCGCGCCATCGGGAGCAATGACGTACGTGCGATTGGCGAGACGCCCCTCGCCGACCTTCACGGCCATCGATCCGATGTGCAGCCAGATCTTGCGCTTGCGGGCGGCATCGGTAAATGCCGCGAGCGCGACGTTGCCGTCCTCGGGCTTCGTCTCGGCCATGAGACGTGCCTGATCGAGTTCCATCAAGGTCGTGCATTCCGGCGTCTGAACGTACTCTGCTCCGCGGTCCGCCGCTTCGTTGATGAGCGACACCGCGTCGGCAACGTTGCGTTCGACGCTGCGCCCGGCTCGCATTTGTACGAGAGCGGCGCGAAATGCGGTTTTGGATCGTGAGGACATGATCAGGCTGCGGTCAAAAGTGTATCGAGGCGTCCGCTGCGCTCGAGGTCGAAAAGGTCGTCGCAGCCACCCACGTGTACATCCCCGATCCAGATTTGAGGAACTGTTCTTCGGCCGCCCGCGCGCAACGTAAGGTCAGCACGCAAATCGTTGCGGCCCGACAGGTCGATTTCCTCGAACGCGGCACCTTTGCGCCGCAATAGGTCTTTGGCCATATGGCAGTAGCAGCAGTTGCCAGCAGTGTAGACCGTCACCTTCTGCATTTCTTCGGCGCCTCTCAACACGCCATACGAAAAGTTCGAATCAAAACTAAACCGTTCCCGAGGTCATGCAACCTTGCATCGCTGATTTGCGCCGCTGTGCCGCGGCTTTGCCACGCCCTTTGCAGCCTCAGGAATAACGTTCTGAAACTATCGCAAGTGCGAGCACGTCGACTTTGCGAGCGCCCGCCTGTTTCAAGGCCCGGGCCGCGGCCGATGCCGTTGCACCGCTCGTGATGACATCGTCGACCAAAACTATGGCTTTTCCTGAGATATTCGGCAATTCCCGGGCTGGCACGCGGAAGACACCCGCCACATTCCGGCTTCGCTGAGCCCGGGTGAGGCCGATTTGATGTGGCGTCGAACGGATTCGGACGAGCGCGAACGGATTGACGGGCTTGCCGGTTCGCCGCCCAGCCTCCGCTGCCAGAATTTGCGCTTGGTTAAATCGCCGTCCCAGCAGCCGCCAGCGCGCGAGCGGCACCGGCACCAGAAGGTCGGCTTCGGCAAGCACCTCGCGCCCCGCGTCCGCCATCCACCGACCGAAGAGCCGCCGGACGTTATGATTGTCGTGAAATTTGAACCCGTGAATGAGCACCTGCAGGAGCCCGCCGAAGCTGGCCACTGCCCGGGCGCGATCATAGTCCGGCGGGTTCGCGAGCGCGGCCGCTGAGACCGTGAGGCCACCGGTATCGATGGCGAGCGGCAATCCGAGCCTGTCGCACACGGGTGGGCGCACGAAATTGATTTGGCTCCAGCAGGACGGGCAGAGGGAATCGTGGTCCATGATCCGGATCCGGCAGCCGAGGCAGACCGGAGGCAGCAACAGATCGAGGGCTGCCCGCCGAAGCCGAGAGAGCCGAAGCCCGCGGAAAGGACGAAGTCGCGAGGGCATGCCCGAGCTGCCGCTCGGGCTATCCCCCATATTGTCTTCCGCAACCATGTTATTGTTCGACATTGCACAACACTAGCGCAACGCGCTAACGCCAGCGAGAGCTTCGACGCCAGCCCTTGCAGGGTCTCGGCTGTCGGCACCGATCAGCTACGAGCCGAATTCAACTTACGAGAAAGACAAGCGATGCCGGGCGCACCGCAGATTTTCGACCGCAAATTTATGAGAATGCGCCGTGATCGCATCGCCAAGGCGACCGGCGGCGCGAACCTTCCCGATTTTCTGCTGGAGCGCGTGGCGGACGATTTCGCCGAACGCCTCTCACTCGTGCGCCGGGATTTTCCCCTTGCCGTCAGTCTCGGTGCTTATAACGGCCTCGTGGCCGAACGGCTCCGGACACTTCCGGCGATCGGCACGATCATCGATGTGGAATCGTCTCTCGCGAGCCTGATGCGCGCACGCGGCTTGAAGGTCGTGGCAGACGAGGAAGCACTGCCGTTCGCGGCGGCGAGCTTTGATCTCGTGGTGTCCGGTCTGGCGCTCCATCTCGTCAACGATCTTCCCGGCGCTCTCATCCAGATCAATCGCGCACTGAAGCCCGACGGGCTTTTTCTCGGTGCGCTTCTTGGCGGCGAAACGCTGAAAGAGCTGCGCGAGGCCTGGATTCTCGCTGAGGATGAAGTCCTCGGCGGCGCCTCTCCGCGCGTCGCGCCATTCGCCGACGTCCGCGAGCTTGGCGGGCTTCTCCAGCGCGCGGGCTTCGCGCTGCCGGTCGCCGATAGCGACCTCGTCGAGGTCACCTATGCCTCGCCTCTCGCCTTGATGCAGGAGATCAAGGCGATGGCGGCGAGCAACGCCCTGACGGAGCGCCGCCGCACGCCGGTGACGCGCACCCTGCTGTTACGGGCAGCGCAAATCTATCAGGAACGTTTCGGGCTTCCTGGCGGTCGCGTCCCGGCGACGTTCGAAATCGTCACGCTAACGGGTTGGGTGCCCCACGAAAGCCAGCAGAAACCGCTGCGGCCGGGATCAGCCGAAGTCAGTCTCAAAGATGTGCTGAAGCCCCGCTCAAAAGATCTCTGAGCCACGGAATGAGCGGCTCGTCCGCTGGTGGCATCGGATAGCGGTTGAGATCCAGCGCCCTGACCCACTTCACGGTCTGGCCTTCTCGCGGCGCGATCTCTCCCTCCCAGGTGCGGCAGAGGTACAGCGGCATCAGAAGGTGGAAATTCTCGTACGCATGGCTCGCGAAGTTGAATGGCGCGAGGCACGTCCGGCAAAGCTCGATATCGAGTTCTTCCTTGATTTCGCGGCAAAGCGCGTCCTCAGGCGTCTCACCCGGCTCCACTTTGCCGCCGGGAAACTCCCAAAGGCCGGCCATGGACTTTCCCGTCGGGCGCTGGGCGATCAGCACGCGTTTGTCGTCGTCGATGAGTGCGACGGCCGCAACGAGAAGCAATGGCTTCATGCGCGCCGCCTCAGCAGGTAGACGGTTTCGTCGAGGCGAGTAACGCCGCGCTTTTTTAGGTTGTCGCTGTCGGCGAGGCCATCGCGCGTCTCGAGCACTTCGATCTCGAACGTATCTCCATAAAGACGGTGAACCTCGTCACGCGAAACTGGAAATGGCGGCCCGGAAATCTCACCCTCGGGATAATCGATCGCGATGAGGAAAATGATGGCTTCACGCGGCACGATCCGAGTGAGCGTCTCGGCGTAATAGGCGCGCATTCCAGGCGGCAGCGCGATCAGCGCGGCGCGGTCATAAACCGCCACGACGTCCTTCAGGACATCCGCATCGAGTTCGAAAAAATCGCCGCAATAAAGTTCGAAGGGCCCGGCGGACGAAATCTCGAACGCGCCGGCCCAAGAGCGTTTAGGCACTTGGCCGCCTTCGTCGAAAAATTCGCGGACCGCAACGTTCGACAGCTCGACCCCGATGACGCGATGCCCCTGCGTCGCGAGCCAGACCATGTCGCGACTCTTGCCTGCCAGCGGCACGAAAACGGCGGTTTCTTGGGGCAATCCAAGTTTCGGCCAGAAGCGCAAAAGCTGCGAATGGATTCGCTGCTGATGAAACCCGATCTCGCGGCGCTGCCAGCGCTCGTTCCAGAACGCCTTATCCATTGGCTCTCAGCTTTTCAGCTCCGGTAATCGGCATTGATCGATACGTATTCGTGCGTGAGGTCGCAGGTCCAGACCCGCGCTCCCGACTTGCCAACCCCGACGTCGACGCGAATGACGATCTCGGAGTTCTTCATATAAGCGGCGACGGTCTTCTCGTCGTAATCCGCGGCGCGCTCCCCGTCGCGCGCAACGCAATGGGGACCGAACCAGATCGCGAGCCTGTCGCGGTCAGCGGCTTCGCCGGACTTGCCGACGGCCATCACGACCCGGCCCCAGTTCGGATCTTCTCCGGCAATTGCGGTCTTGAGAATGGGTGAATTGGCGCAGGAGAGCGCGATCGCCCGCGCCGCGTGCCATGATTTGGCGCCGCCGACCTCGAACGTCACGAACTTTGTAAGTCCCTCGCCGTCCTTCGCGACCTGGATCGCGAGATCGCGCATCAAGTCGTAAAGTGCCTCCGAGAATGCCTGGAGCTTCTTCGACTTGGCCTTCGTGATGAGCTTTTGCCCGCGAGCTTCCGCCTTACCGGTCGCAAACATCAGGCAAGTATCGCTGGTCGACGTGTCTCCATCGACGGTCATGCAGTTGAACGTGGTCGCGGCGTGCTCGGCCAGCAGCTCTTGCAGCGCATCGGACGAGATCGCGGCGTCCGTGAAGATGAAGCACAGCATCGTTGCCATATCGGGCGCGATCATCCCCGCGCCCTTGCAGAAACCGTTGATGGTGACCTCGGTGTCCCCGATCAGCGCGGTCCGCGTCGCGAGCTTCGGGAAGGTATCGGTGGTCATGATCGCCCGCGCCGCCTTTTCGAAAGCGTCGGGCTCGGCCTGCTTGGCGAGGTCACCGAGAAGATGCGCGAACTTCTCCGCGTCGAGCGGTTCGCCGATGACGCCGGTCGAAGCGACGAACACTTCGTGCGGTTTGCACCCCACGGCTTCGATGGCGTGCGCAACCGTGACGTCGACCGCCTCGCTGCCCTTTTTCCCCGTGAATGCGTTGGCATTGCCGGAATTGACCACAAGCGCCCGCGCCGCACCTTTTTTCAGGTGCTTCCGGCAGGCGAGCACTGGGGCGGATGCGGTTTTCGATTGCGTGAGAACGCCTGCAACCGCCGTCCCTTCGTCGAGCACGGCGAGCAACAGATCGGTGCGGTTTTTATAACGAATACCGGCTTCAGCGGTCGCAAAGGCAACGCCTTCGATACTCGGCAATTTGGCGAGTTTTTTAGGGGCGAACGGCGAAACGCTCGAAGCTTTGCTCATAAGGGATCTCCGGAGAGGGTGCGAGGCTCCCTGAAACAGATCGGGCCGCCATAATCAAGCGGCCCGAGCAAGAACTTTCGACTGGCAAGGAAGCTTAGGGCTTCGGCGCCTCTGCCGGAGCATCCTTCGGAGCGTCCTTGGCCGGTTCAGCGGCTGCCGGTTTCGACTGGGCCTGGATCGCTGCGTTGCGAGCATCCACCGTCTTCTTGATCTCCGGATCGACGATCTCGATCTTCGACTTTCCGCGAAGGCCTACAGCCGTTTGCTGAGCTTTCTGCAGAAGCAGGGACTGAACGATCCGGTCCTTGACGATGTCGAACGCCGGCGGCTGCTTGGTCCGGCGATCCTCGAGCTTCACGAGATGCCAGCCGAACTGCGTCTTCACCGGATCGGAGACTTCGCCCTTCTTCAGCTTGAAGACGATCTCTTCGAACTGCGGCACCATTTGCCCATGGCCAAAGTAACCAAGGTTGCCGCCATCGTCCTTCGAACCCGGATCCTTGGAGTTTTCTTTGGCGAGCTGAGCAAAGTCGGCGCCCTTATCGAGCTTTTCTTTCAGAGCCTTAGCTTCATCCTCAGTAGCGACAAGAATATGTCTCGCCGATACTTCCTCTTCCGGCTTCAACAGCTTGACTTGATCGTCGTAAATCTTGCGCGCATCGGCGTCGCTGACCGAGGCCTTAATGACCTTGTCGAAATAAAGCTCCCGAAGGGCGCGGCGCTTCAGATAGTTGAGGCGCGTCTCGAAGTCGGCGCCCTCGTTCAGCTTCTGGGCTTCGGCCGCTTCCGCGAAAAGCTGATTATCGATGAGAAATTCGAGAAGGGATGTGCGCTTCTGCTCGGGCGGCATTGTGCCCATGTCGGACCCGATTTCGCTCTCGGCCACCGCAAGATCGCCTTCGGTGATGGGTTTGCCGTCGATCGTGGCGACGACCTTGTCCTCGGCAACCGCCGTGAAAGGCGCGGCCATGCCCGCGAGCGCGAAAGTCATGAGAATAAGGGTTATACGCTTCATCAGCGTTGGCTCCGCGTTGGAGGTTGAGGACCTTAAGTTGCCGTCCCAGGGCTTTTTTGGGGCTCGTTCGGGCACGACGGCAAGACCGCGGCGGGCGGCCAACAAGCGGGTTTCGATAGCGGGCCAAGGCCAGAAAACCAAGTTAATTCTTGGCCACGGGAAGAAAATCTCTTACGTCGGCGTTATAGCGCATAACATTGACAGTCGGGGGGGCTAGTTCTTATGTCTGCGCCTAATCGGGTCGGGCGTTAAAGCCCGTGTCGACCGCGCAATTAGCAGCGCTGTGGGAACGTCGACGCCGGCGTGGCGGGGGAGGCCCTTGCCGCGCATTTTTTGGCTTTATGCTGCCCGGCGACAATAGACTGAGCCGGCCGTGCCAGGGGGTACGGCCAAGACGAATTAGTAGGACGGATCTAAAAATATGCTCTCGTTCGGTGATCTCGCTTCGAAGATTTTCGGTTCCTCGAACGAGAGGAGAGTCAAAGGCTTTCGGTCTCGTGTCGCGGCGATCAATGCGCTAGAGCCCGAGCTGCAGGACCTATCCGACGAGGAGCTGCGAGCGCGCACGGAGCAATTCCGTCAGCAGCTGAACGACGGCGCCTCGCTCGATGATCTGCTCGTTCCCGCGTTCGCGACCGTCCGCGAAGCGGCAAAGCGCACGCTTGGCCAGCGCCACTTCGACGTCCAGCTCATCGGCGGCATGGTCCTCCATCAGGGCGACATCGCCGAAATGAGAACGGGCGAAGGTAAAACGCTCGTCGCCACGCTCCCCGTGTATCTCAACGCCCTCACCGGCAAAGGCGTCCACGTCGTTACCGTCAACGACTACCTCGCCAAGCGCGACGCCGACTGGATGGGTCAGGTCTATCGCTTCCTCGGCCTGACCGTCGGCTGCATCATCCACGACATGAGCGACGAGTCCCGCAAGATCGCTTACGCCTGCGACGTGACGTACGGCACGAACAATGAACTCGGCTTCGATTATCTCCGCGATAATATGAAGATGAACTACACCGAGATGGTGCAGCGTCCGCACACGTACGCAATCGTCGACGAAGTAGACTCGATCCTCATCGACGAAGCACGCACGCCCTTGATCATCTCCGGCCCGTTGGAAGACCGGGCCGAACTGTATCAGCAGATCGACGAGATGATGAAGATCGTCACGCCCGAAGACTTCGAACTCGACGAAAAGCAGCGTCAGGTTTCATTCTCTGAAGTCGGCAACGAAAAGATGGAGCGAGCGCTCGAAGCCGCGGGCCTCCTGAAGGGCACGCTTTACGACATCGACAACGTCACGATCGTCCATCACCTGACGCAAGCGCTGAAGGCCCACAAGCTGTTCCAGCGCGATAAGGATTATATCGTCAAAGGCGGGCAGGTCGTCATCATCGACGAATTCACCGGGCGTATGATGCCCGGCCGCCGCTATTCGGAAGGCCTGCATCAGGCGCTCGAAGCCAAAGAGAAGGTCGAGGTCCAGCCTGAGAACCAGACGCTGGCGTCGATCACCTTCCAGAACTACTTCCGTCTCTACAAGAAGCTCGCCGGTATGACCGGTACGGCAATGACCGAAGCCAGCGAGTTCATGGATATCTACGGGCTCGAGGTCATCGACATCCCGACCAATCTCTCGGTCAGCCGTATCGACGAGGATGACGAGATCTACCGGACGCAACGCGAGAAGCTCGCGGCTATCGTGCAATCGATCGCGGAAGCCAAACATCGCGGGCAGCCGATTCTTGTCGGCACCACGTCGATCGAGAAGTCTGAGCAACTTTCAGAGCTTCTGAAGGACCACAAGTATTTCAAGGAACTTGCCAAGCAGCTCGAAGAGCAGGCGGCCGCCATCAAGCCCGGCAAGGAAGAAGAGCTGCGCAAGCATTTGACGGATATGGCCGCGATGCTGACCAAGTTCGCGTCCGACGCAAAGGGCAAGGGCGACCCGATCCCGCATCAGGTGCTGAACGCACGCTATCATGAACAGGAAGCGAGCATCGTTGCGCAGGCCGGTCAGTTCGGAGCCGTGACGATCGCGACCAACATGGCGGGCCGAGGTACCGATATTCAGCTGGGCGGCAACGCCGAGTTCCGCCTGCGCGACTGGATCGCCGAAGAAACGGCAAAGGGAACCCCGCCCGACGAGACGGCGATCAGCAGCAAACGCGCTGAGCTTGTCACCGACGTCGCCGCCAATAAGAAAAAGGCGCTCGAGGCCGGTGGCCTCTACGTGCTCGCGACCGAGCGCCATGAAAGCCGCCGCATCGACAATCAGCTGCGCGGCCGTTCCGGCCGTCAGGGCGACCCTGGCCGTTCCAAGTTCTATCTGGCGCTCGATGACGACCTGATGCGCATCTTCGGATCCGAGCGCATGGACAAGGTGCTCCAGACGCTCGGCCTCAAGGATGGCGAAGCGATCACGCATCCCTGGATGAACAAGTCGCTCGAAACGGCCCAGAAAAAGGTTGAGCAGCGCAACTTCGATATCCGCAAGCAGATCCTGAAGTACGACGACGTGATGAATGACCAGCGCAAGGTCATCTTCGAGCAGCGGCTCGACATCATGGGCCAGGAGGACGTTTCCGAGACGGTCGTCGAGCTTCGCAACGAGCTGATCGACGAATACGTGACGCGCTTCATTCCGCCGGCAGCCTATGCCGAGCAGTGGGACACGAAGGGCCTCTACGAGCAGGTGAACGACGTCCTCGCGCTGGATCTTCCGATCGACGCCTGGGCCGCCGAGGAAGGCATCGCCGACGAAGAGATCAAGGAGCGCATCAAGGCCGCTGCCGACGCCAAGGCGGACGAGAAAGCCAAGGAACTCGGACCGGAGCTCTATCACCAGATCGAAAAGATGGTGCTGCTCCAGACGCTGGATCACCTCTGGCGCGAGCACCTTGTGACGCTTGAGCATTTGCGTCAGGTCATCGGCTTCCGCGCCTACGGTCAGCGCGATCCGCTGAACGAATACAAATCGGAAGCGTTCGTCCTCTTCGAGAGCATGCTCGGACGTCTGCGCGAAAACGTGACCGGCCAGCTGATGCACGTCGAACTGGCGCCGCCCGAGGATCAGCCCGCGCTGCAGCCCGTCGAGCTGCCGCCGATGGAAGCACACCACGTCGATGCGTCGACGGGCTTCGATGAGTTCGAGCGCGATCCCGAACTGGCGCTGGCCGACGCCGCCATTCAAGGGGCCCGAGCACGCCGCGCAGCAGGACCCGAGCCCGAGAGGCGCGCACCGCTGCAGAGCCGAAAAAACGAGGGTGCGGTCGATCCGAAAGACCCCGCAACCTGGGGCCGCGTCTCGCGCAACGCCCTCTGCCCCTGCGGCTCAGGCAAGAAATACAAGCACTGCCATGGGAAAATGGACTGACGCGCACTCAACCTGCAAGGGCCGGATCGGCCCTTGCAGCAGCACGCAACGAAACTAGTAGGTTTGGAAATACGGCGATATCTTTCGCCATAGATACAGTTTGACGTCCCGCCGATGCCTGGTGAAGCGCCGTCGCACCGTGGAAAAATCAATTGGCTGAGGGATATTGAGCAAGTCGTCGATCAAATACTTATTCTTGCAGAGATGGCGGGCGAGACCCGAAAACCCCGACGGACGGCCTTCGGCAACATGCGCGAAGAATAGTTTTTCAGATTTTGCGAGCGCGAGCAGATCGACGATCGTATCGATGTTCGACTTTTTGCGATCGCCGTAAATATGAAGAGGCTTTCCTCCCGTATTCGGGATTTCGCTCGACGTCAAAATCTCTGAAGAGCTGAAGAAGCTTCTAGCATATTCGATCACCGCGGCGTCGTCGCTGCACACCAGCAATCGCTTGCCCCAAACCTCATGCGCAATCTTGGAGAAAAAGTTTTTGTAGTCGGTCTGCAAATCCGTGTTTCGCACATGAACTGCGAAATATTTTCCATCGAACTGGCGTACGCGATTGAGAACCATCGGGCGAATTTTGGGAGATAGGCGCAATTTATCGATGAGCCGAAAAGAGAGACTACCGCCACCCCACTGCTCATACACGAGAACGGCTTCCTGGTAGGTCCTCGAAAAGTCGATGTCTGGCAGTGTGTGATCGCTAGTCGCCCTCAAACGGGGCGTCTCTCTTAAGGTCGCGTCAAGGCGGTGAAGCTGACCGCGGATCTCTGCTGGGAAACAGGGAAATCCGTTCAGGAATTCTAGATCATCATCGTTCGCATCGAAAATAATATTCGGTGATTTATACTTTGGCTCAAAATAATTGGAAAAGTGATCACCGAGTTCCGATTTTCGCGCATCGATGATCAGAGTGCGATCAAATTTTTGCGCATATCGCCAGCACTCTCCTATTCGGCAGAGAACATCATTCAATCCCCCTCTGGGGCGGCAAAGCAGAAATCGTCCGCTTTGCCGAGAATGTCCCAACGTAAAGCTCCCCCTGCGGAATCTATCGAATTCCCCCGAAGCTACAGCAGAACTAATCCGTATGCCACTCAGTGCGTTTCGGTCTTGGGGATGACTTTAGCATCGGCAGGAGCTTCGCTCGGATTGTCATGTCCGCCGCCCGCGATCCGGTCGGATAGCGCCAGGAGCACGCTCGAAACGACGAACACCACGTGGATGATGACGAGCCACATCAGCTCTTTCTCGCGCTCGGGCGTAACAGTGGTGAGCGACATGAACTGACGGAGAAGCTGCACGGCCGAGATCGCAACGATCGACGAAAGCATCTTGAGCTTCAGAGCGGCGAAGTCGATCGTTCCCATCCAGGCCGGCCGGTCGCCGTCGTCCGAATGGTCCATCTTCGAGACGAAATTTTCGTATCCCGAGAAGATGACGATGATGAGCAGCGATCCTGTCAGCGTCAAATCGACGAGCGTCAGCAAGCCCAGGATCACGTCGGACTCTGTTGACGAGAACGCGACGGCCGCGAGGTGAAAAAGCTCCATCAGGAACTTGATCATGAGAATGATGAGCGACAGCGCGAGGCCGAAATAGAATGGCGCGAGCAGCCAGCGCGAGCTGAACAACCAGCTTTCCAGCGTGATCTCTACGCGCTTCGCAAGTGTTTTTTCGGCCATCGATGATCCCCAATCGGTGAATTTGTCTGCTCTATCGCAACGTTGGCCACGCAAGGCAAGCGCCCGCCAGTGCGGCGACTAGGCGCTAACGTAAGTAGGATCGCGGAGAAAAATCACAAGCGGCGGCTACAGTTAGCGGCACAATGTGTCAGCGCGGCAAAGTCAGCGAATAAGCCGCCATGAAAACATGGGCGGGGGCGCATCGCTTTCGAGGCTCGTCTGAATTTGCGGAATGGGCGGCGTCTTCGACTGAGCCGTTTGCGTCTGAGTCTTCGGCAGAACGGGTGAGGGCGGCGGCACATTGGCGAGCCACTGATCTTGCTCGCGGATGGACGCGATCGTCGGACCACATGCGTCGAGCTGACCCGGCAATTCTTTCGCCCGAGCTTCGCGGAAAATATAACGGCCGCTGCACACCCCGACCGCCGGGGGACGCTTCGTACGCTCGAAGACGTCGTAACCGTCTTTGAGGTTGTTCCAGAACGGCGACCACGGCGAGGCGCTCTGCGCAGCCATGTTCACATCCGTCATGCGGAACGGCAGGATGTGCACCGGCACGAGCTGCTCTCCCGCATCGATCGCAGCGATCGTCAGCTGATGGATCTCTTCGGATACCGGGTTCGTCATCGCGAAGCAGCCGACCGACGAGCACCCGCCATGGATGAGGATGTCGGACCCGGTCCGCGCCTGTGACTGGTCGAGGATGTTGGGAAAGCCGATATCGAGCGACACCGGCCATCGCCCCACATGCCGCGCCTGCGCGCGCGTCACCGTGTAATAGCCTTCGGGCGCCTGCCGGTCGCCGTCGCGAAGTTTCGGCCCGAGCGTTCCCGACCAATGGCAGATGGGATAGGTCGCGAACAGGATGAAGGCGTCATCCTTCTGCTTCCAGACCTCGAGCTCGGATTCGGCTTTGAAGATGCGGATGAGGATGGGCGACGACAGCGTCACGCCCTTTTCCTTCAAGCGCTGCTGCAGCACGCCGACGTCGGGAGTTCCGGGCAGCGGCAGCGCGCCCGTCGCAGCCGCACGCTGGCGCTCAACGCGATCGGCGGCAACGTCCTTGAGTTCGATCGTCAGCGCGTTCGCTGGGTCAATCACGGCATGACTGATCACGACGAGACCGAGGATCATCGCCGCGACGAGCTTCAGACGCGTTGAACCGTACGACACCATGGACTTGCGACCGAGTACCTTGCCCTCTCGCGAACGGAACATTAACGCCCCGAGCACGCAATTCGAAGTGACTTTTCGCCAACACCGGCGAGATAAGCGACGCTGTGAACGGTTAACTTTTGGCGTCTTCGCCGACGCACCTGTCGTCGATCGTCGAGGCGTCGAAGGAGCCCTTTACCCCCGGCGCGAACTGGTACTTGCCGCCACAAACGTTGACCTTCGGCGGCAGCATGCTTGATTCGAACAGGTCATTGCCAGCCTTCAGGTTTTTCCAGAAGTCGAGAGCAGGGCTCTGGGCATGCCCGTTCATCCGCTCCTCCGTCATCCGGAACGGATAGACCTGAACTTGAAAGCGCTTTTGGCCGCCCGAAAGCGCCGCGGCGACGAGCTTCCAGATCTCCTGCATCTGCGCGTCCGTCATCGCGAAGCAGCCGATGGACGCGCAGCCGCCGTGAACCATGATCAGCGAACCGGTGCGCCCATGCGCCCGGTCGAAGGCGTTCGGGTAGCCGAGATTGAACGAACGATACCAGCGGCTGTTGGGATTGAGGGCCGAGGAATCGACCGTGTAGAAGCCTTCAGGAGCTTGGCTGTCGCCCTCTTGCAGCTTCGGCCCGAGAACCCCCGACCACCGGCAGATCGGATACGTCGCGAAACGGCGGAACACGCCGTCGCGCTGCATCCAGAGTTCAAGCTCGAATTCGCTCTTGAAGATCCTGATCAGTACGGGCGCACCCTCGGCGACGCCGGCGCTTCTGAGCCGCTCGGAATAATTCGCAAGATCCGGCTCCCGCGGCATAGGCAGACCGAAATCCCAGAGAAGTCGCCGTAGTTTTCGCTCGTACTTGATCAGAGCACCGTCGCCGCCCGGCAGTTTCGGCAACCAAAGGGGTACCGAGACAAACGCGGCCACGGCAAGCGCTAAAAGCACGGCGCCAAAGCTCAAGACTTTGCCCACCCGGCGGCGCCGTGGCTGTCGCGATTGGGGCGAGGTCGCGCTTTTGTTTGTCATTGAATTGCCCGCGACGCCGAAGGATCAGTTCGCCGCGTTCGCAAGGGACGATTGCGAACTCTGCTGCTGCTTGGCAGTCTTGATCTCGGCGAGCGATGGTTCGTTATCGGGATTGGCAATTCCCTTGAGCTTGTTGCCGCTCGCGACATCCATCTGAGCAGGCTCCGGCAGCGGCGTAAAGGCCGTGACGAAGGGCCGATCGAACGCCGGGCAACGTCCAGCAGGATCGGGGCGGCTGCGGGCAACGGCGTCGACGACGTACCGGCGTTCGCAGACGGTGATGCTCGGCGGAATGCGGTATTTTTCGAAGTAGTCGTATCCCTGCTTCATGGTTTTCCAGAAGCCGTACCACTTGTTGGACTTCTCTCTGGCCATCCGCGCGTCGGTCATGCGGAACGGATAGGCGTGAAGCTGGAAGCTCGGCTGGCCGGCCTTCAACGATTCGCGCGTAAGGCCGTAGATCTCTTCCATCAGGGCGTCGGTCATGGCGTAGCAGCCGGCCGAGCGGCAGTTGCCATGCACCATGACGGAATCGCCCGTGCGGCCCCAAGAGCGGTCAAAGGCGTTGGGATAGCCGAGATTGAACGACAGATAGAATTTCGAGTTCGGATTCATGAGGACCGGCGTGATTGTGTAGAAGCCCTCAGGAGCTTGCCGGTCGCCGGTGCTTTGCTTCGGCCCGATCTCGCCCGACCAATTACAGATCGGGTAGGTCCTGAAATGATAGAAGCGGCCGTCGTCGCGCTGCTTCCAGACTTCAAGCTCGGATTCTTCCTTGAAGATCCGAACGAAAACCGGGGACCCGGGCTGCATGCCCTTCTTGGCGAGGAGCGACAGCGCCTCGTTCGACAACGGCACTTCGGATGGCGGAGGAATAGTGGGCGCGCTCGAGCACGCCGCGAGCGTCGCGACAGCGAGTGTCGTCATGAGTAGCACAACGGCTCTCATCGTTGAGCCAGTGTTGGTTCCCACCAATACGCCCTTCCCGTCCCGAACAGATTCCCCGTGCCGCGGGCTGGCGGACTGTTAGCACAATGAACTCAAACGATTACTGAAATCGGAGAAGATCCGAGTCAACTCAAGTATCGTGTCCAAATGCGGCGTCACAGTGGGCGGGTAGGCCCCGCCGGACGGAATGTCGGACAGGAATTTCGTGCGAAGCTAACGCCCTATCGACAAAAACCGCTCGTGACGCTGAGCCCGGATGTCTTCGGCCGATTTGCCGTCGAACTCCGAAAGCATGCGGGCAATCGCGTTACCGGTCGCGATAATTACTGATTCGCGGTCGCGATGCGCGCCGCCTGTCGGTTCCTTCACGATAGCGTCGATGACCCCGAGCTGATCGAGGTCCTGCGCCGTGATCTTCATGTTGGTCGCGGCTTCTTCTTTCTTGTTGCTGTCGCGCCAGATGATCGATGCGGCGCCTTCGGGCGATATGACCGAATAAATGGCGTGCTCGAGCATAAGAATCCGGTTGGCCGTCGCAATGGCGATCGCACCGCCCGAACCGCCTTCGCCGACGATCACTGTAACGATCGGAACGCCGAGCCTGAGGCAGCATTCGGTCGACCGCGCGATGGCTTCGGCCTGCCCGCGTTCCTCCGCCCCGATCCCCGGATAGGCGCCGGGCGTATCGACGAACGTGATGATCGGCAAATTGAAGCGTTCGGCGAGTTCCATCAGCCGCACGGCCTTGCGGTAGCCTTCGGGGCGCGCCATGCCGAAATTGTGTTTGATGCGCTGCTCGGTGTCGGCGCCCTTCTCGTGCCCGAGAACGACGACAGATCGGTTCCGGAACTTGCCGATGCCGCCGACGATGGCTTCATCCTCGGCGAAATACCGGTCGCCCGCAAGCGGCGTGAATTCCTCGATGAGGCCGCCGATGAAGTCGAGCGCGTGCGGCCGTTCGGGATGGCGCGCAACCAGCGTCTTCTGCCAGGGCGTCAGCTTGGCATACGTATCGGCCAGAGCGGCTTTCGCCTTCTGCTCGAGCTTGGTGATCTCGTCGGCGATGTGCGGACCCTTGCCTTCGGTCTGCATGGCCTTGAGCTCGGCAACTTTGTTCTCAAGCTCGAGGATGGGCTTTTCGAAGTCGAGGTAGGTACGCAATGCGGTCGTAGCGTTCACGGAACTTGGCTTTCTGCTGTGCAACTGAAGCGTGCGGCAAGCGCCTTTTTCACGCGCGACATTCGCCACGGCTGGGCGCGGGTGTCAAGGAGTCAGACCCTGCGGCACCCAGTTCTGGCACGCCGGGCTCTGAGATTGTTTAACTTTCGCCCTCCGAGAGCCGCTTCACCGTAGGCGCGACGGCGAACATGAGTGCCGCGGCGACCGCAACCAGCGCAGCTTGCGCCAGGAACGAGAGAGCAAGCGCATCAGGATCGCTGGCGGTGAAAGCACCTCCGATATCGCCGGCAAGCTTGTTTCCGAACGCCGTTGCGAGGAACCAAATTCCAAGCACCTGGCCCGACATTCGGGGCGGCGCAATGCGAGTCATCGTCGAAAGTCCAACCGGGCTCAGCATCAATTCGCCGATGGTGAACAGAAGGTACAGCCCGAGCAGCCAAAGCGGCGAGACACGACCGTCTGCCGCATAGGTAGCGGCTGGAACCATCAGGAGAAACGCCGCCGCGAGGAACGTGAGGCCAAGGCCGAATTTGACGGGCGAAGACGGCTGCAGCTTGCCGAGCTTTATCCAAAGCGCCGCGACGATCGGCGCCAGCAGTATGACGAAGATGGGATTGGCCGATTGGAACCACGCTGATGGGAAAGAGAACCCCAAGACTTCGTTGCGCGTCAGCGCGTCGGCGAAAAGCGACAGCGTGGTGCCTGCTTGTTCGAAGACCGCCCAGAAAATCATGGCCGCGATGAAGAAGACGCCGACGGCCGCCATGCGGCGAGCATCCGGGTCGTTCTGGCGCGTAGCGCCGTAAGCGATGCCGAGGAGCGGCAGCACGACGAAGAGCCAGCGTAGCCAGTGGAAGCCCTCGACGTCGGAGGCCAGTGCAATCGCGAGGAGAGCCAGCGAGCCGACGCTGACAAGAATACCCTGACGGACCACCGACGACGTCGATTCAGGCGCCGCGACATCGGGATCTTTGAGTTCGTCCCTGTTCAGATAGAAGAGCACCATCGCTATCGTCATGCCGACGCCGGCCGCGCCGAAGCCCCAGTGCCAGCTCATTCTGGGATCGAAACCGGCCGCGGCGAGCCAACCTTTGAACATGCTGCTCTGCGCGAGAAAACCCGTCACCAGCGGCGCCAAAAACGCTCCGATGTTGATGCCCATGTAAAAGAGCGAGAAACCGGCGTCGCGCCTCGTGTCGTCCTTTGAATAAAGTCCGCCGACAAGGGCTGAGATGTTCGGCTTGAAAAGGCCCGTGCCGATCGCGATCAGCGCCAGACCCAGATAGAACGTCGAAGGCGAGGGCCACGCCAGGGCGTAGTGCCCGCAGGCGATCGTCGCCCCTCCGAAGAGCACGCTTCGCTTTGCACCCAGAAGCCGGTCCGCGATGAAGCCACCCGGAAGGGCCAGGAGATAGACCGCCATCGCGTAGGTGCCGTAGATGCTGCCGGCGTTGGGTGTCGCGAAGCCGAGCCCGCCTTCGGTGACGGGAGCCACCATGAACAGAACCAAGAGCGCCCGCATTCCGTAATACGAAAAGCGCTCCCAAAGCTCGGTGAAGTAGAGTGCCGAAAGCCCACGCGGATGCGATGACAGGCCGAGCCCGACGCCGAACCAAGAGCTGCGCGGCTCCGAAACGATCGAAGCCGCGACCCCGTTTGCAGAAACCTGTTCGCCCTTGCGCGAAGGCATCAGGCGCCTTTGTCGCCGGTCATGACTTTGCCCATCCACTCATCGATGGTGGTTGTTCCGAGTTCTTCCACTTTGGTCCGCTCGTACGGACGCAGCACATCTTGCATCGCGTCGATGCGCTTCCACTCGCAAAATGGCGTTTCGGTTTCGACGCCCGGAGCGTAACGCGAAGCTTCGACCTTCGCGTGACGGTGGACATATCGCGGACAGTTCATCCAGACTTCGTGAATACTCACCTTCACCACCATCTCGGCCTCTTTGAAGCCGTCGAGCTCGGGCCCGCTCACGATGAGTTCGGCACGCCCTTGCGCGCGCAGGCGAAACGGCTTCTCGAAATCGATGAACAGCATGCCGATCTCCGGGTTGGCCGAAATATTGCCCATCGACAAGTACATTCCGTTGCCGTCGTAGCTCGGAAAAAGCAGCGTGTTCGCATCGAGCACCTTGATGAAGCCGGGAGTGCCGCCTTTGTAAGAGACCGTCGGACGGCCCCGATCATCGATCGTCGTCAGAAAGAACATGTCGCGGCTTTCGATGAAAGCCTTCGAACTCTCGTCGATCTCCGGCTTGACGGCAACCGCCTCGACCCGGTCTGCCATCGCTCGCGTATCGAAAGCCATTTGCATGGCGCGATGGACGTCTCCGTAAAGGCGGCTCATTGGCGTCTCCCCTTGAGTTGGACGCGCCGCCATCCTGAAGGATCGTCGGCGTCTGTCTAGTTCGCTTTTTTTGCGAGCGGGTGATGGGCGTTGACGAGTGCCTTCAGCCGCTCCTGCAGCACATGCGTATAAATCTCTGTCGTCGAAATGTCAGCATGGCCAAGAAGCTGTTGCACGGCTCGGAGGTCCGCGCCGCGATCCAGTAAATGACTTGCGAACGCATGGCGGAGCACGTGAGGCGACACGCGTTCCGGCGCAATTCCCGCCGCTTCGGCGACGCTTTTGAGATCCTGCGCGAAACCTTGCCGAGTCACGTGGCCAAGCGCCGATTTCGACGGAAAAAGCCATTCCGAAGTATCGAGCCGCGCCGAAACGCCTAGAAACGCATCAAGCGCCGAACGCGCTGTCGCGTTGAGCGGAACGAGCCGCTCGCGGCCGCCTTTGCCCTTGATGGTGAGAACGCGCTGATCGCCTCTGAGAACGCTGCGCGGCAGCCCGACGAGTTCGGAAACGCGCATGCCTGTCGCGTAGAGAATTTCGAGGAGACAGTGAAACCGCAAGGCGCGAAAGAGCGCGCGCCCCTCTTGACCCTCGCACTGCTGCTGGGAAACGGTCAGCAACCGGTCGACCTCGGCGATGCTCAGAACTTTCGGTAGAGCGCGCTGCTTCTTCGGCCCCTGGAGGCCGGACGTCGGATCGAGCGCGATCAGGTCTTCGGCCAGCAGAAAACGATAGTACTGCTTGATCGCCGAGAGCCGCCGCGCGCGCGACGTCGCTGCTTGTCCCTCGCTTGCGAGAAATCCGAGATAGGCCTGCACATCGGTTGATTTGGCGTCCGCCGGCAGGGTCCCTTTCTCCGACAAAAAGCCGAGAAAATTTTCGAGGTCGGTCGTGTAGGCTTCGATGGTGTTCGCCGAGGCGCCGCGCTCGGCCGAAAGCATCGCAAGAAAGTCCGCGAGGTAGCCATCGCGTTCCGCGACACGCATCATCGAGCCCTCAATTCGTTTCCGTGCGCGGCCACGACGGGAGTAGCGCTTCAAGGCCGAGCCGTCGCGCGTCGGCTTCGAGACCGGCGCGCTTCAACGCCCGAATGCTGTCGCCGAGCGCGATGAGATTCGCGTCCTGAGCCCCGTTCGGCCCGAGCGCCTTCATGACCAGAAGAACAGTGTGCCCGAATTCCTGCTTTTTTGATGCCACTTGCAATTCAGTCAAAACGCCGGTTTCCGGCAAATATCCGGATGTCGGCTGCGGTGTCTTGTTCGCGGCATCCCAGAGCGGGATAGGCACTAGATAGTCGAGCGCTTCGAGCACCGTCGTCAGCCGATAGAGCGCGGCCGACGGAAAGCGGCCATTCGCGGCATAGGTCTCGAGAGCCGAAAAGCTTCGGCCCCGGTCCGGCTCTTTGGCGTCGGCGATATCGATCAAGGCGCGCCAGTGTCCGAGGCCCGGACCGCCGCCCTGATCGGCCACGCCGATCCAATCGCGAGCCATGGTGAATTGGCCCGACGCCAAGCCGATCTCGATCCCGGTTTCGGCAAACCATACGATTTCGGGAGCTGGTCGGAGTTGTGCCGTGGTTGGCGCAATCATCTGGGCGCCGATCATGCCGAGACCTTCGCGCTTGGCGTCATCGAGGAAGGTCCGGATAAGTCGCGCCTTGCGCATCGGCGTGCGCTCATCTTCGGCAGCTCTGAAGAGCGCAGAGCGGCGGGCAACGCCTTGCGGTCCGCGGCCGGCCAGAAGATCATCCGCGGGCACCTGCTCCGCGTTGACTCGATAGATGCCCGCAAGTTGCTCCGGGGTGAGCGCGTTCAATCGCGCGGCCGCCTCCGTCGAGGGCAGCCCGAGATCGACCGGCGTCGAATGATCGCTCGCGAGCGAGACAAGCAACGCCGGTTCGCCCTTCTCTAAAACCGTTTTGTGAGGAAGCCCTCCAACCCGTTCGGCGATCCGGTAGTCAAGGAGCGTTATCTGTTTGACCGGCGAATAGTGAGGCTTGGAATTGATCGCGAGAGCATCGAGCGCCTCGAGGCCGGGAGACGTCTCGACGCCTTCCTCGCGCGCCAGATCAGCAGCAAGGCCCGCGGAGGACTTGTCGTCCTGGATCGCCGAGCAATAGCCCGCCATCAGGATAGACTGTCCCTTGAGCCGCGCTGGGATGTTGCCCTTCAGCGTCGCCGACTTGGCGACGAGTTCGCAGGCTTTGTCCGAGTGCCCGGAGGCAAGCTCGTTGCGAGCCTGAAGCGTGACGAGAAGCGGGCTGTCGTTACCACCTTGTTTCGCGATTTCGGCAGCGGCTTCCCGCGCCAATCCCGAGCGGTAAAGTGCTTCGAGCCGCAGTGCTGCGAAATCCGAACTCGAGGCGCCGGGCGAGGGCGAAGTGATCAGCCGCTTCCACAGGTCGTGCAAAACGGGCGACCTCGGCGGGATCTCGATCGTGCTGATCAGCTTCTCGAGCGCGGCGACGTCCATGCCGCCCCACAGTTCGTAAGGCAACCCGGAGCCGTCCTCCGACATGACGGGTGCAAGCTCGTCTTTTTCGACGCCCGGCAAGATGGCGCCGCGTACGACGCCGTTCTGCGGACCAGATTGGCCGCCCCGACCGGGATCCGGCTGCACCACGCTATCCGGGTTCGGCTGCCCCCACGTACCGTCTCGGCCGGAGCTTCCCGCTGGCCCGTCCGACGACTGCAGGCCCGACGGCTGCCCGCCCGACGGCTGCAGGTAGGTGCGCTGTTCAGCCGGCGGCGAATAAGCGTCGTTCCGATCAGCTTTCTTCTTTTTCGCGGGTGCGGGCGCATCCTGCGCGGAAGCTGGAAGTGACGCGGTGGCGGCGGCGAGCGGAAGGAGCGGGAGCACCAGAAGGCATTTGGCTGCCGCTGTCAGTCTTCGGTGTGCATACACCATCGTCATTCACCGCCGGATCTTGATATTCTGCACGGGCTTGCTGATCGTCTGCTGCTCCGGCTCAAAGCGGGTCGCCAGCACGTAAAGGCTGCCCAGAACCAGCGCCGTCAGCGCGCAAAGTACGAATAAAAGCCGGAAAAGGCTCGGCATTTTCTGTGTCCCGTCCCGGCCGTTAGGTGAACATCTTTGTGGGCGTGATTATGACTCATTATGGTATTTTGCCGAAGAGCCCCTCCGTGGATCGGCAAGATGGTAGGGGTTCGCTGTGGCTTTCCAGTGAGTTTCCAATTTGCGAACGTTTTTGGTTCGTGGCATGACGGCGCCGAAATGACCATCCCGCCGCGCGAACCACCGCCAGAAACCAGCCTAGAAACCAACCAACTCGGCGAACCCGTCGGTATTGAGCCTCGGATGATGGAAGCCGAAGCGATTGAGCGTGCGAAAAAGAACGTCGGAGGGCGACCGATCGTCGTGGTCGGCCTCATGGGCTGCGGCAAGTCGTCGGTCGGCAAAAGGCTGGCCACAAAACTCAATCTACCCTTCGTCGACGCCGACGACGAGATCGAGCGTGCCGCCGCCAAAACTATCAACGAGATTTTTGCAGATCACGGTGAGGCTCATTTTCGCGCCGGCGAGCGCAAGGTGATCGCCCGGCTGCTCGGCAACGGGCCGCAGGTGCTCGCAACCGGAGGCGGCGCCTTCATAAATCCGGAAACGCGTCTGCGCATCAAAGATGTCGCTGTTTCCGTTTGGCTGCGCGCGGAACTGCCGGTCCTCATGCGTCGTGTGTCGAAGCGCGATCACCGGCCGCTCCTGCGCGACGGCAATCCCGAAGCCACGATGCGAAAGCTGATTGAACAACGGTACCCAATATATGCTGAAGCCGACATGACGATTGAAAGCCGCGACGAACCCCATGACGTCATCGTCACCGAAATCATCAACCGCCTCGCAGCCGGGACGGAGTTCCCAGCGACATCCGCCGCGGATGCAAATCCATCGCGAACGGTGCACGTCGAACTCGGCGATCGCTCCTACGATGTTTTGATCGCGCGCGGGATTCTTCGCGAAACCGGCGCGCTTCTCAAGGCGCGTTTCGGTGAGGTCAAATGCGGTGTCGTGACCGACGAGAATGTCGCCCGCCACCATCTTGCGACGCTAGAGGAAAGCCTGAAGAGTCAAGGCATGTTTGCGGGCTCCGTGATCATGAAGCCCGGCGAAGCGACGAAGAACTTCCGCGATTTGGCATCGCTTTCGGAACGGCTCTTGGAGATGGGCCTCGAACGCGGCGATCTCGTTCTGCCTTTCGGCGGCGGCGTCATCGGCGATCTCGCCGGTTTCGCGGCGGGCATCCTGCGTCGCGGTGTGCGCTTCGTTCAAATTCCGACGTCGCTGCTGGCCCAGGTCGATAGCTCCGTCGGCGGCAAGACGGGCATCAACACGCCCCAAGGCAAAAATCTCATCGGCGTATTTCACCAGCCAAGTCTCGTGGTCGCCGACACCGCCGTTTTGACGACGCTGCCCCCGCGCGAGATGCGCGCTGGGTATGCCGAAGTCGCGAAATACGGTCTGCTGGGCGACGCGGAATTTTTTACTTGGCTCGAGACCAACTGGCAGAGCGTGTTCGGCAACAACGGTCCGGCTCTGACGCAGGCCATCGAAACGAGTGTGGCGGCCAAAGCGGCGATCGTCGCGCGCGACGAGACGGAAACGGGCGACCGCGCCTTGCTCAATCTGGGCCACACGTTCGGCCACGCGCTCGAAGCGTGGACCGGCTATTCCGACCGCCTCTTGCATGGTGAAGGCGTCGCCATCGGGATGTGCTTGGCGATCCGCCTCTCGGAGGAGTTGGGGATCTGTCCGGCAGGCCGCGCCGAGCGGGCAGCGAAGCACCTGAGCGCCGTGGGCCTTCCGACGAAGATCGGCGATATTCCGGGCGGACGGGCAAGTCCCGAAGAGCTGTTCAGGCTGATGGGGCAAGACAAGAAAGTTAAAGCCGGAAAGCTCGCGTTCATTCTTGTTCGCGACATCGGACAGGCCTTCGTTTCCCGCGATGTCCCGCCTGAAACCGTGCTGGCATTCCTCGCTCGGGAAATTGATCGCTGAGCATATTAAGCGTCTGCAACCGATTGATGTGCTAGACTGCTGCTTCCCCTGATCAGGAACAGCGAACCCCGACCATGACCATAGCCATAAGCTTGGCAGCCATCTTTCTGCTGATTGTGTTGTCGGCATTCTTCAACGGCAGCGAGACATCGCTCACGGCCGCGTCCCGAGCGCGGATGCACTCCCTCGAAGAAGACGGCAACACGGCCGCCGCCCTCGTGAACAAGGTGCTGTCACGGCCGGAAAAGATGATCGGCACCGTTCTGCTCGGAAACACGCTGGTCGATGTTCTGGCGGCAGCCCTCGCCTCCAACATTGCGGTGCACCTCTACGGCGAGGTCGGCGTCGCATACGCGACCGCCATCATCACGATCCTGATCGTGATCTTCGCCGCTGTCCTTCCGAAGACCTACGCCCTCGCCTACGCCGATCGCGTTGCGCTCATTGTGGCGCCCGTCATGCAGGTATTGATCTATGCCCTGACGCCATTCACGAAAGCGATTGAGTTCGTCGTTCGCGGCATTCTAATCTGGACGCCCGGCAAGGCCGACGACGAGGCGAACATCCTCGCGGCGCACGAGGAAATTCGCGGCACCATCGATCTTCAGGCGAGAGAAGGCACGGTCGCCAAGGGCGATGCCGAGATGCTCGGCGGCGTGCTCGACCTGCGCGACCTGCAGGTGGCCGACATCATGGTCCATCGGACGAAGATGGAAACGATCGACGTCGACGATCCGCCGGCCAAGATCCTCGATCTGGTGCTGCGCTCGCAATATACCCGCGTACCGCTCTGGAAGGACGAGCCCGAGAATATCGTTGGCGTGCTGCATACGAAAAATCTGCTGCAGGCGTTGTCGCGAACCGACTGGCAGCCCGATAAACTCGACATTATGAAGTCGGCGTCCGAGCCGTGGTTCGTTCCCGATACGACAACGCTGAAGGACCAGCTCAATCAGTTTCTGAAAAAGAAAACGCAGATGGCGCTCGTCGTCGATGAATATGGCGAGGTGCAAGGTCTCATCACACTCGAAGACATTCTCGAAGAAATCGTCGGGCAGATTACCGACGAGCACGACATGCCCGACAGCCACATCCGTATGCAGTCGGATGGAACCGTCAACGTCGATGGCACCGTTGCAATTCGCGACCTCAATCGCCATTTGGATTGGGAGCTGCCCGACGATGAAGCGACGACCGTTGCAGGGCTCGTGATACACGAGGCCCAAACGATCCCTGAACCCGGTCAGGTCTTCACCTTCCACGGATACAGATTTGAGATTTTGCGCAAAAGCCGCAATAAAATCACGGCAATCCGCATCAAGCCGGTGTCCAAATCAGACGCAGCAACCGTTGCATCGAGCGCCGTGAGGCCTGCGCGGTGACGAATTTTCAACCGTTGGACGCTTAGCCCTTCGGCAGAGGTTCGCCGGGCGCGAGGGGCGAAAGTGCCAAGGCGTGAATGCCGCCGGCCAGTTCGTCCTTTAGCAACTCGTTGATGAGGCGATGACGCTCGATGCGCGACTTGCCCGCAAAGACATCGGAGACCACGAGGATGCGAAAATGACTGTCGCCCGTTCCAGGCGAATTGCGGTGGCCGGCGTGCAGCTCAGACTCATTGATAACGTCGAGCCGCGTCGGACGAAGCGCGATCATAAGCTTTTCTCGAACTCGACCCGTAACCGACATTTTTGTCTCTTAAAGAAAATGTTCTGAACGGCAGAACCGCGATGGGCGCCGAAAGGGCCTATTAAGGGATTGACCGCACAGTCGGGACAGAAATCAAGAGTTTTCTTGCCGCCTTGTTTCTGGCCGCGCCAACCCTCATAATTCAGACAATGAAACTGGAATCGAAATACTTCGACAGCATCCGCGTCTCCTCGAAGCGCCAAGGCGCCAAGAAGGAAGAGCGCGCGCCCGTTTGCCAATGGAAGGGGTGCGATAAGCCCGGCGGCCACAAGGCGCCGAAGGGCCGCGGACGCGACAACGAGTTTTTCAGCTTCTGCATTGACCACGTGCGCCAGTACAATCAAGAGTACAACTACTTCGAGGGTATGAGCGACACCGAGGTCAGCAATTTCCGCAAGGACGCGCTGACGGGTCACCGCCCTACCTGGAAGACCGGCGCAAATGCCTGGGCTAACGGCGCGCGCGACGAGGCAAGAACGGCCGATGCCGAGGCCCGCGTAAACGCTACGCAGCGAACGAACCGGAAAGCCCGCTCGTCTCGCACAGCGACGGCCGCGACCGCATTTCGCCGCCAGCTGAAGCCATTGGAACAGAAATCGCTTCGCGTTCTGGACCTCGGCAACGAGGCGACACCCCAAGATATCAAGACGCGCTTTAAGGAATTGGTGAAGATGCACCATCCCGATGCCAACGGCGGAGATAGCCGGTCTGAGGAAAAGTTGCGCGAAATCCTCCAAGCCTATAATTACTTGAAGCAATCTGGCCTGGTCTAATCCTCCGAGCCTTTGAACCGAGTGCACCCGACAGGAGTTGCACCTGTTCGGAGGCGCACGCGGCAACTGGGCGATATGATCGGGAACTCCATGGAAATGCGCACGTCATCTAGCGCGGCCGGCGCGCCAGTCGCCAACCTTCCGGACATGAAACTGTCTGTCCGCCAAGTATTCAATATCGACAGCGATCTGGAGGTTCCGGCCTATTCGCAGGCTGATGCGCACGTGCCGGATCTCGATCCCGACTATCTCTTCAACCGGGACGTGACCCTCGCGATCCTCGCGGGCTTCAAGCATAACCGCCGCGTGATGATCCAGGGTTATCACGGCACCGGTAAGTCGACCCACATCGAGCAGGTGGCGGCGCGCCTCAATTGGCCGTGCGTCCGCGTCAACCTTGATAGCCACGTCTCGCGCATCGATCTCGTCGGTAAGGACGCGATCGTGCTGAAGGAAGGCAAGCAGGTCACCGAGTTCCGCGAAGGCATTCTTCCTTGGGCGCTGCAGAACAACATCGCGCTCGTGTTCGACGAGTACGACGCCGGCCGGCCCGACGTCATGTTCGTCATTCAGCGCGTGCTCGAAGTGTCGGGCAAGCTGACGCTTCTCGATCAGTCGAAGGTCATTCGCCCGCATCCGGCATTCCGTCTCTTCGCAACGACGAATACGATCGGTCTCGGCGATACGTCCGGCCTCTATCACGGCACGCAGCAGATCAACCAAGGTCAGATGGACCGCTGGTCGATCGTCGCGACGCTGAACTATCTTCCGCATGACGATGAAGCAAAGATCGTGCTGTCGAAGGTCAAGTCGTTCGCCAAGACGGAAGCCAAGCGCAAGCAGGTCTCGCACATGGTCCGCGTCGCGGATCTGACGCGATCTGCCTTCATCAATGGCGATCTATCGACGGTGATGAGCCCGCGCACCGTGATGACGTGGGCCGAGAACGCCGAGATCTTCGGCGACATCGGCTTCGCCTTCCGGGTCACGTTCCTCAACAAATGCGATGATCTCGAAAAGCCGCTGGTCGCTGAATTCTATCAGCGCTGCTTCGGCGAAGAGCTGCCCGAGAGCACGGCAAACGTTGCGCTGAGCTGACCGATTGATCGAGGCCGTTACTCTGGGCCGTTCATGACACTTCCGACCAAACGCCGCGAAGCCCCATCCGAACCGTTGAAGCGAGTTCTCGGGCCTGCTGTCCGTGCCATTGCCGGCGACAGCGAGGTCGAGGTCGATTTCGGCCCGGGCAAGGGCGATATCGCTGGCAAGGCCGTGCACATTCCCGACCTGCCGCGCGCCCCGTCCGCGAAGGACATCGCGCTGACGCGCGGCTGGGCCGATAGCTTGGCGCTGCGCATCGGCTGCCATGACGCCAAGCTCCATCGCCGTATCGCGCCATCGGCAGGTCCCGCACGCGCGGTGTTCGAAGCGGCGGAACGCGCGCGCGTCGAAGGGGTCGGATCGGCTCGCATGCCGGGAATGGCGTCGAACCTGACGGCCCGCCTCGAAGACCATTATAGCCATGGCCGTTTTCGCACCGTCAGCACGCGCGCCGAAGCGCCGCTCGAAGACGCGCTTGCATTGCTCATTCGCGAACGCATCACCGGCCAGGCGCCGCCGCCTTCGACGAAAGGTCTCGTCGACGTCTGGCGGCCGCTGATCGAATCTCGTGGCGGCAAGCTTCTGAGCAGGCTCGAGACTCTCTCCGAAAACCAGGAGCAGTTCGGCCGCCAGATCCGCGATCTTTTGAAGATCCTCGAAATGGTCGATCAGAACGACCAGCCGCAGTCCGAGGACGAAGAGCAGGAGAGCGACGAGGGCGCAGCCGAGGGCGGCGCCGAAGATTCGAGCGACAAGAGCGAAGACGCGTCCGAAGGCCAGGATCAGCAGAGCGAGGAGCAGCTCTCCGAAGGTGACCTTTCGGAATCCGAGGAGACGATGGAGTCGGGCGAGACCGAACCGCAAGACCTCGACGAAGGCGATTTGAACGACGACGAGACGCCCGCACCGTGGCGTCCGAACATGACCGTTCTCGATAACCCGGAAGCCTTCGGCTACAAAGTTTTCACGCACGCTTACGACGAAGAGGTCGGCGCCGATCATCTGTCGACGCCGGAAGAACTCGAACGGCTGCGCGCGTTTCTCGACAAGGAATTGAAGACGCTCTCGGCGGCCGTCGCAAAGCTTGCCAACAAGCTGCAACGCCGTCTCTTGGCGCAGCAGAACCGCGGCTGGGATTTCGATCTCGAGGAAGGCCAGCTCGATGCCGCGCGGCTGACGCGTATCATCACCGATCCAACAGGCGCGCTGTCCTTCAAGCGCGAGCGCGATACCGATTTCCGCGACACGGTCGTAACGTTGCTGCTCGACAATTCAGGATCGATGCGCGGACGGCCCATCATGGTCGCGGCGTGCTGTGCCGATATCCTCGCGCGCACGCTCGAACGTTGTGGCGTCAAAGTCGAAATTCTCGGCTTCACGACGAAGGCCTGGAAGGGCGGACAGTCGCGCGAAGAATGGCTTGCGGCAGGAAAACCGCCGTCGCCGGGCCGCCTCAACGATCTCCGTCATATCATCTACAAGACGGCGGATGCGCCGTGGCGCCGCTCGAAGAACGCGCTCGCCCTGATGATGCGCGAAGGCTTGCTCAAGGAAAACATCGACGGCGAAGCGCTGGCTTGGGCGCATTCCCGCATCGTCAATCGCCCCGAGCAGCGCCGCATCCTGATGATGATCTCGGACGGCGCGCCTGTCGACGATTCGACGCTTTCGGTGAATTCCGGAAGTTATCTCGAGCAGCATCTTCGCCAGGTCATCCACGAGATCGAAACGCATTCGCCGGTCGAACTCATCGCCATCGGCATCGGACATGACGTGACGCGCTACTACCAGCGCGCCGTCACGATTACGGATGCCTCGGAGCTCGCTGGCGCGATGACCGAAAAACTCGTCGAACTGTTTGAGGAAAAGCCTGACGCCGACGAGCCGGTCGCGGCGCGGCGCCGGTACGCACGCGCTCATTGAGGGTCGACGCTTGTCGCTGAACAGCTTTCGACGCATCGGCTTCGCCGTGGCGCAATGCGGTTTTGTCGTTGCGCTTGTTGGCTTCACGGCTGGAGCAGCAACAGCCGATGACAAGCCGGACATCTCGAAGCTCAAACCTGGACCGATCGTCGTTGAAAGCCGCCGTATCACGTCGTTCAAGCGCTTCGAAGCCGATAAGCCCCTCGCCAAGGTGACGTTCCGCGGCGGTCTGCAGTTGACGTCGCCCGCGCCGCAATTCGGCGGCTGGTCGGCCCTCCTGATGGACGACCATGCAAAGACATTTGTTTCGATTTCAGACGCCGGCGAGTGGCTGACCGGAACGCTTGTTTACGACGGCACTCACCCAGCCGGAATAACGAACGCCCGCATCGGTCCGCTTCGGGAGACGGCGGGGCCACCTATTCGGAGGGGCCGTGACCACGATTCTGAATCGATCGCCCTTGAAAGCGGAACCTTAGAGCGAGGTTCGGTTCTCATCGGTTTCGAAGGAAGACATCGCATCGAGCGCTACGACTTGACGCCTGCGGGTCTGTCGGCGGACCGCGGAAATCTCAAGCTGCCAGCGGGCGCCAGAAAAATGCACTCCAATCAGGGCCTCGAAGCACTGACTGTCATGAAGGGCGGCCCCTATAAGGGCGCTCCAGTCGCGTTCTCAGAACGGCTCTACGATCCGTCCCGCAATCACACCGGATGGCTTTGGACGGCAAGCGGCCCGCGAACCATCCATCTGAAAAACATCGGCGACTACGACGTTACCGACATTTCGAGCCTCGATGACGGAACGCTTTTCGTACTGGAACGCCGCTTTCGCTGGTTGGAAGGCGTCAAGATGCGTCTGAGGCGCATCGCGCCCGATGACCTCAGGCCCGATCACACATCCGAAGGCGAGATACTGATCGAAGCCGATATGAATGATCAGATCGACAACATGGAAGGTCTCGCCGTCGCGCGCCTCAAGACGGGAGAAATCCTGATTACGATGATCTCCGACGACAACTTCAATAAGGTGCTGCAGCGGACGCTGCTATTGCAGTTCGTCCTGAAGGACGAAGAGCAAGCGAAAGCCCGGCCGCCGGGTTAAGGGTGCCAGCCCTTGCCAGAATCCCGTTCAATAACGGGCTATCTGGCTACTTCGCCTTGACAGGCGCCGCACCCTTGAACACGATCAATGTGCGCATGCCCGGCGATTTTATCGCCCGCCTTGGCGAGGGGGGTGGGGCGAATGAAGATATTGCCGAAAAACCATTCCATACCGAGATCTCATCCTTCGCGAATGGCTGCTCTCGATATGCTGAGAGCTTGCGCGCTTCTCTCGGTCGTCATTTATCACTCAGTTCAAATGTCGCCGGTACCACTGCCAACGCTGTCTCTGGTAACAACGTATGGCCAATACGGCGTCGACCTGTTTTTCGTTCTCAGCGGTTGGCTCATTGGCGGCCTGTATTGGCGCGAGATGCAATTGGATGGCCAAGTCAACATCGCGCGCTTTTGGGGGCGGCGCTGGTTGCGAACACTGCCTCCGTATTTTGTTGCGCTTGCACTATCGTGGGGAGCGGTGCGTTTTTCGAGAGGCGAACCATTTGATCCAGGCTACTTGCTGTTTCTCCAAAACTACGACGAGAGAATTCCCTATTTCCTTGTCAGCTGGTCGCTATGTGTTGAAGAGCACTTCTACCTTGTCGCTCCGTTGCTGGCAGGCGCTCTATTTGCCCTGACTGCGCGCCGCTATTTTTGGATCACGTGCATAGGTTTACTGGCTGTCTCACCGTTGTGCAGATGGCTAGAATGGAACCGGCACCCGGCGATGGACTTCGGCTACATCCAGACGGCAACGCACTTACGGCTCGACGGCCTCGTCATGGGATTCGCACTGAGCTTTATCGCCATTCATTCACCACGCAGCTACGGTCAGCTGACGTCTTCAGCGCTTCCGACATTAGCAGCGACTATCGGCGGTCTGATCGCAATCCGAATGATCGGCGGCCCTACATGTTTTGCTCTGTGGCCACTGCTCGTCTCGATAGTCTTCGCCGCAGTACTGGTTGCTACTAGCACAAGAAAGAGCGACGACGGCGGTTGGGTCCCTTGGTCGGCCGTAGCTCTATCGTCGTACTCGGCTTACTTGGTTCACCCGTTGGCCATCCATGTCGCAATCTCGCTGGCGGCGGGCAACTCGATCATTTACTGGCCGGCGGCGGCGACCTTCACCATGGCGGGAACGGCGCTATTATATTTCGCCGTTGAGAAGCCAGCTATTTTGCTTCGAGATGCCTATCTGCCGCGTCGCGCGTTAATGCGAGGCAAGACCATGAGCTGCGGCGGCTAAAAATCAGCATGTATGATTGCTCCGCGCGCGGCCTCTAATGGAGCCTTTGCCTACGTTCTCACGACATTCAACGACCGCCCCCTGACGTTTACTTGTTGCCTCGCGAAATCGTGGGTCCGCCTCGGTGATGATCGGAGCGTCAGCGACCGACATGTTATCAAACGTGATCTCGCCGCCGTCACGCGCCACGACGATCTCGGACGACAACTTCAATAAGGTGCTGCAGCGCACGCTGCTATTGCAGTTCGTCCTGAAGGACGAAGAGCAAGCGAAAGCCCGGCCGCCGGGTTAAGGGCGCCGGGCTGAATATCGGCTAAAGGGCGATAGGCCGCTTTAGGCAGCCTTGCTGGTCTCGGCCTTCGAAGCCTGCGCTTTCTGAATTTCGCGCTTCAGCTTGAGGCAGGTCGGCGACAGCTCGTCGTTGTCAGCCTTCAGAAGGAAAGCATCGAGGCCGCCGCGGTGTTCGACGGACTTCAAAGCCCGGGCCGAAACGCGCAAACGGACTTTCCGGCCGAGAACATCGCTCAGCAAGGTCACGACGTGCAAATTCGGACGAAACGTGCGCTTCGTCTTGTTTTCAGCGTGGCTTCTGAGGTTGCCTGAGAGGGGCAAAGTCCCCGTCAGCTCGCAGCGCCTGGTCATAACTCTCTCCTATGCCCGCTGCTTTTTACGAGCGCGGTTGATCTAAAGGCTGCTATTGCAGCAAAAAATTGTGCCCCGCAAGCAGAGCCTACGGGGTTTCGCCAGCTGTATAATGGACATGCTGGACGCACGTCAAGACAGGGTTCTAAGGGTACTCGAAGTCCAACATTCGTCGCAAATCCGCCCTACCACCGGGTTGCCTAAGGGGATTGCAGGGAAGAACGATGTCGAATTCGCGTGCGGGGGCCACGAGACATGGCGCTTTTTGCTGTTTTCTGCTGACTGCGGCAGCGGTTTTGCCGCTTCAGGCCGCCAAGGCGGGCGACGCGGCCTACCCGAGCGAGGTTGACGCAGTTTACCGGCTTTCGTTCAATGGCTTCAACGTCGGGAAATACCGGTTCAACTCCCACTACGACGGTAAATCGTATACGGCGAACGGCAAGACCGATATCTCGGCGCTGTTCGGCGCCTTCAAATGGGCGGGAAATTTCATCGGCAGCGGCTCGGTCGAGACGTCCGGCGGCCCTCGGCCCGCAAGCTTCGAGATGAGCACCAAGACGAAGTCGAAAACGACCTCCGTGAAGCTCAGCTTCGATGGCACCCGCGTTGTTTCGGTGGCGCTCGTCCCCAACAAGTCGCCGTCCGCGGAAGCAGTCAAGCTGAAGCCGGAAAACCTCCAGAACGTCTTCGATCCCATGGGAGCGACGCTCGCGATCTCGAACGCCAATGCCGCAGATGCGTGCAATCGCACCATCCCCGTTTTCGATGGCAAGGCGCGCTACGATCTTCGCTTGTCTTTAAAGGGACGCGAACCGCTCAAGGAGAAGCAACCCTCGGGCCAGCCGCCCGAACTTGTGGTTTGCCAGGTAAAATATGTTCCGATCGCGGGCCATAAGCCCAAGGACTTCGTCAATCCCTGGATCGACTACGACCATATTGAGATCGCGCTGCGCGCCGTGCCTGCGGCCGGAATATATGTGCCTTACCGGGTGACGGTCCCATCGAGCATAGGCCCCGCCGTAATGACGATTGATACGATTAACATCACCGCCGCGAACAATCAGCAGATAGCGCTGAAGCAATAATACGCCTGGGACGCCGGTTGCGCGACCCGATACCCTTCGCAGAGGGGCCGAATAACCCTTGATCTCTTGGCCCTCCTCTGCAATGCCAGGGCTCGATCGGAGTCAAGTACGACATGGCAAGTGATCTCGAGGCCCGCATCCGAAACGTGACCGCGGTGCTCGGACCAACGAATACCGGCAAGACGCACCTCGCAATTGAGCGGATGCTCGGCCACGAAAGCGGCATGATAGGCCTTCCGCTGCGACTGCTCGCGCGCGAAGTCTATGACAAAATCAAGCAGCGGGTGGGGGCGGACAAGGTCGCGCTCATCACCGGCGAGGAGAAGATCAAGCCGGAGCGCGCGCGCTACTGGGTCTCGACCGTCGAGGCGATGCCGCGCGACATCGACGTCGACTTCCTCGCGATCGACGAAATCCAGCTGTGTGGTGATCCTGAACGGGGCCACGTTTTCACAGATCGCTTGCTGCATGCCCGCGGCCGGTCCGAAACACTGCTCCTCGGCGCGCAGACGATGCGCGAGGCGATCAGCGATCTCATTCCGGGCGCCAACTTCATTTCGCGGCCTAGGCTTTCGAAGCTGACGTACAGCGGCGAGAAGAAGATCACGCGTCTTCCCTCGCGCACCGCGATCGTCGCTTTTTCGGCGCAGGAAGTTTATGCGCTCGCGGAATTGATCCGTCGCCAGCGCGGCGGAGCGGCGGTCGTCCTCGGTGCGCTGTCTCCCCGGACGCGCAACGCGCAAGTCGCCCTCTATCAATCCGGCGACGTCGAATTCCTGATCGCGACCGACGCCATCGGCATGGGTCTGAACCTCGATGTCGATCACGTCGCGTTCTCTGCTCTTCGCAAGTTCGACGGCTACAATCATCGCAATCTGACGCCCGCTGAGATCGGCCAGATCGCCGGCCGCGCCGGCCGTCATATGAATGACGGCACCTTCGGCGTGACAGGCGGGGCCGACGGTCTCGACGCCGATATGGTCGAACGCCTCGAAACCCATAGCTTCGATAGCGTCAAGACACTGCAATGGCGTAGCCGCGAGCTCAATTTCTCGTCGCTCGACGCTCTGCACGCGTCGCTTCGCGAACTGCCGCGCGAGCAGCGCTTGACGCGGGCGCGCACGGCCGATGACGTCGCCGCGCTCGAAGCTTTGACGGCCGATCGCGAAATCACCGATATCGCGACGAACCGCGATCGCGTGGCCCTGCTGTGGGACGTCTGTCAGGTTCCCGATTACAGGAAGATTTCCGGCCAGAGCCACGCCGAACTGGTTGGCAATATCTACCGGCATTTGACGAGCGGCAACAATCGTATCGACGAAGATTGGTTCTCCAAGCAGGTCTCGTTGGCCGATCGCACCGACGGCGATATCGATACGCTTGCGAACCGTATCGCGCACATCCGGACCTGGACATTCGTCGCCAATCGTCCCGATTGGCTGGGCGACCCACAACACTGGCAGGAACGGACAAGGGCCATCGAAGACAGCCTGTCCGATGCTCTGCATGAGTGTCTAACTCAACGATTTGTAGATCGGCGGACGAGCGCTTTGATGAAGGGCATGCGAGACAAAGACGAGTTGACAGCCGACATCGCAGACGATGGCGCAATCACTGTCGAAAATCACTTCGTGGGACGCCTCAAAGGCTTCCGCTTCACCCTCGATGCGGCTGGCGACGGCATCCACGAGAAAGCGACGCGTCAGGCGGCAATGCAGGTCGTAACGCGCGAGCTTGGCATGCGTGCGCGCCGTGTCGCTGCGGCTCAGAACGAAGCGTTCAAACTGACGCGCACCGGCAGCATCATTTGGCGCGAGGACGAGCTTGCGAAGCTCGAACGTAGCGAAGATCCGTTGCAGCCGGGCCTAACGCTCCTCGCCGACGATGCGATGAGCGAAGCCGATCGCGAGAAAGTCCAAGCGCGTCTCAAAACGTGGCTCGATGACACGATCGCCGATAAATTGAAGCCCCTCGTTGAGATGTCGCGCAGCACGGAGCTGCAGGGCTTGGCGCGCGGCATCGCCTTCCAGCTCAAGGAAGGTCTCGGCGCATTGAAGCGCGAGACGGTCGCGAACGAGATCAACGCACTCGATCAGGCGGCGCGAGCCGAACTCCGCAAATTCGGGCTGCGTTTCGGCGCCTTCAATATCTTCTTCCCGCTCATGCTGAAGCCCGCGCCGGCCGACCTCGCGGCGACGCTTTGGCTTCTGAAGAACCCGACACCCGCAGGGACGACGCCGCAACTTCCGCGCCCCGGCCTGACAAGTGTTGCGGTCGATCCGGCAACGCCGGAAGCACTCTATCGCGCCCACGGTTTCCATCTCTGCGGCCCGCGCGCCATTCGCCTCGATATCCTCGAGCGGCTCGCCGATCTGATCAGGCCGCTGCTCGCCTGGCGCTCAGGCCCCGGCAAAACCGAAGCCCCTCCCAAAGGGTCGACCGGCGACGGCGGCTTCAGAGCGACCGACGACATGATGTCGATCCTCGGGTGTTCCGTCGACGAACTGAGCGAAGTTTTGAAGGCGCTAGGCTTCCGGCTCGAGAAGCGCCCGATCGCGGCCGCCGCACCTGCGCCCGCAGCAACGGAAACAAGCTCATCGCCTGAAGCGACCGCCGACGGCGAAGCGAAATCCGGTGAGGGCGAAGCTGCCGTAGCTGAAGCGTCTTCGGACGCGCCCGCGACCACCGCTGAGGATGCCGCTGCGCAGCCGTCGGCCGAAGCCCTCGCGAATGAGCAGTCCGCAGCGGAAACGCCGGCAGCAGACGCCGCTCTGGCCGAGGCTCCGGCTCCCGAGGCGGAGAAATTTGAAGAGATCTGGCGGCCGCGCAGGCACCAGCGGCCTGAGCGCCGGGACGGGCCGCGTCGCGAGGGCGGCCAGAACCGCCACCAGCGCCCGCATTCCAATAGGCCCGCCGCAGGAGGCGTGCCGCACGCGGCATCGTCCACGACGGCAAATTCCGAAGCTCAGGCCTCGGAAACGCCGGCCGGTAACGATCGCGCCGAGCATCAGCGTCACCGTCGTCCCGAGCGCCAGGAAAATCGCGGCGAACGCCCGCGCTTCGAAGGCCGCAAAGGCGGTGGGGATCGTCGCCCGGACCAGGGCGCAAGGAAAGACAATTCGAACCGTCCGCGCCGCGACGACAATCAAAATGGCCGCCGCGAAGAACGCCGGTCGCCGCAAGTGATCACCGCGGCGCCGCCGAAATCAGCAGCAGCCGATTCATCGTCGCCATTCGCCGCCCTCGCTGCGCTGAAAGCTCAAATGGAGAAGCGGAGCGAAGGCTCCGGCTCGACCTGACATCATGCCTGACGCGGCTCCAGGGTCCGTTCAGCGCATCGATCAATGGCTTTGGTTTGCACGGATTGCCAAGTCCCGGACATTGGCGCAGGCGTTAATTGAGCGCGGGAAAGTCCGCATCAATCGCGAAAAGGTATATAAGACAGCTACGATCGTCCGGCCGGGCGATGTCCTCACGCTTTCACTCGGGCCACGCGTCCTCAGTATCGAAATCCTCGGTATTGGGACGCGGCGTGGCCCATCCTCCGAAGCGGTGATGCTCTACCGTGATCTTGCACCTGCACCGCAGCGCAGCACGTCGACAACTGAAGGGGAAAACGAGCGGACCGAAGCGGATCCGCAGCAGGCTTTGCGCTCCGAAGGGGCCGGTAGGCCGACGAAGCTCGAGCGACGGCAGTTGGACAAGTTGCGGGGCAGAAGGTGAACTGTGACGCCCCGTCCACCTAGGCAGCCGTAATGCCTATGCTAATAAAGGCGCCGCTAGATCGAGCCGCCGGGTTGGGGAGCGTCGTGCCCCAATCGTCAATCGATCGTCTTCGATGGACCAGGATTCCGAATGACCTACGTCGTCAATGAGAAGTGCATTAAATGCAAGTACACCGATTGCGTCGAGGTCTGTCCCGTAGACTGCTTCTATGAAGGCGAGAATATGCTCGTCATCCATCCTGACGAGTGTATCGACTGCGGCGTCTGCGAACCCGAGTGCCCGGTCGACGCCATCAAGCCGGACACCGAGCCGAACTTGGAAAAATGGATGGAGCTCAACCGGCAGTATTCGGAAGTTTGGCCGAACATCACGGCCAAGAAGCCGGCCCTTCCCGAAGCCGAAGCCGTCAAGGACGAGACCGGAAAGTTCGAGAAATATTTTTCTCCGAACCCGGGTTCTGGCGACTAAAAGTTGCTTTCCAGCGGCGGATTAAACCCGTCCGGAGCAATTCCAGGATAAGGCATTGGAATTGCGCAGTATTTTAAAGAATGTCTTAATCTCGACCAGATTGTCTCAGAACGCCGCCCTTCATTTACCCCCAAAACTGTGTTAGGGTCAGTTGTGATGGCGTTAAGTCTGCACAAATCCGGAACGGCCGCGAACAAACAGGGGCTGCCTCGCTCTGATGGGCAGCTTCTTATAAGGCGTTATGGGGCGTCGCTGGGCCACTTCAGAGTCGGACAGGATTTGCAAAGCTAGGCCACAAATGAGCGCGCAGGGGAACGGCTTCCCGACAAAGGAGGTTCGGATCAATGCGCGCATGTTGTTCGGATGCAACATTTGTCCGCAACACTGATGCTCTGCCCCCACAGGGTGGACTGACGGCCGAGCCGACCCGTCCGGCGAGGCCCAGTATGCGAGAGTGAGAGATCGATATGGCTCAGAAGAAAAAAGCTCCGGTCGTCCCCAAGTCCGCAGCGAAAAACGCCGCGAAAAAAACCGTTCCTCTGAAGTCCACCACGAGCGCCACCAAGGCCGCCGCGAAGCATCCTGCTAAGCCGAAAACCGAAGCTCCCGTCAAGGCGAAGGTAGCTCAGCCGGCCGCTGCTAAGCCGGTCAAGAAATCAGTTCCAGTAACCGCGGCGCCTGCAAAGGCGGCGCCTAAGATCGAGGCCACGTCCGTTTTGAAAAAACCGCTCCCGCATACGCCTGCAACTGCCCATCTCGCTGCCAAGGCTGCGCCCGCGCCGCAGCGCACTGTTGCCGTTCCGGCTAACGCGCACAAAGCGGCGAGCCAGAAGCTGACGGCGCCGGTCGCTCCCGCCCAGCAGCCCGTCACGCCGAAGGCAATTGCTGAAAAGGCTGCAGCTGCCCGCCAGATCTTGGCCGCGCAGAAGAAGCCGGTTAGCCAGCGTCACGGTTTCAAGGCCAACGAATTCGTCGTCTACCCCGCCCACGGCGTCGGCCGCATCGTCGGCATCGAGGAGCAGGAAATCGCGGGCATGTCGCTCGAACTCTTTGTCATCACGTTCGACAAGGAGAAGCTGACGCTGCGCGTGCCGACCGGCAAGCTCGCAAGCGTCGGAATGCGCAAGCTGGCGGACGAAGCTCTCGTCAAGAAGGCGATGGAAACGTTGAAGGGCCGCGCGCGCATCAAGCGCACGATGTGGAGCCGCAGGGCGCAGGAGTACGTCGCGAAGATCAACTCCGGTGATTTGATTGCGATCGCCGAAGTCGTACGCGATCTCTATCGTTCTGAAGCTCAGCCCGAGCAGTCGTATTCCGAACGTCAGCTCTATGAGGACGCGCTCGACCGCATGGCGCGCGAACTCGCGGCTGTCGAGAAGCTTGACGATCGTGGCGCCGTTCAGAGGATCACCGAGATCCTTTCGAAGAGCGCCAAGGGACGTCGCTTGGCTGAAGGCGAGTCGGTCGGCGAAGCCGCCTGAGACTGAAACGCAGACGCCTACAAATTACAGCGCTCGGTTCCGCACCTTCCGGCGGGGCCGGGCGCAACTCTTTTGGGCTCCATCATCATCTTCAGATCGGACCGCCCGGCCCTCGCACCGAAATGAGCGGGTTCAACGGGCTTTGATCGCTGACAATGGCAGGAGCACCCAGCGGCCCCGGTATTTCAAGCTGGGAAGGATCGGCAATGTCGATCATCGGGCCATTCCGCCGCTCGATCCATCCGCGCACGACGACGGTCTTGGCCGTCAGGCCATCGAGGGCGCGGTCGAACTCGGGATTTGCAGCAAGAACTTGTCTGTCGACGCGCGCGGTGAAATCCGTTTGCCAGTCGTTGCTGAAGTTGATGTACGTCGCGCTTTTCGTGCGGCCGATGGAAACGACAGTGCCGGTGACGCGAACATACTTGCCGCGCAGCTTCATCACTTCGCCTGCACGGTCGGCGGGTAAGGTGCGATAGACGCCGTTATTCCAAAGCCCTAACCGCTTCTCCCGCGCTTCCGCTTCATGCGCGAGAAGCTCAGCCGAGCAGGCAAAGCTTTCGGGAAACCCGTAGGCGCGGGCGAAGCCTTTGGCGAGCAGCGCTCCCTGCACCCAGGCCTGCCGTCCGTGATCATCCACGAAAACGTGCGCGAGCGTCCGCCCGTAGCGGTCGATATGACGGCCCGCGAACGCGAGTTTGACCTTCTTCGCGAGGACCAGATCCGATAGCGCCTTGATGGTGTCGGTTTCCGGAGGCCACGCCCCCTGAGCGGCGTTGGCGTCGCGTGCCCTGGGCGCGAGTGCGCCGATCAGCCGGACGGCTTTACCGTCATCGAGAATGATTGTTTCGCCGTCGACGATCCGCGTCACGGTTCGAATGGGGCCGGGCTCTAGGGTGCACGGTGTAGGAGACGCAGAGGGCTGTGCCATAAGGCAAGGCGGAACAAGTAGTCCCACCGCGCCGAACACATATGCCGCCCATCGCCTCGCCATGCTGAATAGAAATCATAAGCCGGGCCGCCCGCCAAGAACGACGACCGAATTGGCGGGCAACTTCGGTTTTGATCGCGCTTTCGAGCGCTCAGAAGCGGTGGACGAAGCCGAAGCTGAACTTATTCATCGAGGCTCCCACCTCGTCGCGGCCAGCTGGCAGTGAATCGAAACTCTCGCTGGAGAACTCGACGCGCCGATATTCGAAGCGCAGGCTGTTATTGTCGTTCCAAAGATACTCAATGCCGCCGCCGGCAGTCCATCCGGACAGCATATTGGAATCGCTGGCGCCGAGAGAGCCATTCCTGACTTCCAAATTGGCGAAGGCGTAGCCACCGGTCGCGTAGACCAGGGTGCGATCCCACAACAAATATCCCAGCCTGCCACCGACGGAGCCGTCGAAATCGACGTGGCCTTTGTATCCGGAGGTGCCGTCTATGCGGGAGCTGTCGCCATACAGAAAATCGTAGCTCAAGTCGGCCGTAGGTCCGAAAATGAAGTCATTGTAGCGGAAATCGTATCCGCCCGAGGCTCCGAGCGTGATGCCGTCAGCGTCCCTCAGCCGGCCGCCACTGGTGCTGAATGACAGGGTGTTAAAGCCGAGCGTCGGTTTCCAGTAGAAGCCCTCCCAGGACGACGGGAGCGGCTTTTCAACGTAGTTCGGGATGATGAGGTTATAGGGGCTGCTCAGATTGCCGATAGGCTTCACTTCATTCGGAAGGCTCTGCGCCATTGCAACGCCTGCCGGTGACAATAACGGCGCCACGACCAACGCAGACAAAATCTTTCTCATCAGAATATTCCCCTCACGTATCAGCCGCCGAGCAACGCCGCAAAACGGGGGCAAATTTGAAGGCCTTGTCCTGTTGAGACACAGCCTGGCCCACCGTCTATCCCCACCAGCCAGCGAATTTTACCGCAGCAGCACCATACTCTCGACTACGTTAAGTATTTTGAAAAGGAGGCATTTTGGGCATTTCGTATCTTCGTCGCGAGCGTGTCCGAAGAGCCTTCACCGCGGCCAGCATGCTCTTGCTCGCGGCGGCCTCTGGGGTAGCAGTGGTGTCGCGCGCACCAGCAATGTAGCCGCGGGCGGCCCTCATCCCGGATCCCGCATTCGCCTTCCGGCCGCCTTCGCCAAGGCATGAAACGGCAACAGCCCGCTTTTGCGGCCTGCCGAGTGCGCGGGCCCTGCGGAAGGCGCCTGAAGCGGCCTCGAGCCGCGGCCGTGCCCAAGATTTGCCTGCCGCAAAATCGTCATGACCCCCGCGCTTGACCTGCGCCGACGCTCACCGCATAGCTTTCCGGCGCACCGCGAAAGCGGTCAGCTCCCGGCGGCTCACTGCTGGAAAGCGAGAACTGGCCCCGTAGCTCAGTTGGATAGAGCGACGGTTTCCTAAACCGTAGGTCACAGGTTCAAATCCTGTCGGGGTCACCACGCTCAAGCGGGCATCGCTCGGGCCACCGCTTCGGAACGGCCGACATACGTCGACGCCGATTCAAATTTTTTTATCGCTGTGCCCCCGTCGCCAGAAACGTTCCTTCTCACCGTGGAGATTCGTATGGAAACGTTTCGAAGCACGAACGCGCGACCGAAGTCCCGTTGTGCGGGGCTGATTGCGACAGCTCTGTTAGCGGCGGATTTTTATGAACGCCGGCGTCCGCCCGCTGAAGCGCGGTCTGTGCGCGCCGCCCTGGTGCGTTCGACGACCCCAATTTTTATCGGGGCCACGAGTCGTCATTTTACCTGCAACACGGCACCTGCAACACGCAACTTTTCTGGTCTTTAATCGTATGCGAGCGCTCTAAGTTCCTGACGCCCGACATAAGCTATTGATTTACATCATTAATTTGCGTGCTTGGCGGACCAGGAAGAGTTCGGTAGGTATCCTCTAGAAAGCAATGCCCCGCGAGCACCGCTGAGCTGCGCGCGTTCGAACCAACATCCTCGTCTAGGAGACCACTGCCCGGATGACCGCCAAGATCGAGGTCACGATCGCCGATCAGAATCCGGTCGTACGTGCAGGTCTCGACGCACTGATCGCACGGGATGGACGCTTCACCGTCTGCGGAATTCATTCAACCGGCGAGGGACTGATCAACGCCCTGAAGATGAAGCCGGTCGAGATTGCTGTTGTCGGTTGGACGCTGCCTGACATGACCGGCGGCGCTGTGCTTGCCCGCATCAAACAGGAAAAGTGGCAGACGCGGATCATCATCTACACCGGTGAACGTTCGCACGATGTCCTGCGCAATTCCATTAAGGGAGGCGCTTGGGGCTTCGTTTCGAAGACGGAAGATCCGCAAGTCTTGCTTGAAGCGGTTGTTTCCGTCGCGCGTGGCCGCTTGTCGCTGCCCTACGTCGACATCGACCTTTTGAATCACGATCCTCTCGAAGGCCTGACCGCGCGCGAGCGAGAATTGCTTGCTGCACTAGCGAACGGCTGGACCAATCTGCAGATCGCGGCGCGAACGGGAATCTCGCGTAATACGGTGAAATACCATCTCAAAAATTTATACGACAAGCTCGGCGTGTCGAACCGTGCCATGGCTGTTGCACTGCACGTGTCCGTTAACCGTAATGGACAGTAACGACAGGGCGCGGCGCACCTGCAGCAAAGTGTTCCACTGCGGCCCGATGAGGTGGGTAGCAGCGGCTGCCCAACCGGGTGTTGATAGTTTTTCATTCACACCATCACTGTCCCCCTGCTAGTTAAGACCGACGCCCGCATCTGCGATCGGGCGGAAGGATCAGCAAAAGAATGCCGGAACGTCTCCCCTGCTGCGTCGGGGGCCGTCGGCTTGGCACAACGCAGCGCGGAGGAACGCTTCTATGACTGTTACGCCTCATCTTTTCATACCCGGCCCGACGAATGTTCCTGATGCCGTTCGCATGGCAATGAACGTCCCGATGGAAGACATGCGTTCGCCGGAATTCCCGAAATTCACGCTGCCGGTATTTGAAGACCTGAAGAAGGTCTTCAAAATGAAGGATGGCCGCGTTTTCATTTTCCCGTCGTCGGGCACCGGCGCTTGGGAATCGGCAATCGAGAACACGCTCGCCGTCGGCGATAAGGTTCTGATGAGCCGTTTTGGCCAGTTCTCGCTGCTCTGGGTCGATATGGCCGAGCGGATGGGTCTCAAGGTCGAGCTTTGCGACGAAGAGTGGGGCACGGGCGTGCCGCTCGAGAAATACGCCGACATTCTCGCGAAGGACAAGAATCACGAGATCAAGGCTGTCTTCGCCACGCACAACGAAACCGCGACGGGCGTCAGCTCCGACATCGCAGGCGTCAGGAAAGCGCTCGATGCTGCTAAGCATCCGGCCCTTCTCTTCGTCGACGGCGTGTCGTCGGTCGGCTCGCTCGACATGCGTATGGGCGAATGGGGCGTTGACTGCTGCGTCTCGGGTTCGCAGAAGGGCTTCATGCTCCCGACGGGTCTCGGCATTCTCGCCGTGAGCCAGAAGGCGCTCGACGCCAACAAGACGCAGAACGGCCGTATGAACCGCTGCTTCTTCTCCTGGGAAGACATGATCAAGACGAACGATCTTGGATATTTCCCCTATACCCCCGCGACGCAGCTCATCCGCGGTCTTCGTGCGTCGCTCGATCTCATCTTCGCTGAAGGTCTCGACAACGTCCTCGCTCGCCACCATCGCCTGGCGACTGGCGTCCGTCACGCTGTCGACGCTTGGGGCCTGAAGCTCTGCGCGAAGGAGCCGAAGTGGCACTCGGACACCGTCTCGGCGATCCTCGTTCCGGAAGGCTTTGACAGCAACGCCGTCGTGAAGACAGCGTACTACCGCTACAACACGTCGCTCGGAGTTGGCCTCAACAAGGTTGCCGGCAAGGTCTTCCGCATCGGCCACCTTGGTGCGCTCGATGAGTTCATGATCGGTGGCGTTCTCTTCGCTGTCGAAATGGCGCTTAAGGATTCCGGCGTCAACGTCAAGCTCGGTTCCGGCACCGGCGCAGCTGCGGAATACTTCAGCAAGACCGCAACGAAGTCGGCAACCGCCCCGACGCCGAAGCAAGCGAAAGCTGCCTAAGATAATCACGCCCGGCTTCTAATGAGGCCGGGCGTTCTGCATGTTTATGATTACCCTCATCCCCGAATAACAAACGCAAAACCGATCCTAGGAAGGCACGCCCCAATGAGCTTTACGCTTTACCCGCTCCGCAAACAGAGATTGCAGCGCTCGTATCTCGCGGTTCCCGGCTCCAACCCGACCATGATCGATCGCGCGCTGAAGAGCGCCGCCGATTACGTCTTCCTCGATTGCGAAGACGCCGTCGCTCCGCCCGAAAAGGAGCAGGCGCGTAAGAACATCATTCAGGCGCTGAACGATCTTGACTGGAAAGCAGCTGGCAAAAGCGTCAGCGTCCGTATCAACGGCCTCGACACGCACTACATGTACCGCGACGTCGTCGACATCGTGGAGCAGGCCGGTCACAAGCTCGACACGATCCTGATCCCGAAGGTTGGCGTTCCCGCCGACGTCTACACGGTCGAGACGATCGTCAGCCAGATCGAAGTCGCCAAGGGCCTTCCGCACCAGATCGGCACTGAAGCGCTCATCGAAACGCCGCTCGGCATGGCCAACGTCGAAGCCATCGCCTCCGCCAACAGCCGTCTCGAGTCGATGCACTTCGGCGTCGCCGACTACTCGGCCTTCAACAAAGCCCGCACCGTCGTCATCGGTGGCTTGAACCCCGACTATCCTGGCGACCAGTGGCACTTCCCGTTGTCGCGCATGACCGTCGCCTGCCGCGCCTTCGGCTTGCGTCCGATTGACGGTCCGTTCGGCGGCATCGACGATCCGGAAGGCTACAAGGCCGCCGCCCGCCGCGGCGCAGCGCTTGGCATGGAAGGCAAGTGGGCCATCCATCCCTCGCAGATCGAACTCGCCAACGAAGTGTATTCGCCGACCGCCAAGGAAGTCGAACGCGCAGAGCGCATCCTCGTCGCGCTGAAGGAAGCCGAAGCCCAGGGTAAGGGCGCAGCCTCCCTCGACGGCAAGATGATCGACGCAGCATCCGAGAAGATGGCGAAGAACCTGCTGGTCACGGCAGCGGCCATCAAGTCGGCCGAAGCCGCCCGCGCCAAATAAAACAAGCCCGGAAACGTCAAGAATTCCAAGGAGTCCAACATGGACATTCATGAATACCAGGCGAAAGAACTTCTTGCGAAGTTCGGCGTGCCGATCCCCCGCGGCGGTCTCGCCTACAGCCCTGAGCAGGCAACCTATCGCGCCAGCGAACTCGGCGGCGCGGTTGTTGTGAAAGCGCAGATCCACTCAGGCGCCCGCGGCAAAGCCGGTGGCGTCAAGCTCTGCCGCAACGAGCGGGAAATAGAAGAAGCGGCCGAGTTCATGCTCGGTCGCAAGCTCGTAACGCATCAGACCGGTCCGTCGGGCAAGCTCGTCTCTCGCCTCTACATCGAGGAAGCGACGAACATCGATCGCGAAATCTATCTCGGTTTCGTGATGGATCGCGCGTCCGAGCGCATCGTGGTGGTTGCCTCAGCTGCAGGCGGGATGGACATCGAGGAAATCTCGGCGACCCAGCCCGACACCATCATTCGCGTAACGGTCGACCCGGCCGTCGGCATGCAGCAGTTCCAGGCGCGCGAACTCGCGTTCGGCTTGGGCGTTGATCCCGACATCGTCAACAAGATCGTGCCTGCGATCATGGGCTGCTACCGCGCGTTTCGCGATCTCGACGCGATGATGGTGGAGATCAATCCGCTCGTCATCACGAAGGAAAAGCAGGTCCTCGCGCTCGACGCCAAAATGTCGTTCGACGAGAACGCCCTGTTCCGCCGGCCCCACATTGCAGAGCTTCGCGACAAGAGCCAGGAAGACCCGCGCGAGACCTACGCGTCAGACCGCGGACTGTCCTACGTTGGTCTCGATGGCGATATCGGCTGCATCGTGAACGGCGCCGGCCTCGCGATGGCGACCCTCGACATGATCAAGCTTGCTGGCGGTGAACCGGCAAACTTCCTCGACATCGGCGGCGGCGCTTCTCCAGAACGCGTGACGAAATCGTTCAAGGCCGTGCTTCGCGACAAGAACGTTCGCGCCATCCTGGTCAACGTCTTCGCCGGCATCAATCGCTGCGATTGGGTTGCGAAGGGTGTCGTCGACGCCGTCAAGGAACTCGAGATCACGATGCCGATCGTCGTCCGCCTCGCCGGCACGAACGTTGAGGAAGGTCGCAAGATCATCGATACGAGCGGTCTCACTGTGATTAGCGCCGATACTCTCGCAGAAGCGGCGAAAAAAGCGGTCGAAGCAGCGAAAAAATCGGCCTAGTCAGGAGAAACGCACCAATGGCAATCTTCATCAATGAAAAGACGCCGATCCTGATCCAGGGCTTCACCGGACGTATCGGCACGTTCCACGCGCAGGAAATGATCGACTACGGTTCGAACGTCGTCGGCGGCGTGACGCCTGGTAAAGGCGGTACGTCCCACCTCGGCCGGCCGGTGTTCAACACCGTCAAAGGCGCGGTCGACGAAACGGGCGCAGAAGCCTCGATCGTGTTCGTGCCGCCCCCGTTCGCGGCTGACGCGATCATGGAAGCGGCCGACGCCGGCATCAGATACTGCGTCTGCATCACCGACGGCATTCCAGCCCAAGACATGATCCGGGTGAAGCGCTACATGCGGCGCTACAAGAAGGAAAGCCGGATGGTCCTCACCGGACCGAACTGCGCCGGTACGATCTCGCCCGGTAAAGCGATGCTCGGCATCATGCCCGGCCACATCTACCTTCCGGGCCGCGTCGGCATCGTCGGCCGGTCGGGCACGCTCGGTTACGAGGCTGCTTCCCAGATGATGGCCCTCGGCATCGGCGTTTCGACCTCTGTCGGCATCGGCGGCGACCCGATCAACGGCTCTTCGCATCGCGACGTTCTCGAAGCCTTCGAGAATGATCCCGATACCGATGCCGTTCTGATGATCGGCGAAATCGGTGGACCGCAGGAAGCCGAAGCCGGCGTCTTCGCTCAGGAGCACATGAAGAAACCTGTGATCGCTTACATCGCAGGTCTTTCCGCTCCCAAGGGCCGCCGCATGGGCCACGCGGGCGCCATCGTTTCGGCATTCGGTGAATCGGCTGCCGAGAAGGTCGAGATCCTGAAGGGCTGTGGCGTGACGATCGCCCCGACGCCTTCGGAGATGGGCGCGACCGTCGCGCAAGTCCTCGGCCGGCTGAAAAAAGTCGCCTAAGATTGGTGCCGGCCGGAGCGAAGTTTTTTGCCTCCGGCCGCCCTCTCCGGTAATCTAAAGACTTACGTACGAATTCTGTCCCCCCTCGGGACGTGGAGCCCTTGTGATGCAGGATACGACGCCGTCCGTTGGCTCGGCCAAGCTCGATGAAACCGAGCTGATCAACGAGCTGAAGCGTCTCAGGACTCAGATCCCCGACAATCCTTCGCTCAATCCGATTTTGAACGTCGCGTTCGACCTGTCGCGTCGGCTTGAATCGAATTTGGTGTCGTTTGACGAGATCCAGGGTCTGGCGGGACGATTGATGGACCGCGCCTGCGTTCGCCGGGCCCGCAGGCTCCGCGAAAAAATCGGCTACGTCGATCAGGCAACGACGCTGAAGGATTTCACGTCCTACGTCGAGAAGACGGTGAACGAATCCGGCGGCTCGATTGAAGCCTTTGCCGAGCGGTGGTCTCGTGCCCGCACCGGCATCGTTCTCACTGCGCATCCGACCTTCGGCCTTTCCGACGCGCTCTATCGCCGTATGGTCGAGATCGCGGTCTCCGATCCGGCGGCCGACGTGTCGCTCGGCCTGCCGCACCGCCCCGAACAGGCGCTGACACTGCGTCACGAACATAAGTGCGCCCAAGACGCGATCCGCAACCTGCGCAACGCGTACGAGGAGCTTCTGCACGGCTTCTATAGCGTTGCATCCCAGAAGTTCGGCGACGCGGCCTTCAAGGTGCGCCCGAAGATGACGACGTTCGCGTCGTGGGTCGGCTACGATCTCGACGGCCGAACCGACATCGCCTGGACATTTTCCTTCGAAGTTCGCCTCCGCGAAAAACGCGCCGCGCTCGCCGACGTTCGCGAGCGCTTCGTCGTGCTGAAGCACAAGCTTGAGGGCGGCGATGCTGCTCAGCGCATCGCCCGCCAGATCGTCGGCAAACTCGATCTCGGCATTGCGGCCGTCGACGAGCAGATCAAGGCGCTCGAGAGCTTTGCGAACGATGCCGATGGCCTCGCGAAAGCGGCGAACGTCATCACCAAGACGGACGGCTACAACCTTCTGACAGTCGAGCCGCTTCAGACGTTATTCGACAATCTGATCGACGCGGTGGAAGCGCCGCAGATGAAGCGTGCGACGGCGGCCCTCGCCGGCCTCGTTGATGCGACCGGCCTCGGCATGTCCCACATTCACTTGCGCATCAATGCGCTGCAGCTTCACAACGCCTTCCGCGCCTACGTGCACGAGCCCTGGACCCGCGACCTGACCGAAAGCCAGTCGCTGGCCCGCATCGTGGAGATGATCAAGAACTGCACGCCGGAGACGGTGAACTTCGCCACGCTCGATCTCGAGACCGCGACGGCAATTCGCCAGTTCGCGCTCACGGCTCAGATCAAGAAGCATGTCGATAAGGAAACGCCGATCCGCTTCCTCATCGCCGAATGCGAATCGCCCGCGACCGTTCTGATCGCGGTCTTCTTCGCGAAGCTCTTCGGCGTCGACGACATCACCGATATCTCGCCGCTGTTCGAAACGCCTTCGGGCCTGGAGAACGGCTCCCGCATCATGGAGCGCCTCGTCGAAGAGGAGGCCTACCGCAAGTACGTCGAGGGTCGGAAACGGCTGAGCATCCAGACGGGCTTCTCGGACGCCGGCCGCTTCATCGGGCAGATCCCGGCGACGCTCGCGGTCGAGCGCTATTACCACGGCCTGGCTGCGCTGATCGACAAGGCGAAGCTCGAAAATGTCGAGACGCTCGTCTTCTCGACCCATGGCGAGTCGATGGGCCGGGGCGCTCATCCGGGCAATCTCTACCGCCGCCTCCATTACGTCATGACGAACGAGGCGCGCCGCCGCTTCGGCGCCGCCAACCTCCCCGTCAAGCACGAGACGAGCTTCCAGGGCGGCGACGGCTATATGTTCTTCGGCAATCGCGGGCTGACGACGCGCGCGCTGGCGACGATCGTGATGGATGGCGATATTCCGCCCGCCGAGACTGATCCGTTCTATTCGGAGCAGAATTTCAGCCTCGACTTCTTCCTTCGCCTCCGCGCCTTCCAGCAGAAGCTTTTCTCGCACGATGGCTATCGCGCAGTGCTCGGAGCGTTCGGTCCCAATCTGCTGTTCAAGACGGGCTCGCGACCGGTGAAGCGCCAAGGCGATCATGCCTCCGATCGCGGAAATCCGGCGCGCATGCGCGCCATCCCGAACAACGCGATCCTTCAGCAGTTCGGCTACATCGCGAACGTCGTAGCGGGCCTTGGCACCGCGGTCGGCACGGACCGCGAGCGTTTCAACAAGCTCGTGAAATCATCCAAGCGGCTGCAATCGCTGCTGGCGATGATCGGGTACGGCAAGACGATTTCCAGCCTCAATGCGATGGACGCTAATTCGCAGGTCTTCAATGCGGGGCTATGGGCAGCCCGAGCATCGTGGGGCCGCGAAGAAGCGCTGAACAGCGCCTTCCGGACGCTTGCAACGCACCTGCTGCCGGACGACCGGCACGGCGATATCTCCGAACTCGTCCATCTCCTGCGCCTCGATGCAATCGATCTCCACGCGATCCTGTCCGATCAGAACATCGAGGACGGTCTCGTGCCCGACGAGAACCGGCTCGAACTCGATCTGCTGCAGGCCATCAGGCTCGCGCTGATCATGCGCATCTTCATTCTTGCGGCACAGCTGCCCCGCTTTGCTCCGCAGGATGGACTGTCTCACGCGCAGGTTCTGGAAATGGCGCTGAGCCTCGAGATCCCCGAGGTCTTGAGCATTCTGCGCAGAGCCTTCCCGCACGATGCGAAAAATCTCGCCGGAAAAACCTTCGACGAACCGGCGAGCTATCGCCCGCGCGGCATCGACGACTATGCTCGTCTGGAAACCGAAATCCTGACGCCGATGGAGATTTCGTACGAGTTCGTGCGCGAGATCGGCACCGGCATATCGCACCACTTCGGCGCGTTCGGCTGAGAGACCTCAGACGCTGTGCGGCCGCGCGGTTTCTCGCCGCGCCGCTGCTACTTCAGATCAACCGCTTGAAGCGCGAAAACTTCGCCCTCGCTCGTCTCGCTGTCCAGCCACAGGAACGGCAAGTCGGGCCGCGTGGCTTCAAGAGCTTCTTGGCCCATGCCGATCTCGACAACGAGACTTCCTTCCGCCGAAAGCCGGCCCGGTGCGCCATCCAAAATGCGCCTCACGAGGTCCATCCCGTCGACGCCGCCAATATGCGCAAGCGTCGGCTCAGCCCGATATTCGGGTGGAAACGCGGCGACCGCCTCCGCCGTAACGTAGGGCGGGTTTGAGATAATGAGATCGTACTCCGCAGGCTGAAGCCCCTCGAACAAATCCGCCTTGAAAGTGCGGATGCGCGTCTCCAAGCCATAATCGGCAATGTTGCGTCGAGCGACAGCCAGCGCATCCTCGGAAATATCGCTCGCGTCGATCTCGGCATTCGGAAAGGCGAGCGCCGCGAGAATGGCGAGGCAGCCGGAGCCGGTGCAGAGATCGAGCACGCGCCGGACCGCGAGCGGGGCGGGCACGATGGTCCCGAGATGATCCTGAACGAGCAGTTCCCCGATGAACGAGCGGGGCACGATCACCCGCTCATCCACGTAGAACTTATGTCCCTGGATGTAAGCGGCGTTCGTTATGTAGGCGGCGGGCTTCCGCGTCTCGATACGTCTGGAAATGACCGCATTGACGGCCTCGCGTTCGGCCAAGGTCAGCCGGCAATCGAGCCAAGGGTTGATGTCTTCGATCGGCAGATCGAGCGTCGCAAGTATGAGGTAAGCTGCCTCGTCGACCGCATTCGTCGTGCCATGCCCGTAGGCAAGGCCGGCGCGGTTCATCGAGGTTACGGCGTATCGCAGCCAATCGCGAACGCGAATAAGTTCATCGACTGGCGTCTGGCCGACTTTCGCTGTCATGACGATAGAATAGCAAATCGTCTCAAGCTGTCGCCGGAAGCTCGTCGAACCTGATCAAACGGCGCTGATCCTCGTCCCAAAGCTTGAGACGCGCACACCGGATGCTGTCGGTGAGCGTCAGCCGGTTGATCGACTTCAACTCCGGGCTCGCCTCGAGACAAGCCGAAAGCCGGTAGTTCGGGATGGTGCTGTTGAGGTGGTGAATATGGTGCAGACCGATATTTCCGGTGAACCAGTTCAGGACCTTCGGCAATTTGTAATAGGAAGACCCGAGCAGAGCCGCGACCTGGAAATCCCAGCCTTCAGCCTTGTCCCACGTCGTCTCTTCGAACTGATGCTGAATGAAGAACAGCCATCCCCCCGTCGCCGACGCGAGGTGCAAAACCGGCAGTCCGACCCACAACACGTTGGCGAAGCCGAAGAAGTAGCAAAGGGGAGCGTAGAGCGCGACCAAGCCCGCGTTGAGCGCCATCACGCTCTTCCAGGTATCGCGCGGCGGCAGCGCGTGAAACCACGGCAACCGCTGCAGAATGAGGAAGTAGGCAGGCACGCCGAAACCGAACAGGAACAGCGGATTACGATAGAGCCTGTAGTGCAGCTTCCCGAGCGTCGAGAGCTGCCGATATTCCCTGACCGTCATGGTGTCGATATCGCCCGCACCGCGCCGATCGAGATTTCCCGATGAAGCATGATGGTGCGCATGTTCCCGCCGCCAGAGCCCGTAAGGCGCAAGCGTGAACACGCTCATGCAGCGTCCGACGAAATCATTGAGGGAGCGTGAGGCGAAGAACGAGCCGTGGCCGCAATCGTGTTGGATGATGAAGGCGCGAACGACGAGTCCCGCGGCCGGGATGGCAAGGAGCAGTGTCGCCCAATAAGCGTGTTCGACCGTCGCGAACATGACGCCGACGATAAGGACGAGCGGGATGAATGTTGTCAGCAACTGCAGGACCGCCACTCGCGGGATCGACCCACGGTATTTCTGGCAGTGAGCTGCGAGCCGGCGCACACGCTGTTTCTGCGTTTCCGGCATGGGAGCCTGCGGCGTGGCGGTTGGTCGCGCGTCGCCGATCAAAATGTCGGCACGGCTCTCCGCTCGCAAAGGCTGCTTAAGGCTTAAGTTCAAAGGTCTGGTCCCCTAGGAGTGGAATCGACAACCGTCCGCACGACGGCGTCGCGTAGCATATTCCACGTGCTTCGCGAAACGCTGTTGACGCCATTTGCCTGAGGAATGCGTGCGCAGTGACGCATTTCTGGCGCAAAACGCTCATGATTTCGGGCCGGCGTTCATAGGTGCGAAAAAAAGAGGGCCGGATTGTGCTCGGCCCTCTTGATTCGTTATCGCAGCGTCCATTCGCGCAATTCTCTAGAAGTGCTGGCCCCAGATTTCGACGATCGCCGAGCCTTTACCTTTCGCGGAGGAGTCGAAGAACCGTGAACGGTACTTTGCCTCGATGTGATCGATGGACTGGCGGCGCTTGCCCCTGAGGTCGATGGGCCCGTAGGTGCCGCCGGCATCCACACGTGTCCGAACCGGAACGATCTCTTCTTCGCCGTCGGTATAGACGACCTTCACCTCGTTAAGGGTAATTGCTCTGTCCCGAACGGTAACCCTGATGCGCCGGAATCCGCCTTCATTCGAGCCGACCGGGATGATGTCTTTGTCAAACCCGATGAAGCCTGCGGTCTGCGCCCCGAGAAGCACCCAGCCCTGGTTATATTTGCGCCCTTCACCCTTCGGTCCGAGCCAACCAGGAGCATATTGTCCGAACACTTCTATCCGGGCTTGACCGTTGAAGCTCGGCCGCGAGCGATAGACCAGCTGAATTTCCTTGATGAAGCGATCGCCTCTGAGATCGATCCAGTTGGTACGTGAGTTTTTCGGAATATCGGCATTGACGGCGAGGCTGTCGCTTTCGCCGTTCGCGTAAACGACTTTCATCTCGTTGATGTGAATGTCGTTGTCGAGCACGCGCAGCCGGATTTTCGCAAATTTACCGACTTCGTTGCCAACGCGAATGACGTCGCGATCCGTCAGGAAGCCGACATATTGAGCGCCAAACAGGACATCGCCACCGGCCGTCGCCTGTCCGGGTTTAGCGGGTGTCGCGACGGGGACCGTCGGCCGGACAGAGATATCACCGGACGATGCGTTGCCGCGCCGGTCATCGTAGCGCTCAGAGCTGCCGCGGCCGCTCCGATCCATTTGCCGGCCTTCTCTGTCTTGAATGCCGATGATCTGGAGCCGCCCGCGGCCGTAGCCGGGAACCTGCTCAATCACGATCTGATCGATGAATTTGCCGTCGTAAGTCTGATTGATGACCCGGCTGCGTTCGCCCCAGTACATGTCGATCTGACGGTCTTCGTTCCAGACCGACCCGTCGCTGTAGACGATCTGCACGTGCCGCACATCGAAGAGCTTACCCATCGCATTTTTGATGCGAATGCCTTTGTAAGCACCTTTCGCCTGTCGCACGTCGATCGTGTAGCGATCGAGGGCCAAGTCGACGTCCGTTTCAGAAATCAGGATCAGCTGATCGCCACGTTGCTGATGATGATGGCGATGATGGTATCGCGAATGTCGGGCTTCAGCGGCGGCGGTAATTGCGCCCGTGGCCAAGACGACGCACAGCCCCAGTACCAGTCTGCGCAACATAAACATAATCCCTCTGATTACTAACGCCCGTGCCCCTTGCGGGGGCACTTTAGCGACGGCAAATAGAAAAGGCAGCGGGCAGACAGTCGTTCGGCTGTTCAAAAGACGATATGATGTGAATCTGCAACACAGAATCCGGCTGTGACGCCGACGAGGGGCGCGCGTCAGGGTCGGTTCGCAGCCGGTCGCGATAGACTGGTACCGATCGGCGCCACATCCCCACGACAAATTGAAAAGCGCGCCAGGGGTGCTCTTGCGGCTCCCACGACTATAGGCTGTACTGTCCGTGCAGAGATCTAGCGCCGCCTTCCGGCCTCGCAGCGCAAAGCCTCAACTTCCGGCCCGCAGTCTCCCCCGGCTGCGGGTATTTTTTTGGGGGCCGTAGCCGCGAACCTCCGCTCAGGACCGGTCTGAAGACGAAAATCCCGCGGCCTTTGCTTCATCCTCGCTGCAGAACCAGCGCTCGCCGCGCTCCGGCCGGACCTTGGCGTTAGCGTAGGCATCCGACCACGGCAGGGCGTAGATCTTTGACGATGCCCTGACGACGCCCTTGATCGGGCAACCGTCTGGCGCCTGGCGTTTGGCCGCTTCCCAGGTCTGGTCGCGCCACGCCTGCGGGCGTGCGACGTCGCCCTGCCAAATGCCGGCTTTCGCGTTCCGCGCGGCGGTCTCCTCGCTGGCGAGCGAGCTGAAATAGGAGCTGACGGCAAAGACGAATCCGTTTCGGACAAGCTGGGCCGCGACGTCATTGCCGTCGACCGCGCAACGCGCGAGCGTACGCCCGGCATCGTCTTGGCCCGAGCGCGTGCACGTCACCACGCGCCCCCGGATGATCTTGTTGAGGCCCGTTTTCGCCGATGCCGCGCAGTTCCAGCGGCGGCCATTGGCTCGCAAGCAAGGCTGTTGCGATGCGGGGGCTTCAATGCCATCGATCCGCACGACGGTGCCATCCACCCGCATCACATCGCCAGCGATCGCCGTCGCCGGCCCCGAAATCTCGGAGGAAATCGTTACCTGCCGGGCGCTGTTGGGCGCGAGGTCCACAACGGCGGCGGCTCCGGCTCCCACGCCGTCGGCGCTGCGAAGCATGGGACCGCCGACGTAGATCAGGCCGATAGCCAGCGCCGCGCTGATGAGATGATGGGCCTTGATTGGGAAATTGCGAGCGATATCCGGCACCATCTTGGCCTTGTCGCGCGCCGCATCGACGGGAACGCGCAAAGCACCGATCACCGGGGCAAGAAGGCCGCCGAGGGAATCCTTGAGAACGCCCCAGAAGAACTTCGCCCAACGCGAAAGTTCGGAAAAGACAGCGACCGCAATATCGAGGAGCGCGTCACCGAGAAACGCGAGCAACCGAGAGAATTGCGAGCGCGCGGCGGAAACACTCGCGCGGCCGGCACCAACGCCGGCATCGGCGACGTTCTTGACCTTTTCGACGGCGGCGACGCGCACATCCTCCACCCGGCGCTGCCGGTCGGCCCGGCGCACGAGAACAGTCGTGCGCACATACTCGCGCCATTCAAAGCCTTCGCTACGTCTACGCCACCCGAACATCGAGCGCTCCTCCCCGCATGATTCGGCTCTAATTCAGTTTGGTGCGAATGATGGCGGCCCTTTGGCCCCAAAGCGCGCCCCACAGGCTTCTTCAATGTTCCCGTCGCGAATTTCGAAGCGGTTTAACGAAGGCGCTTACCGCTCGCAAGCACACGGCCGCACAGCTCGGGCCAAGCTCAATTGCGTTGCGCGATCTGTGCTTCAGGCAGCGACCACATCCTGATGACGCCGTCCTGACCGCCCGTCAGTAGAGTATGGCCGTCGTTCGAGAAGGCCACGGCTTTCGCGCCCGAGCCGGAACCGGTCAGCGGAATGTAGGTTCGAAGCCGCTTCAGGCTTCTGATCCGAACAACGCCGTCCTCGGACGCAGACGCCATCAAATCATCGGAACTCGAAAATGCGAGCGACGTGATGCGTCCGCTGTGTCCGGTGAGGGTTCGCTGCATGCGATACGAAGACATCGATAAGAGCCTGATAGAGCCGTCGAGACCTCCCGCGACCAGCATCGTCCCGTCCGGTGAGAACGCGAGCTGAGAGATGAAATCGGAATTGTTGCGATAGATGCGCCGCGTCTCGCGCGTCTCGGCGTTCCATACTCGGATAGCACGGTCGGCGCCGCCGGACGCAATCCATTGGCCCGCCGCATCGGTGGCAAGAGCCTGCACGGCATTTTCATGCCCTTGAAGGATTGCAGCAGGTGCGGCCTCAGAAGCCGTCTCCCACAACGCGACGGTCCAGTCGTGACTTGCCGCCGCGATGCGATCCTCCGAGCCCGCGAAAGCGACCGACCATATGGTCGCGTCGTTGCGCTTGAACCGGTAGAGACGCCGCCGCGTGTCGAGATCGTACACGCCAATCGCACCGTTCGAATGTCCGGTAACAACGCGATTGTTGCGCACCGCGAGCGCGGTCGCCGGCCCGTCTTCAAGCGGGATCGTACCTTGCTGATAATGAGAATCGTAGGACCAAATCTTGAGCGTCGGTTCCTCTGACGCCGTGACGATCAAACGTCCGTCGCCGCTGAGGGCAAGCTCGTCGATTGCGCCGTCGTGGGCCTTGATCTGGGCCGTCTGCTTCAGTGTCGGATCGGTATTTGGCGCAGGCTTGGTGATCGCCCCAGTCGTGATGGCATTGCCGCGAGCCGTAACGAGCTGCGGAATGCGATCGTGGAATGCGAAGGCGACACCCACGATCGCCGCGGCGATGATGAGCCGCGTTTTGAGCCGCCGCAGGAAAGGACGCCGCCCAACATCCGGTTTCGGACGGATCTTCGGCTTGGACTTGACCTTCTCGGCGACGACACGCGGTGGCGGCGGCAATGGCGGCAGTTTCTCCGCCGGCTTCGCCTTTTCAGCTTTGGCCTTCTCGACCTTCGCCTTTTCGGCGCGCAATAATTTTTTCGCAGCCGCTGGAGGCGCCGCTGGCGGTGCGGCCGGCGGTGCTGTCTGAGCCGCCTGCCGCTTTCCGGCGGACGGGTTCTTCGACGGGTTCTTCAACGCGTCGACGAAATCCAGAAGAACGCCTTTCGGACCCGGCGCATCGGGCGGCGGTGGAACCGGCGCCATGGACACGGATTCCGCAACACGCTGCGCCTCGTCATTGCGGCGGCGGACTTCCGTCTTTTCTTTGAAGCGCTGGAATATGCCGGGCTTCTCGGGCTCCGGCGCGAGAAGCGCACCCCGCCATGCCGCGACCGATTGCGGCCGTCCATCCGGCGTCAGCGACAGGGCCTGCTGGATAGCGTCGAGGAAAGACGCCCGATATCCGCCGAGGGCTGCCTCGCGGACCGGCACCAGCTCATCCTTGAGCATGCGCGACGGCGAGTCGGCCGGCCGCTTTCCGGTGACCGCATGATAGAGCGTCGCCGCGAACGCATAGATGTCGGTCCAGGCGCCCTGTTGGCGGCTCGTCTCGGCATACTGCTCGTAGGGGCTGTAGCCGGGTTTGACGAGCGCAGAGACAGTCTTGGTTTTCGAATGCGCCGCGATATCGCTCCGCGCGGCGCCGAAGTCGATAAGGACCGGATCGCCGTTGTTTCGGATGATGATGTTGTCGGGCGCGATATCGCGATGCAGGAAGTCCGCCTTATGGATGACCTCCAGCGCATCGAGCAGCGGCGCAACGATTTGATCGAGTTCTTTCTGCCGGGGCGCCCGCCCGAGGTCTTTCAACCAGGCTTTGAGATTCTTCCCTTCCTCGAACCGCAACACCATGTAGGCCGTGTTGTTCGCGCGGAATATGCGGTGCACCTTGACGATGTTGTGGTGATCGAACTTCGCGAGCGTCTGCGCCTCTTCGATGAAGCGATCGAGGCCCCAATTGTAGTCGCCCCTGCAACCCGATGAGCGCGGCGTGGCTTCGAGGCTGTCAGTCCGAAGGGCGAAATCGCTCGGGAAATATTCTTTGATGCTGACTTTGCGCGTCAGCTCGGGCTCGTCCGCGAGATACGTGACGCCGAAACCGCCTGCGCCGAGAACACGCACGATTTTGTAATCGCCCGCGAGCTCCGTACCGTCCGGTAAAGCGACAAGCTGCGTCATGGTCCTCGTGCGCGGGCCGTCCGCGCGCTTGCAATGATGCGCCTCTGACGATCGTCCTGATTTAGGCTCTGAGCCAGTACTACGTCTTGTCTCCGTTTTGTCCCAATGGCGCAAGAATGTGGCGTATCGACGGGCGATGAACCCGTGATGAATAAATCCACATGGTGTCGCCATTGAGCCATGTTGCCGCCGCCATCTCCGAACCTAAATCGCCCGACGTGATTGGGCGAATCATCATGCACGAGCAGATAACGACTCGATGCGCCGTAGCCGGTACGGCGATTCTGTCGGGCATGGCAGTCTTGACTTTCCCAGCCGGTGTCAGCGGCGCGGAAAGTGTGGTCGATACGTCTCTCCATTTAGCGAGCGCGACGGAAGCGATGCTGTCCGAAGGCTATCGGGCGGCTCCCGCATTGATGCTCGGCCTTGTTCTCGCTGCGGTTTTGCCGCTTCTGACAATGCTGATGAAAATTTCTGAGACGCTCCGGCGCTCGCCCGATGCAACGACGCGTTACCGGCCGGGGCGAGACGAAAAATTCGACGCGGCGGTTGCGAATGTCGAAGGTGGCCGCCGCCGGGCGCCCTTTGTTGAAATCGAAAGCACCGGCCGCAACCTGCGTTGCGCAATCCTGCGCGACATGCTCCGGATTGGCCGGGAACACGACAACGACATCCGCATCCCGAGTAAGGCTGTGCATCGCTATCATGCAGCCATCCACCGTGATTCGGACGATTGGCACATCACCGACCTGACAGGTGTTGAAAGCAATGGTTTGATCGTCAACGGGCGGCGGTGCTGCGAAGCGCGCTTGAACGATGGCGACATTATTCAGCTGGGGCCAGGCAAGCTGCGGTTTCGCGCCGGTCTCGGATAATACTCACGTTGTCGCCAAGGTTCTGTCCAGGTTCCAGTTCATTGCGTTTCACCAACAGTGTTCGACACTGCGGCAGTCTGTGCTTGTTTAAATCGGAGGGAGATTTTAATGGCCATCGAGCGCGGGGAAACCACCGCAGGGAACGAGGCGAAAGCCGTGAAGCAGCATAAATTTCTTGGCTCTTTGAGAGACGCGCTGATGGCGGCCGGCCGCGATGATACGGCGCCAGCCGGTGCCGCCCGCGCCAAGACACCCGATTCGGCCGCCGCTGCACCCGCTAGCCCTCCCGCAGCGCCCGTGGCTGCGATTGCAGAAAAATCGCCATCCGTTTCCGCAGCCGCGCCCGAGATCCTCAGTGCCGAGGAAGCCGCGCGGTTGGCCAGAACGCCACCCGCACCCAAAGTGCCGGATCTCGCCGCTCCGAGTGACCCGGACCAGCCGCCGACAACCCGCGTTATCCGCCCGGACCCGGCAAAGCCCCGAAAAATCGAGCCGGAGGCGCCCGCTCGCACCGTCCTGGTCCGGGGCAAGCAGAAAATCCAGCACGGGGTTTTCGAGCGCGATCCGGTCGTCGGCTTCTTCATCGTGGTCGGAGGGCCGGGACTCGGCTCATACCGGCCGATCTTCGAAGGCAACAATACGGTCGGCAGGTCCACAGAAAATCGCATTCCGCTCGATTTTGGCGACGATGCCATTTCCAACGAAGCGCAGGCCTATGTTCGCTACGATTCGAGCGATCGGTCTTTCCTCTTCGTGCCAAACCTTGCTAAAACAAATGTCGTCTCTGTGAATGATAAGCGACCGGCAGGCCCCGTGCCGCTGCAGCCGATGGACGTAATAACATTCGGACGCACCCAAGTCGCATTTCTTCCGTTCTGCGGAAGCGATTTCGACTGGTCCGAGATATCCGAAGCTTAAGGATCGAATGCCGCCGTTCGAGCATGCAATCGCCGCGACGCGCGGAGCCCGGGACTATCAGGAAGACACCGCTGCCTTCATGTCTGACGGCAGCGAACCGGTAGCCATGTCCAGCGAAGGGCCGGGCTTTGATCGGAGCGGCTTCGCCGTTCTGGCCGACGGCATGGGTGGCCACGCCGGGGGCGCTCTCGCGAGCAAGACCGTCTGCGAGAATTTTCTGGAACACGTCGCATCCGCCAAGGGCGACGTGGGCGAGCGCCTCATCACCGGCCTCGGTGCGGCGAACGCCGCTGTCGCGAGCAAAATCTCCGAGAACCCTCTGCTGGCGGGAATGGGGTCGACGCTCATCGGCGCGGCCTTCGGACCGGCCGGCGTCGAATGGGTCAGCGTCGGCGATAGTCCGCTCTTTCTTTTCCGTCGCGGCGAGATGGCCCTCTTGAACGAGGATCACTCTCTCGCGCCTGAGCTGGACCGGATGGTCGCTGAAGGCAAATTGACCGCCGCCGAAGCACGCCACGATCCGCGCCGCCACATGTTGCGATCGGCAGTCACGGGTGAAGAAATCGATCTTCTCGATGTCTCGCAACAGCCGTTGAAATTGGAGCCGGGCGATTACGTCGTTCTCGCGAGCGATGGTATCGCGACGCTTGAAACCGGCGAAATTGCCCGTGTCATTCAAGGCTACGCGAAGGACGGTGCGTCCGCCGTGGCCAAAGCCATAATCCGAGCGATTGAAGCACTGCGTGAGCCTTATCAGGATAACGCGACCGTGCTCGTCGTGAGAGCGGTCGGCTAAACGATTTTCCACGAGCTTTTATTGTGATCGCTTATCCGTCGCCCGCTCAAGCGGGGATGGAATTTTGCCTGCAAGGGAAAAGAACTTATTGAAATCAATATTGGCGCGGAGAAACGGCGCCCACTTTTTCATATTCTATGGCGAAGGCTCAGCCCCACCTTACGCAAATGTATACTGGCCGCCAGAAACTGGCAAAGAACCTTCCGTATTTGAGCGCCTGCCTGACGGCCGTTATGGCCGAAAGAAACGTGAAGGAGAGACAAATGATTTCGAAGGTTCTCAGCGGCGCCGTACTTGCAGGTCTTCTGCTGTCCGTTTCGGCTCCGATCGTAGCTTATGCTGAAGATGCAGCCCCGAAGACCAAAGCCGACTGCAAGAAGGCTAAGGGCACGTGGGACAAAGCGACGAAAACCTGCACCGTGAAGAAGTAAGTTTCGAAAATTTCGATTTTCAGAGAAAGCAGTGGGTTCTCGGACCCGCTGCTTTTTAATTCTCACGCACACCTGCACATGCCGTCACGATAGGTGGCCGCCGCCTCATGCGAGACGGTAGAAGCGTTCCGATCAGGTAGTGACCGCGTCGCGGTGTTCTCGTGAAACGCCTCCGCTCGCCGTCATTGGTCCGCGTCTCGATTTTTGCCGGAAAAATGAAGGACACGGGCTTCGCCGAGCGCGCGAGCACCCGGTGCCTCGAAGCGCCGTACGCCCCGCGACGCGGGAAGATCTTGCGCCATACCGCTATCTGAGGCATCAGCGGATCGCCCGCTGGGCATCCCGTCGAATATCGATTTTTCGGCGGCCGGTGCTTGGCTTACTACCCATGACAGTCCACTATCGGGGCCCGCCCACAAGATTTGTGCACTGCGAATAAAAAAAGATTTCTCGGAGGAAAGCCGTGTCTGTCAAGTCCGACATAGAGATTGCGCGCGAAGCGAAGATTAAGCCGATCGCCGAAGTCGCAGCCAAAATCGGCGTGCCGTCGAATGCGCTCATTCCTTATGGGTGGACCAAGGCGAAGGTCTCCACCGATTACATCAACCAGATCCAGTCGAATGAGAACGGCAAGGTCATCCTTGTAACCGCTATCAGCCCGACGCCGGCGGGCGAGGGCAAGACGACGACGACCGTCGGTCTCAGCGACGGCTTGAACCACATCGGCAAGAAGGCGATCGCGGCGCTGCGCGAACCGTCGCTCGGGCCATGCTTCGGCGTCAAGGGCGGCGCGGCGGGCGGTGGCTACGCCCAGGTCGTGCCGATGGAGGACATCAACCTCCACTTCACCGGCGACTTCCACGCGATCACGAGCGCCCACAATCTGCTGTCGGCGTTGATCGACAACCACATCTACTGGGGCAACGCGCTGGGCATCGACCAGCGGCGCATCGGCTGGAAGCGCGTGCTCGACATGAACGATCGCGCGCTGCGCTCGATCGTCAATTCCTTGGGCGGTGTTTCGAACGGCTTCCCGCGCGAGGACGGCTTCGATATCACCGTCGCCTCCGAGGTCATGGCGATCCTCTGCCTGTCGAAGGATCTGAAAGATCTCGAGAACCGTCTCGGCAACATCGTCGTCGCCTACACGCGCGATAAGAAGCCTATCCGCGCTCGCGACTTGAAGGCCGACGGCGCCATGACGGTGCTCTTGAAGGACGCCTTGCAGCCGAACCTGGTGCAGACGCTCGAGAACAACCCGGTGTTCATCCACGGCGGTCCGTTCGCCAACATCGCGCATGGCTGCAACTCGGTGCTGGCGACGAAAACGGCGATGAAACTTGCCGATTACGTCGTGACCGAAGCCGGCTTCGGCGCTGACCTCGGTGCCGAGAAGTTCTTCGACATCAAGTGCCGCAAGGCGGGCATCGCGCCGTCCGTCGTCGTCATCGTCGCCACCGTCCGCGCGCTGAAGATGCACGGCGGCGTCGCCAAGGACGATCTCAAGGCCGAGAACGCGGCAGCGGTCGCCAAGGGCTGCGAAAACCTCAAGCGGCACATCGAGAACGTCAACAAGTTCGGCGTGCCGGCGGTCGTCGCGGTCAACAAGTTCATCACCGACACCGACGCTGAAATCGCCGAGGTTCAGAAAGCGGCCGAAAGCATGGGCACGAAGGCGTTCCTGTGCACGCACTGGGCCGATGGCGGCAAGGGCACGGAGGGGCTGGCGCATCACGTCGTCAAGGTGATCGACGAAGGCAAGGCGAACTTCAAGCCGCTCTATCCCGACGACATGAAGCTGCGCGACAAGGTGAAGACGATCGCGACGGAAATTTATCGCGCCGCCGACATCTCCTGCGATGCGAGCGTCGAAAATCAGTTCAAGGATCTGGAAGCCGCGGGCTTCGGGCACTTCCCGGTGTGCATGGCGAAGACGCAGTACTCGTTCTCGACCGACGCCTCGAAGCGCGGCGCGCCGACGGGCCACATCGTGCCGATCCGCGAGCTCAGACTCTCCGCCGGCGCCGAGTTCATCGTCGTCGTCACGGGTGAGATCATGACGATGCCGGGCCTGCCGAAGGTTCCGTCGGCGGACTCGATCCGCCTCGACGACAAGGGCCAGATCCAGGGACTGTTCTAACATCTCGTGCCGGCGGCCGGCTCCCCGGAAGGGGAGTCGCCGGCACCAACTAAAAGTCGTCTTCGGCCCGGCCGAAGACGACGAGGATTGAGACATATCAGCCATACGGGGCAGGTCGTATCGCGGCTTGCCCCGTTGCTTTAGGAAGTACGCGCTTCCCTCCTAGTTGATTGCCTCCGAATGCGTCTGCTTCCTATCCTTGCCGCGAGCTGCTTTGTCAGCTCGATGTCGATGCGGATCATCGATCCCGTTGTGCCCGACATTTCTCGCGACCTCGGCGTCGATGCCGCGTCCGTCGCGATGCTGGCATCGTTCTTCGCCTTTCCCTATGCGCTTGCCCAACCCATTCTAGGTGCGCTCGGCGACGCCGTCGGCAAAGCGCGCATCATCAAGATCGCTCTTTTGATGCTTGCGTTGTGCTTGGCGGCTTCCGCTGCCGCGCCGACCCTCGATATGCTGGCGTTCACGCGCCTCGTCGGAGGCGCGGCTGCAGGCGGCATCATTCCTTTGGCGTTTGCGATTGTTGGCGATGCGTTCGCAATGAACGAGCGCCAGATTGCACTGTCGCGCGTCCTGACGGCCATCATCGCCGGCAACCTTGCAGGCTCGATCGGCGCCGGTTTCGTGGCATCCGAGTTCGGTTGGCGGATTTCCACTCTGGTGGCGTCGGGTCTCACGCTGGCGGCTCTTGCCGTGACGGTGTGGCGGTTGCGGCCGCCCGTTCCGCCCCGGTCGCAGGAACGACGCCGAGGCGAGTTCATCGATGGCTACCGGGTGGTGTTCGCCAATCCGCTATCCGTCGTTTGCTTCGCTGCGGTGTTCGTCGAAGGCATTGTGATCTTCGGCCTTTTTCCTTACGTCGCGGTTCTGCTCGAGCAGCGCGGCGCTGGCGGCCTGAGAGAAGCGGGCTTCGTCCTCTCAGGGTTCGCGCTCGGCGGCTTCATCTATACCGTCATGGTGCGTCTGATGCTGGGCCGGCTCGGGCTTTACAACTTGATCACGGCAGGTGGCATCGTTTCCGGCCTCGGACTTGCGATGCTCTCGTTCGGAACCTCTTGGCCGGCCGAAATGGCGATTTTCGTGATCGTCGGCGTCGGCTTCTACATGATCCATAACTCGCTGCAGACGCAGGCGACCGAACTTGCGCCGAGCCATCGCGGCTCGGGCGTGGCCGCGCACGCCTTCTTTGTCTTCCTGGGCCAAGCCTTCGGTCCGTTGGCGTACGGTATAGGGCTCGGCAACGCCGGATTGCTCTCGACGATGCTCGTCGCGGGAACCGCAATGGGGATGCTCGGCGTTCTGACGGCCTGGGGCCTGAAATCGCGGGCGGCTCCGACAGCTCTGGGCGTCACCGACTCGGCGCGACCATAATCCGCTCACGCTTCCAGGCAGCGGCCGGTCCGTGCTGAGCAATGCCGGAATTTTATGCTTCGAACGCCGTGCGCTGCATATTTCGGAAGCAAATTGATGCTGATCTGAGTACTAAGGTTCAGAGTTTCCGGGCTTTCCGTAAACTGGCCTGGCCTTTGCGATGCCTATCCGAAAAGAAACGTGACTGGAGGGTGGTCTTGGTCGCGGCATTCGATGAAATGAACGGCTTCGGCGGCGAGGTTCGTGCACCCTATCGCGCGCTCGCCGAGTGGCTCGGCGTCCAACATCTCGACACGCTTCGACAGAAGTCGGCCGAGGCGGAGGTGCTCTTTCGCCGGTCGGGCATCACCTTTGCCGTTTACGGCGCCGAGGAAGCCGGCGAACGGCTCATCCCATTCGACATCCTTCCGCGGATCATCGCGGCGGAGGAATGGCGCCGCCTCGAACTCGGCATCGAGCAACGCGTCAGATCGCTCAACGCGTTTTTGTACGATATCTACCACCGGCAGGAGATCCTGAAGGCCGGCAAGATTCCCGAAGAGCTCATCACCCAGAACTCGGCCTTCTTGCCCGAGATGATCGGTGTCGACCCGCCGCGCGGCGTCTACAGTCACATCATCGGCGTCGATCTCGTCCGCACCGGCGAGAACGAGTTCATGGTCCTTGAAGACAATACGCGCACGCCGTCCGGCGTCTCCTATATGCTGGAGAACCGCGAGACGATGATGCATCTCTTCCCCGACCTCTTCAGCCGCAATCGGGTGAGGCCGGTCGAAAATTATCCGGACGCCCTCCTGAAGACGCTCGAAAGCGTCGCGCCCGGAAACCTCGATGCCGAGCCGACGATCGCGCTGTTGACGCCCGGCGTCTATAACAGCGCCTATTTCGAACACTCGTTCCTGGCCGACCAGATGGGTGTCGAGCTGGTCGAAAGCTCCGATCTCGTCGTTATCGACGGTCTTCTCCGCATGAAGACGACTGAGGGGCTGAAGCGGGTCGACGTTCTTTATCGCCGCGTCGACGACGATTTCCTCGACCCGCTCGTTTTCGACCCGACGTCGCTGCTTGGTGTGCCCGGTATATTCGATGTCTACCGGTCCGGCCGGGTAACGATCGTCAATGCGCCGGGCGCCGGCATCGCCGACGACAAGGCGATCTACAGCTATATTCCAGCGATCATCGAGTTCTACACCGGCAAGCAGCCGATCCTCGCCAACGTCGAGACATACAACTGTCGAGAACCGGCGAGCCTAAAGTATGTCCTCGAACATTTGGCGGAGCTCGTCGTCAAGGAAGTTCACGGGTCCGGCGGCTACGGTATGCTCGTCGGTCCGAAGTCTACGAAGGATCAGATCGAGACTTTCCGGGCGAAGCTCGTCGCTAATCCAAGTAATTATATCGCCCAGCCGACGCTTTCGCTTTCGACTTGCCCAACGCTCGCCGACTCGAGCGTTGCCCCTCGGCATCTCGACTTGCGTCCCTTCGTGCTCATTGGCGATCAGGTGCGGCTGATGCCGGGAGGGTTGACACGCGTTGCTCTGAAAAAGGGTTCGCTGGTGGTCAACTCGAGCCAGGGTGGCGGCACCAAGGACACATGGGTGCTGCAGGAATAACTTCGGAATGCTTGGACGTACGGCAAACGATCTCTACTGGCTGTCGCGCTATATCGAGCGCGCGGAGAACATCGCTCGCCTCCTCGAGGTCGGCTATCGCATCGTGCTGCTACCGCGCGAGGGCGAAAGCTTTCACGAGGAGTGGCGCTCGACCCTCGAAAGCGCGGGCTGCGTCCAAGGCTACGTGCAACGGCATGGCGAGCTGCTAACTCAGAACGTCATCGACTACATGCTGTTCGACACGTCGAATCCGTCGAGCATCGCATCCTGCCTTGCGAGTGCACGCCGCAACGGCCGGGCTCAGCGGACAGCACTGACCCGCGAGATGTGGGAAAGCTTGAACAGCGCCTGGCTCGAATTCTCCGCGATCCGTCCAGCGACCGTCACGTCGAACTCGCTTCCCGAGCTTCTGGACTGGGTGCGCTCGCGCTCCGCGCTCTATCGCGGCGCTCTGCTGAATACGATTTTGCGCAACGATACGTTTTATTTCAGCCAAGTTGGAACGTTCATCGAGCGCGCCGACAGCACAGCACGGATTCTCGACGTCAAATATTATCATCTTCTGCCGTCGAGCGAGATGGTCGGGAGCGAGAAGGATAACTATCAGTGGGCGGCGCTGTTGCGTTCAGTGTCCGCGCATCGCAGCTATCGCTGGGTCTTCAAGGATCATTACCGCCCGCTCAAGATCGCGGACTTCATGATTCTCAATCGTCAAATGCCGCGCTCTCTTCGCTCATGCTACGACGAGCTGACGGTCGCCCTTCGCGACCTCGCGGTCTTTTATGGTGTCAGGCACGATTGCCAGATGACGGCGGAATCGACGCGCGATCTTCTGCTCGAGGCCGACATGCAAAACATTTTTCAATCTGGGCTGCACGAGTTCGTGCAGGACTTCATAGGGCGAAACAACAAGCTCGGTAACGAGATCTCTACCGCTTATCACTTTAGCGATTGAGGGTCCGGCGATGCGTATTTCGATTGGGCATGTGTCGCGTTACGTTTATAGCGAGCCGACGAAATATTCCATTCTCGCTCTGCGTCTGACGCCGCCGACTTTTCAAGGCCAGCGCGTAGTCGAATGGCGCGTCAGCGCTCCAGGCATCGACGCCGCGAAGGCCTTTCGCGACGGCTTCGGCAACATGGTGCAGCTTACGACCTGCACTGAAGAGCATTCTGAGTCGCTTATTATCGCCAAAGGCGTCGTCGAGACCGAAGATCGCGCCGGCGTCGTACGCGGGTTTTCCGATCCGGCGCCCATCAGGGTCTACCGCCGCCAGACTGCGAAGACCGCCGCGACCGACGAAATTCGCGCCCTCTGCCGAGCCGCAGGCGCCAAGCTCGATATTCGCGGAATGCACAACCTGATGCATGCCGTGCGCGATGCCGTGGAATACCGGATCGGCGCGACGAATGCCCATACGACCGCCGCCGAAGCATTGAGGGACGGTGAAGGCGTCTGCCAGGATCACGCGCACGTCTTCATTTCAGCCGCACGAGCATTGAATGTTCCGGCGCGCTACGTAAGCGGCTATTTCCTGACGGGCGCGGATGAGCCCGCCGACGCCAATCACGCCTGGGCGGAAGTGTGGCTCGAAGGGCTGGGATGGGTTGGCTTCGACCCCGCCAATCGGATATGTCCAACGGAGAAATATGTACGGCTCTCCTCGGGGCTGGATGCGACATATGCGGCTCCCATTCGCGGCTCCCGGAGGGGCATCGCAAACGAAGAGCTTGACGTAATCGTCGAAGTTCAGCAGCAGAGCAGCCAGCAACAGTAGCCGCCTGCGGGTCCGGAGATCTTGTATGACATACGCCGTAGCATTCCGCCTGGAGTGCGGGTTAGTGTTTGCGGCCGACACCCGTACGAACGCCGGCGTCGACAACATCGCCCAGTATAAAAAATTGCAGATCTGGCGCCGCCCGGGGGATCGGGTGCTCGTTCTTTTGGCTGCCGGCAATCTTGCGGTGACACAGGCCGTCGTCAGTTTGCTGAATGAGCATCTCGCGGAAGAGGAAGCGGGCGAAGATGCGGCGACGCTCTATACCGCGCCCAACATGTACCGCGCCGCGCGCGTCGTCGGCGACGCCATTCGCGAGGCGCGACGCATCGATGGGCCGGCCCTCGAAGCAAGCAAGCTCGGATTCAATACCAACTTCATTTTCGGTGGTCAGATCAAAGGCGAACGGCCCCGGCTCTTTCAGATCTACCCGGAAGGCAATTTCATCGAGGCGACGGACGATACGCCGTTCTTCCAAATCGGTGAGCATAAGTACGGGAAGCCGATCCTCGATCGCGTCGCACGCTCCGATATGCGGCTCGGCGAAGCGGCGAAGCTCATGCTCCTGTCATTCGATTCCACGCTACGATCGAACCTCTCCGTCGGTATGCCGATCGATCTCGTCATCTACGAGCGCGATTCACTCGACGTGACACGCGAAAAGCGCATCAGCGCAGACGACGAATATTTTCGCCAGCTCTCCAGCTCCTGGTCCGATGCACTGCGACAGGCATTCTCCAAGATCGAGGAGTTCGACGTCTGATCGGCGTCGGTTGCTGCCGCTATTGATTAATGTCAATAAACCGCAGCAACTCGGTAGAGGCGCGTCCTTGTGACCCTCTGCACGCGCGGAGTTATGTTGCACCCCAGCAAAAAAACGGCGACTTGCCTATGCACAGTTCCAGCTGAAACTGCAGCCTCGCTTCTGTCCATCAAGTACGCTTAGATGTGACAGGCGCGGCGAAGGGCAGGTGAGCGCTGGAAGGGTATAATGGGTCTCGCGACACTCAAGGAATATCTATCGAATTGGACGCTGGATGGCCGCACGCGCGGCCAGGTCGCAGACACCGTTCTCGCAATCGCTGAAGCGAGCGTGAACCTCTCGGAGATTGTCGCTCGGGGCGCGCTCAGCGGCAAGCTTGGTCGGGTCGTTGCGCGCGCGGGCGAGTCCGACGAGCAGAAGGAAGTCGACGTCATCGCCAACGGCTTGATCATCGAGGCGCTGAAGGCTCAGCCCGTCGCAGCGTTGGCTTCCGAGGAAGCAGAACAACCGATCGGGTTTCGAAACGACGCACCGCTCTTGGTCGCCACCGATCCGCTCGACGGCTCATCGAACGTCGATGCTAATGTTTCCGTCGGAACGATCTTCTCGGTTCTTCCGCGTCATCCGTCGTCGACCGGCGAGGCGGCATTTCTCCGGCCGGGTTCGCACCAGCTCGCAGCCGGCTTTTTCGTGTATGGCCCGCAGACCGTATTAGCGCTGACGGTCGGCAACGGCACGCAGATCTTCACACTCGATCGCGAGACACGCACCTATCGCCTGACGACACGGAACGTCGCGATCCCTGCGGAGGCCGAAGAGTACGCTATTAACGCTTCCAACGCTCGGCACTGGGACGACCCGATCCGCATCTATATTCACGACTGCGAGAACGGCGCCAACGGGCCCCGCGGCCATGATTTCAACATGCGATGGACCGGTTCGCCCGTGGCGGACATTTACCGGATACTGACTCGGGGCGGAATTTACCTTTATCCGGGCGATCGCCGGAAGGGGTTCCATCAAGGTCGCATTCGCCTGATCTACGAAGCCAATCCGTTGGCGTGGATCGTGGAGCAGGCGGGCGGACGCGCGACGACAGGAAGAGAGCGTGTGCTGGACGTCGTGCCGGCCGCCCTCCATCAGAAAACGCCGCTGATCTGCGGCTCACGCGATGAGGTGGATAGGGTAATGCGCATTTACAGCGGCCAGGAATTCAAGGGCGACCGCTCACCGCTATTCGGCCGCCGCGGCCTGTTCCGGGCGCTCCCATGAGCTTGTTAACCTTGAACCGCAGCGCATCGAGTCTCCGCAATGTCGATTAAGCATCCGATCATATCCGTCACCGGCTCTTCAGGCGCGGGAACGACGTCGGTGCGGCAGACCTTTGAAAACATTTTCCGTCGCGAGCACGTGCGCGCGGCTTTCGTGCAGGGCGACGCTTTTCATCGCTACGATCGCTGCGGCATGGAAAAGGCGATGAAGGAAGCAGCGAAGCGGGGAAATCCCAATTTCAGCCACTTCGGCATCGAGGCCAATCTCATCGAGGAACTCGAGACGCTCTTTCAAACTTATTCCGAGAGCGGCAAGGGCCTGATCCGTCATTACATCCATGATGATGTGGAGCAGCGCGCGCTCGGCGCGCCCATCGGCAGTTTTACGCCTTGGACCGAGATCGAGCCCGACACCGATCTCTTGATGTATGAAGGCCTCCACGGCGCGATCGTGACCGGCGATAGCGATGTCGCCCGTCACGCCGACCTGAAAATCGGTGTCGTGCCGGTGATCAATCTCGAATGGATCCAGAAGATCCAGCGCGACCGAACCGAGCGCGGCTATACGACCGAAGACGTGACGCAATCGATTCTGCGGCGCATGCCGGATTACGTGCAGTACATCTGTCCGCAGTTTACGCAGACGGACATCAATTTTCAGCGCATTCCAACCGTCGACACGTCGAACCCTTTCATCGCGCGCTGGATACCGACGCCTGATGAATCGATGGTTATCATCCGCTTCAAGGAGCCACGCGGCATCGATTTCGCGTATCTCTTGTCGATGATCGGCGACAGCTTCATGTCGCGGGCCAATTCCATCGTAATTCCTGGTAGTAAGCTCGATCTGGCAATGCAGCTCATTTTGACGCCGCTGATCCTGCAACTCGTCGAACGTCGCCGCCGAGTGATGTGATCGAACCCTCGAAAGGTCTTCCGTGTCTCGTCCTCTCTTGATCGCCCCGTCTATTCTCTCGGCCGACTTCAGCAAGCTCGGCGACGAAATTCGCGCCGTCGATGCTGCGGGCGCCGATTGGATTCATTGCGACGTGATGGATGGACATTTCGTGCCGAACATTACGTATGGCGCGCCGGTCATAAAAGCCGTACGCGGCGCATCGAAGAAAATCTTCGACGTGCATCTGATGATTGCGCCGGCCGACCCCTATCTCGCCGACTTCGCAGCCGCCGGCGCGGATATCATCACCGTTCACGCTGAAGCAGGGCCGCATTTGGATCGTTCCCTGCAGGCTATACGAGCACTCGGCAAGAAGGCCGGCGTATCGCTAAATCCGGGCACGCCTGAAAACGTGATCGAATACGTTCTGGATCGTCTCGATCTGATCCTGGTGATGAGCGTCAATCCGGGCTTCGGCGGCCAATCGTTCATCCCCGCGGTCGTCGAAAAAATTCGCCGCATCAAGGCGATGGTCGGTGCACGCCCGATCGACATCGAGGTTGATGGCGGCGTAACACCCGAGACGGCGCGCCAAGTCGTCGAGGCTGGCGCGAACGTCCTGGTCGCGGGCTCGGCCGTCTTCAAAGGCGGCAGCGAAGCCAGTTATCGCGCGAACATCAACGCCATAAGGTCGGCGACCAGGCTCGAGGCCTAAGACGCCGCTTGAATTCGCAGGCCGCAAGCGTATTTCGGCGGGTCATGACCCAAACCCAATTTTCCGAACCGCTGCCGATTGATGACGTGCTTGCCGATATTCAGGCAGCCCTTCGGTCGCATGGTGCGGCCGTGCTCGTGGCGCCACCCGGCGCCGGCAAGACAACGCGTGTGCCGCTCGCCCTTCTCGATGAACCTTGGCGGGGCCGCGGCAAAATTCTCGTTCTCGAACCGCGCCGTATTGCGGCCCGGGCCGCAGCAGAGCGCATGGCCGCGAACATCGGCAGCCGCCTCGGCGATCAAATAGGGTTGCGTGCCAGGCTCAATTCCAAGACAGGTCCGCATGTCGCGGTCGAAGTCGTAACGGAAGGCGTGTTCACGCGCATGATCCTTGACGATCCCGAGCTTTCGGGCGTTGCCGCGGTCCTGTTCGATGAGTTTCACGAGCGCTCGCTCGACGCCGACCTCGGACTTGCCTTGGCGCTCGACGCACGTTCCGCACTTCGGCCCGATCTCAAAATCCTGGTGATGTCGGCGACGCTCGAAGCGGCGAACGTCGCGAAGCTGCTTGGCGACGCTCCGATCGTCAGGAGCGAAGGCCGGGCCTTTCCCGTCGAAACCCGCCACTTCGGCCGCCGCGCGCAGCGCATCGAGGACGACGTTGTCGATGCCGTGCAGCGTGCAATCGCGACGGACACGGGTTCCATCCTCGTATTCCTTCCCGGCCAAGGCGAGATCGCACGCGTCTCGGAGCGCTTGAGTGCGCGCGCATTACCGCCGGAGATAGACGTCGCACCGCTTTACGGCGGGCTCGACCCGGCAACGCAGGATCGCGCCATAGCGCCGGCGAGAAACGGCCGCCGGAAAGTCGTTCTCGCAACGTCGATCGCGGAAACGTCGATCACCATCGAAGGCGTCCGTGTGGTCGTCGATAGCGGCGTCGCGCGCGTACCGCGCTTCGAGCCCGATGTCGGGATAACACGGCTCGAGACCGTGCGCGTCTCGCGCGCGTCCGCCGATCAGCGGCGCGGGCGGGCGGGACGAACCGCACCCGGCGTTTGCTATCGCTTGTGGGAGGAGCCGGAGACGCAAGGTCTTGTACCGTTCGCCGAACCTGAGATCCGTTCCGCTGATCTTTCCGGCCTGATGCTCGATTGTGCGGAGTGGGGCGCGAGCGATCCGCGATCGCTGGCGTGGCTTGATCCGCCGGCCGAAGGCGCGCTTGCCGCCGCCCGTTCCGGCCTTCAGGCTGTCGATGCGCTCGGCCGGGACGGCCGCATCACGGAGGAAGGGAAACGGCTCCGGGCGCTTCCGCTGCCGCCCCGTTTGGCGCGCATGGTGCTCAAAGCCGGCGAGAGCGGCGATGCGCCGACGGCCGCAGATCTCGCGGCGATCCTCGTCGAGCGTGGTATCGGCGGTAACGACCTCGATCTTGCTGTTCGCCTCGAAAATCTCCGCCGCGACCGGTCGCAACGGGCCGAGAGCATGCGCGCCCTATCCCGGCAATGGGCGCGCGCCGCAAACAACAGCGTAGGCACATCAAAAGAACTCACCCCCGCCGCGCTTCTCGCCCTGGCCTATCCTGAACGCATCGCCAAGAACCGGGGAAAGCGCGGCAGCTTTCTGCTCGCGAACGGCAGGGCCGGGATTATTGACGACAGCCATCACTTGGCGTCCGCACCCTATCTTGTCGTCGCTGAACTGCAGGGGCGAGCGGCAGCGACCCGGATCATGCTCGCAGTCGCGACGGATGAAGCTGAGATCGAAGCATTCGCTGCCGATCGGATAGAAGCGAGTGACGAAGTCCTGTTCGATAAGGAAGCACGAGCCGTACGCGCGCGCCGCACCCGCCGCCTTGGCGCCATCGCGCTGAACAGCGAGGCGCGCTCGCTTCGCCCTGACGAGGACGTATCTGCCGCGCTTGCTCGAGGCGTAGCGGATCTCGGAGCGGCGGCTTTGCCGTGGACGAAAGCGCAGCTTCAGCTTCGCAGCCGCGTCGCGTTTTTACGTAAAGGCGACGATACGTGGCCGGATATGTCGGACGCGGCGCTGACCGCGACTGTCGAGGAATGGCTGAGCCCGTTTTTAGCGGGTAAGTCACGGGTCTCCGAGATCAACGCCGATATCTTGGAGAGCGCACTCAGCTCAGTGCTGCCCCGTCAGATGAGCTCGCGCCTCGATGCCGAAGCCCCCACGCATTTCGCAGCGCCGACCGGAAATAGCTTCGCGCTGGATTACGATGTAGCGGACGCGCCCGCGCTTCATATTCGCGTGCAGGAACTCTTCGGTTTGAAGAACCATCCTGCCATCGCGCGCGGCCGCTTGCCGCTAACGCTGCATTTACTATCGCCCGCGCATCGCCCCATTCAAATCACGCGCGATCTGCCGGGCTTCTGGGCGGGTTCCTGGAAAGCGGTGAGAGCCGACATGCGCGGCCAGTACCCCAAGCACGTCTGGCCTGAAGATCCCGCGAACGCGGCACCGACGGCGCGAGCCAAGCCCCGAGGAACTTAAGGGGAGCTTTTAACCCGAGCACGAGCAGGCAAGAAAAAACCCCGGCCAAAGCGGCGGCCGGGGGTAGTAGCTCGTGGAGGAACACGAACGTAGAACTAGCAATCCAGCGTGTGGTCCCGCTCCCACGTCGTGAAGTGAGACGCGAAAGCATTCCAATCACGCATCTTGAGCTTGACGTAAGCCGCCGAGAATTCGTCGCCGAGAGCGCTCTTGAGCGAGGCGTCGTTATCGAAGGCGCGGATCGCATCGAGCAAGTTGAGCGGCAGGAGAGGAGCATCCTTCACGGTATGCCCGTCCTGGTACATGTCGATATCGTACCGCTTGCCGGGGTGGGCTTTCGTGCGAATTCCGTCGAGACCCGCAGCGATGATGATGGCCTGCAGCAAATACGGATTAGCGGCGCCGTCCGGTAGACGTAACTCGAAGCGCCCCTTGCCCGGCACGCGAACCATGTGAGTCCGGTTGTTGCCGGTCCAGGTGACGGAGTTGGGCGCCCACGTCGCGCCCGACGTCGTGCGCGGTGCGTTGATCCGCTTATACGAGTTGACCGTCGGATTGGTGATCGCTGCGAGAGACGAGGCATGTTTCATGATGCCGCCGAGGAAGTTGTAGCCCTGCTGCGACAGGCCCATTTCATCGTGGCCGTCGTAGAACATGTTCGTCTTGCCGTCTTTGTCCCAGACGGAGATGTGAGCATGGCACCCGTTACCCGTCAGTCCGGGGAAGGGCTTCGGCATGAACGTTGCGCGCAAGCCGTGCTTTTCAGCAATCGAGCGCGTCATGAATTTGAAGAACGAATGCCTGTCCGCAGTGAGCAGGGCATCGTCGAAGTTCCAGTTCATTTCCCACTGGCCGTTCGCATCCTCGTGGTCGTTCTGGTACGGACCCCAGCCGAGTTCGGCCATGTAATCGCAAATTTCTGCGATGACATCGTAGCGGCGCATCAACGCTTGCTGATCATAACAGGGCTTTGCAGCGGTATCTTTGCTATCCGAGATCTCGGTTCCATCCGGAGAAATCAGGAAGAATTCAGCTTCAACGCCGGTTTTGACGTAAAGGCCGAGTTCGGCGGCTTCCGCCATGACCTTCTTCAGAACAACCCGCGGCGCCTGCGCAACATGCTTGTCTTCCATCACGCAGTCGGCGGCGACCCACGCGACGTCCTTCTTCCACGGCAGTTGAATGACCGACGCCGCGTCCGGCAAGCCGAAGAGATCGGGATGCGCCGGCGTCATGTCGAACCAAGTTGCAAAGCCGGCGAAGCCCGCGCCGTCTTTCTGCATGTCGGCGATCGCAGACGCCGGAACGAGCTTGGCGCGCTGTGACCCGAAGAGGTCTGTATAAGAGATCATGAAGTAGCGAATGCCGCGCTCTTTTGCGAGCTGGGCGAGATCTTGAGCCATGGGTCTTTCCTCGACGCTTAATTTGTTGAATTCTTGCGTTTTCTTATTTTTGTTTCCCGAGCGAAGTCCAAAAAAAGGGGCAGCTTATAAGCCGCCCGATCCGTTCACTCCAGGAATCCATGACGTTCCAGCCAGAGGTACGCGAGCCATAGCGGCCGCTTCGAGCGTCAACGCACAGAGGTCTTCAGGTTCCAGATTGTGAATGTTGTTGTGGCCTGCCGCGCGAGCGATGGTCTGCACCTCGAGCGTCATAACCTTCAGGTAATTGGCGAGACGGCGTCCGGCCCGCACAGGGTCGAGGCGCTTCGAGAGTTCGGGATCCTGGGTGGTGATACCAGCCGGATCGCGGCCTTCGTGCCAGTCGTCATAGCTGCCGGCTTTGGTGCCGAGCTTCGCGTATTCTGCGTCGAGCGCCGGGTCGTTGTCGCCCAGAGCGACGAGCGCCGCCATGCCGATCGCGACGGCGTCAGCGCCAAGCGCCAGCGCCTTGGCGACGTCGGCACCGTTACGAATGCCGCCCGACACGATGAGCTGAACCTTGCGGTGCATACCCAGATCCTGCAAAGCCTGAACGGCCGGCCGGATGCACGCGAGCGTCGGCAGGCCGACGTGCTCGATGAACACTTCCTGCGTGGCAGCGGTGCCGCCCTGCATGCCGTCCAATACGATGACGTCGGCGCCTGCTTTGACAGCAAGAGCAACATCGTAATAGGGACGCGTGCCACCGACCTTCACGTAGATTGGCTTTTGCCAGTCGGTGATTTCACGGATTTCGAGGATCTTGATTTCAAGATCGTCCGGACCCGTCCAATCGGGATGGCGACAAGCCGATCGCTGGTCGATGCCCTTCGGCAGGTTGCGCATCTCGGCAACGCGATCCGAAATCTTCTGACCGAGCAGCATGCCGCCGCCGCCTGGCTTGGCGCCCTGACCGACGACGACTTCGATCGCATCCGCTTTACGCAGATCGTCAGGATTCATACCGTAGCGTGATGGCAAGTACTGATAGACGAGCGTTTGCGACTGGCCGCGCTCTTCGGGCGTCATGCCGCCGTCTCCGGTCGTCGTGGACGTGCCGGCGATCGACGCGCCGCGGCCGAGCGCTTCCTTCGCGTTCGCCGACAATGCGCCGAAGCTCATGCCTGCAATCGTGATCGGAATTTTGAGCTCGATCGGCTTCTTGGCAAACCGCGTGCCGAGCGTAACGGTAGTGCTGCACCGCTCGCGGTAGCCTTCGAGCGGATAGCGCGATACCGATGCGCCGAGGAACAGAAGATCGTCGAAGTGTGGGACACGGCGCTTGGCGCCGCCTCCGCGGATGTCGTAGATGCCAGTCGATGCCGCGCGCCGGATTTCCGACAGCGTGTAATCATCGAATGTGGCCGAGGGACGGGGTGTGGTAAGCGGGATTTTCGGCGACATCAGTAAGCATCCGCATTGTCGATGTTGAAGGTATAGAGCTTGCGTGCAGAGCCATATCTCCGGAATTCCGAAGCTTTGGCGTCCTTGATCCCGGCATTCTTGAGGAGGTTCGTAAGTGCCTCTTGATGCTCGGGCCGCATCTCTTTCTCGATGCAGTCTGCGCCAAGGCTTTTCACCTTGCCGCGAACGAACAGCTTCGCTTCGTAGATCGAATCTCCGAGAGCGTCGCCGGCATCGCCGAGAACGACCAGGTGACCGGACTGCGCCATAAAGGCGGACATGTGACCGATATTGCCCTTAACGACGATATCGATACCCTTCATCGAAATGCCGCAGCGCGACGATGCGTTGCCTTCGATGACTAGGAGACCACCCCGGCCCGTGGCGCCGGCGTATTGGCTCGCATCGCCTTTAATGACGACGCGACCCGACATCATGTTTTCGGCAACCCCCGGACCAGCTGAGCCGTGTACGGTGACAGTCGCCTTCTTGTTCATCCCCGCGCAGTAATATCCGACGCTTCCGCGGACATCGACGTTGATGGGAGCGTCGACACCAACAGCGATGGCATGTCCGCCGCGTGGGTTCAGAACTTCCCACTGTGCTTCGTTGGAGCCATCGGTCTGCCGGTGCAGCGCTTCATTAAGTTCGCGCAACGGGCTCTGTGCCAGATCAAACGTACGCATAAGTTCCCCAATAAGCTGCTGCATCAGCGTTGCCAGAAGTAGACGGTTGACGGTTCCGGTTCCCAGACCTTCGCCTTATCAATTCCAGGCAAGCCTGCGAGTGCGCGATATTCTGAACCGAATGCAACGTAGTCGTCGGTTTCCGCCATGACTGCTGGTTTGCAGGCGATTGGATCGCGTACGACGCCGAACCCCGATTTCGTGCCGACGACAAAGTTGAAGAAGCCGTCGAGATCGTCGAGGCTCTTCTCGAGGGCCTCACCGAGATCCAGTCCCTGCTTCATGCGCCACGTGAGATAGGAAGCGGCGACTTCGGTGTCGTTCTCTGTATTGAACTTCATGCCGTCGCGAATGAGTTCGCGGCGCAGGCTGTTGTGGTTCGAGAGAGAGCCGTTGTGCACGAGGCACTCGTCGGCGCCCGTCGAGAAGGGATGCGCACCGAGCGTCGTCACAGCCGACTCGGTGGCCATCCGCGTGTGGCCGATCGCATGCGTGCCCGACATATGAGCGAGATCGAAGCGCTTGGCGACCTCTGTCGGGTAGCCGACTTCCTTATAGATTTCGATATTCTCGCCGGTCGCCATGATGCGGATCGACGGGAAGTCCGAGCTCAGCAGTGCGCGGACGGCATCAAGCTTATCCGAGGGAACGCTGAGAACAGCGTGCGTGTCCTTCGTGGTGAGCTTCGCGTCCAACTTCTTGTCCTTCGCGAGAGCTGCATTGAGCTTCGCGAAGTCTTCAGCAGCAGTCGCGGACTGCAGCGTGATTTTCGATCGACCTTCAGTACCGGAGCCGTAGACGGCGAACCCGGCCGAGTCCGGCCCTCGCTCGCACATCGTCGACAGCATGCCAGAAAGTAGCTGGCCGAGCTGTGGCTCCATTTTTGGGTTCTTTAGAAATAGTCCGACGATGCCACACATGATTGCCTCCAGACCGGGCCACGAAGGAACGGATCTGGACCATAATGACGCGCCATTAAGTTGTCAACTCAGAAGAAAGAAGTTTTCTTCAAAAGAAATGTGGGGCCGGACGGGGTTCGTCAGGGGCGCGGATAAATGATGATGGAAAGGTATGACATCGGGGTTGTCACCAAGCGCGCCGGACCATGCGGAGCAGCGCTATCGAAAAGGATCGCATCGCCAGGGCGCAGATGATAGCTGCGGTCAGCGTGCGCGTATTCCACTTCCCCCGTCAGCATAAAGATGAATTCGACGCCTTCATGCTGGAAACCCGTATAGGCAACTGCATCATCCGTCAGCGTGATCAGATAGGGCTCGATGACGACGGGGCCATCGAGCGAGTGGCCGAGAAGCTGATACTGATGTCCGACCTTCGTCCCGCGCCGGCGTATCACCACGCCCTCGCCGGCTTTCACGTAAGAACAATCGCGCCGCTGTTCGAACGAGGCAAACAGCACTGTCAGCGGGATATTCAATGCGGAAGCGAGCATCTGCAACGTACTGAGTGACGGAGAAATCTGACCGTTCTCGATCTTCGACAACATGCCGGGAGATATCTGCGACGCAGTAGCGAGCTCAGCGACCGTCAATCCGGCATGCTTGCGATGGTGTCGAACCTGATGACCGATGGCCTGCTCGAGGGTGTGCTCGGCCGCGCCTGGTGCATTCGATCCCGTCGCAAGAGGTTCCGGCTCGAGCAGCGCAATAGGACTTTTACGTGTTTTGTCTGACATGAACGGCCTTCCGCCGAATACGGCGGTTCAATCATTATAGGAAAAAAATAAATTCGCACGTCGGGAGTGATTATTCCACTACCCAAACTGAAATTGTCTATTGCCTGAAGGACGCAGGGCCCGAAAAAGGCCCCGCTATTGAACGATGGCTATCGTATTAGGCCACCGATTTGCGGAGCCAATCGGCAAAATCCCTCGAATACGTGCGGGCACAGGCGAAATCGTACGCTGTACCATCCGGAAGCCGCCAGACGATTACACCAAGATGTGAGACGTGCGTGATTGCGACGTCTCCCGGCCAGAAGCTGTTGTCGTGAAAATCAATTCCCATGCTTCTTAAAAGCGTTTCGGACGGGCGCGATGCGGCTATTCGGAAAATCGTACGGCTATCAGTAACGTCGACAAGCGAAGCCAATCCATTGAATGCCTTTGCAAGTTCGGCGTAGTGGTCAAGACCGGTTCCGTCTTTCTGAACGATGAGCCATTGATCTGGGCCCGTCCAGACGATCAGCGCGCCTTTGGCTTCGACCGCTTTCGGCGACGATGGGAGAGAAACTCCGAAGACCGCGCGAGCGACGTCGTCCAATGAAGCGCGAGCGCCTCGCCGGGCGGCGACATGAGTGACCGTGAGGCCTGTCCGCTCGGAAGCTTCGAGGCTCGGATTTTTGACGTTGTTGGCTAGCTCAGACACGCAGGCGCGCTCCTTCACCATCATAAAACACTGGCGAGACCACTTCGACGAGGATGTCGCTGTTCCGAACCGGATCGACGGCCCTCAAAATCTCGCCCATTCGCGATTCGGCGCCCGCCAGGAACCCAAGGCCAACCCAGTGGCCGAGCGAGGGCGAGAACGCGACCGACGTCATGAAGCCGAGATCGTTCCGGGCGGCAGGCTCGGCGTCTCTGGCGATGAAATGCGCCCCGCCTCTCAGTCGCGCCGATTTGTCGACAGGCTTGAAGCCGACGACGCGCGGCCGGTTAGGATCGGCGAGACCCGGCCGTTGCGAAAGAATGCGGCCGACAAAGTCCTTCTTCGTCGATGCCATTTTGCCGAGGCCGAGGTCGGCACAGGTCGTTGTTCCATTGAGCTCGGGACCTGCGACGTGCCCCTTCTCAATGCGCATAACGCCCAGTGCTTCGGTTCCGTACGGCGTGATGCCGAATTCTTCGCCCTTCGACATCAGGGTCCGCATCAAGAGGTCGCCATGCCGCGCCGGAACGGCGATTTCGTATGCCATCTCGCCCGAGAACGAGAGGCGATAGAGTCTCGCCTTGATGCCACCGAGCACCTTGAGTTCGGCCACCGCCATGTACGGGAATGCTGCGTTTGAAATATCGAACGGAGCATCGACGATTTTCGCGAGAAGATCGCGAGAGCGCGGCCCAGCGACGGAATACTGCGCCCACTGATCGCTCACCGGGACGATCTGCACATCGAGTTCGGGCCATACCCATTGGCGGCAGAACTCGAGATGCTGAAGAACCTTGACCGCGTTCGCGGTGGTGGTGGTGATGAAGTAGTGGTCGTCCGCGAAGCGAGCGGCGGTTCCGTCGTCCATCGCGATACCGTCTTCGCGCAGCATCATGCCATAGCGTGCTTTTCCGACGCCAAGCGTGCTCATCATGTTGATGTAGACGCGATCGAGGAACTTGCCGGCATCGGTGCCGTGGATCTCGATCTTACCGAGCGTCGAGACATCGCAGACGCCAACGGAGTTTCTGACCGTTGTCACTTCGCGGCAGACGGTTGTGAGCCAATCGGTTTCGCCGGGCTTCGGAAAATACTGAGCCCTGAGCCATAGGCCCGTCTCGATGAAGACAGCGCCTCTCTCTTTGGCCCAATCATGCGACGGCGTGAGGCGCGTCGGCTTGAAATGCTTGTCGCGATGTTCGCCGGCAAGGGCTCCGAGCGCTACCGGTGTGTATGGCGGACGTGCCGCCGTTACGCCGGTCGCTGGAATGGTCTTGCCCGTCAGCGCCGCCAGCATGGCAAGGCCGTTGACGTTTGAAGTCTTGCCCTGATCGGTCGCCATGCCGAGCGTCGTGTAGCGCTTCAAATGCTCGACGGATTGGAAACCCTCGCGTTCCGCCAAGCGAACGTCGGCCGCCGTAACGTCGTTCTGCTGATCGACGAACGCCTTATGCTTCGAACTCTCGACATGCCAGAAAGCAGAGACGCCGGTTGGTTCGTCATCGGCCGAGGGGATGGCCGCAGCCGTTGCTACAAATCCACCTGCGGCGGCAGCTGCCGCACCGGCCTGCGCACCTTCCTTAAGGCAGGAAGCCAAACCATAGGTGCCCTTTGCAGAGCCTGAAACGGCCATTCCCTTCGGCAATGCGCCGGGCACGAAAGCTGCCAAGTCATCCCGCCACTGCGGACGGCTGCCTTGATGCGTCGTGACTTGAAGATTGGGATTGAAACCGCCGGATACGGCAATGAGATCGCACGCGACGGTTTGCGGGGCACCATACGATCCGATGATGCGCGCACCCGAGACGCGAGAACCTCCGAGCGCATCGGCGACGACGGCACCCTCGAAAATGCGAATTCCGTGCTTGCGTGCCAACGATTTGATTGCGGGCGGCAGCGCAGCACGCGTGTCGACGAGACCCGCGACCGTAACGCCGGCGCTCACAAGATCTTGGATCGTGCTCGCGGCTTCGTCGTTGTTCGAGAACACGACCGCCGTTTCGCCGGGAGCCACGCCAAACCGGTTGATGTAGGTGCGTACTGCGCTCGCGAGCATGACGCCGGGACGATCGTTATTGCCGAATACGATCGGACGTTCCCCCGCGCCCTGAGCGATAACGGTATGCTTCGCGACGATGCGCCAAAGGCGTTGCCGCGGCACACCCGCTGCAGGGATGGCAACATGATCGGCGACGCGTTCCACGGCTCCGAAAGTCCCCGTGTCATAGGCGCCGAAGACAGTCGTTCGCGACAGCAATCGGACGCCGGGGAAAGACTTCAATTCCGCGATGACTGACGTGACCCAGTCTGCGCCGCTTTTGCCGTCGACAGTTCGGGCGTCGCTGAGCAGTCTTCCGCCGAAAGCAAAGCTTTCGTCAGCCAGGATGACCCGTGCGCCTGCTCGCGCGGCCGAAAGGGCCGCCATCAATCCGGCGGGCCCCGATCCCACGACGAGCACGTCGCAGAACGCGGTGGCCTTATCGTAGCTGTCTGGATCAGCTTCTTGCGCAGCCCGGCCAAGGCCGGCCGCGCGCCGGATCATCGGCTCGTAGAGCTTCTCCCAGAAGGCGGCTGGCCACATGAATGTCTTGTAGTAGAAGCCGGCCGAGAGAAACGGCGACACAAGTCCGTTGATGGCGAGAAGATCGAGCGATAGCGACGGAAAGCGGTTCTGGCTCTTCGCTTCGAGACCGCCGAAAAGTTCGGCGGTGGTCGCTTTGGTGTTGGGCTCGCGGCGCGCTCCGGAACGAAGCTCGACGAGCGCATTCGGCTCTTCCGATCCGGCGGTGAGGATGCCTCGCGGCCGGTGATACTTGAACGAGCGGCCGACCAGGCGAACGCCGTTCGCGAGCAGCGCCGAAGCCAGCGTATCACCCGCGTATCCCGTGTAGGGAACGCCGTCGAAAGTAAAATCGAGAAGCTGCGAACGGTCGATCAGCCCGCGATTGTTGAGTCGTGAAGTTTGAGCCGATTGTGTCATTGCGCCGTGCCCGCAACTTTCTGCCGCGCGAGGGCGACCTCTTGAGCGGATTTGACTTCGAAAATTTCATGAGTGCGCGTGTCGCGTGTGACGACGAGCCAGGCGTGGCATCCCGCGGCGTGATACCAGAGTTCCTGCATCAGGCCGGCGACGTTGGACCGCTCGTAGCCGTACGCGTAAAACGCGTCTTGGGCATTCGGTGACGCGGGATCGGGGCGCACGACCGCATCTCCAAGATAGGAGAATTCGTCGAGGCTACGTTCGCCGCAATGGGGGCAATGGATGCGCATGTTGGCTCGCCTTCAGTGCAGGTTGGGCTGATTGCCCATGCCCTTCTCATCGATCATGTGACCAGTGCGGAAGCGATCGAGGCGATAAGCTCGCGCTACCTCGTGCGGTTCATCGCGGGCAATAAGGTGCGCAAAGCACAAGCCCGAAGCAGGCGTTGCTTTGAAGCCGCCGTAACACCAGCCGCCGTTAAAATAGAGACCATCGGTCGGCGTCCGGTCGATGATCGGCGAGCCGTCCATGCTCATGTCCATGATGCCGCCCCAGGAGCGCAGCAGGCGCACCCGGCCGATACGCGGCATCAGCGCCATCCCGCCTTCGAGGACATCCTCGACGACGGGAAGGTTACCCCGCTGCGCGTAAGTATTGTAGCCGTCGATGTCGCCACCGAAGACAAGGCCGCCCTTGTCCGATTGGCTGACGTAGAAGTGTCCGGCGCCGAACGTCACGACGCCGTCGATTAAGGGCTTGATGCCTTCCGACACGAAGGCTTGCAAAACATGACTTTCGATCGGCAGCGTCAAACCGGCCATCGCGGCGACGCGCGAGGAATTGCCGGCGACGGCCAGTCCGACCTTTTTCGCGCCGATGAAACCGCGCGTCGTCTCGACCCCGGTGATTTTGCCGTTGTCTCTGCGGAAGCCGGTAACTTCGGCGTTCTCGATGATATCGACGCCGAGCCGGTCGGCGGCTCGGGCATAACCCCAAGCCACAGCATCGTGGCGCACCGTTCCGCCGCGGCGCTGCAGGAGGCCGCCCTGGATCGGGAAGCGGGCGCTATCGTAGTTGAGCCACGGATACATGGAGCGGACCGCTTCGCGATCGAGCAGTTCGGAATCGATGCCATGAAGGCGCATCGCGTTACCACGCCGTGCATAGGCGTCGCGCTGGGCATCGGAATGATAAAGATTGAGGACACCGCGCTGCGAGACCATCGCATTGTAGTTCAGGTCCTGCTCCAGCCCCTCCCAGAGCTTCATGCTCGTCTCGTAGAAGGGGATGTTGCCCGGCAGGAGATAATTGGAGCGAACGATCGTCGTGTTGCGGCCGACGTTGCCGGAACCGATCCAGCCCTTTTCGACAACCGCGACGTTCGTCAGCCCGTATCTCTTTGCGAGGTAATAGGCCGTCGCGAGGCCGTGCCCGCCACCGCCGACGATGACGACGTCGTAGCTGGGCTTGGGAGACGCCTTGCGCCAGGTGGGACCCCACCCGGTTTGCCCGCGAAGTCCCTCAAGAAAAACCGATAAGATGGAATAGCGATCCGAGCGCGGCATGAGGTGCTCTGCTTTTTCACGCGCGCCAGAGAGTCCAGCCCGCCGTGTATCAACGATCATGCTTATATATCGGCCCGTAATTGACGATAATATAAGAAATACTTATACTGCGCGGCCATGACCATACGCCCCGCCCGGCTCCCGTTCGATCTTCACGTCCTCGAAGCGTTCCTCGGTGTTTGCGAGGCGGGCTCTATGGCGCTTGCCGCCAAGAGCCTCGCGATGACGCAGCCCGCGATCTCGCAAGCCATCGCCGATCTCGAGCAGCGGCTCGGCGTGAAGCTGTTCGACCGCAGTGTCCGGCCACTCGCTCTGACCCCCGCCGGCGAATTGATGCGGCAGCGCGCGTCCGCTCTCGTCTCCGAAGCCCGGCAAATTGCCACGGCAATCCGGCACACCTCCCGCGGCCGCCTCGCGCTGATCCGCGCCGGATTGGTTGACAGCCTGTCGCGCGCGTTAACCGGGCCGCTGGCGTCGTTTCTCGTCACTCACGCCGATCACGTGTCTGTGCAATCCGGACTGACGTCTGCGCACGCCGGCGCGCTGCTGACGCGAAACCTCGACCTATTCATCGGCGTCGACGATATGAGCGACGTCGAAGGGTTCGACCGCCATGAGATCGTTACCGAGCCCTATATACTCGTGCTGCCGCTGAAGCAAAAAAGCCCGCGCTCTGTAGCGGACCTCGAGACGTGTGCGGAGAAACTTCCGTTTATTCGCTACAGCGCCCGTTCGAAGACCGGCATCGATATCGAACGCCACCTCCGCCGTCTCAATATCGACTTCCCCCAAGGTCTTGAATTCGATACGCCGTTTGGCGTGAGCGACATGGTCGCGCGAGGCAAAGGTTTCGCGATAACGACGCCGATATGCCTTGCCGAAGCCGGCCTCGATAGCAGCGACGTTCGGACCGTTCCGTTGCCTGGTCCAAAACTTAAGCGAACCTTAACGTTAGTGAGCCGAAGGCAAGAACTCGGAACGCTTCCCCGCGACCTGACGAAGGCCTGTAAGTCGTCACTCGAAGCATCGACCCTTGCTCCGCTCCGAAGCGCGATGCCGTGGCTGGACGAAGAGCTCCGGGCTTAGCGGGTTAAGCTAACCGAGAGCCCTCTGAGCAACCTGCGAGGCACCGCGCCCGCTGCTGCACTGCAATGCCGGCAGATCAATAATTCCGCGGTGCAATTGGGCCGAGTTAATGGCGGATCTCCCTGACTTTACGTCGCGTTGGCGTGGTTCAAAACCAGGAGTACCTTCGCCCAATACTTGAAATCCAAATTGGATAATGACTGACAGATGACGCTGCAGTCTATCATCATTCGAGCAGATGGTGCTCTTGCCGAAACGGAAGACGTTCGCCGGCGGGCGTTCGCACAGACGTTTTCCGAGGCAGGCTTTGATTGGTCATGCGATCGTGAGGGATTTGCGCTTACCGCCAAACTTGGCAGCGGCGAAGCGCGAATGGCGCACTACGTGCGCTCCATCCTTCGAGGTAAGCCCGAGACGGAGGATTTTTCGCTCCTCATTCAGGCCATGCATCGCCGCGCTTCGAAAATCTTCGGCGAGATGCTTTCCACGATGGCGGTCGAACCCCGTCCCGGCATTCGCGACTTGATCATCGCTGGACGCAGTGACGGCCTGCGCCTCATCCTTGTTTCGCTTCTCGACCCCAAAGATACCGAGCGCCTGCTCACCACGCTTCTCGGCGATCGTGGACGAACGCTGTTCGATGCGGTCGTCTCCGGCGATAAGGCCGGAAAGGGCGAGTGTGAGAGGCTTTACACCGAAGCGCGCACGACATTGGGCGTCGATCCCAAGCACACCCTGGTCATCGAAGGTGGACGCCGCGGCGCGCTGGCTGCGAAGGCCGCGGGATATGCTGTCATCACGACGAGAAGCGCATTCTGTCGGGAAAGTCCGGCCTTCAGCGAGGATGCAGTCTTTGTGGACGATCTCACGAGCCTCTTGGCGGCGCGCGATCGAAATCCGCACGATCCGCTGACGGCGGAGGACCGGGAAGATCTTTTAGCGGCTTTATACCGTCTGCACGCAAGCAAATGCGAAGGGCTGACGGGACTTGATTGGAGCGATCAGATGAAGGTCTCGGACATTCTGAAGACCAAGGGGTCTGCGGTTAAAACCATCGAGGCAACCGCCACGATGCGCGCCTTGGCGCATAGCTTCAGAAAAGAATCCGTTGGCGCGATGCTTGTTCTCGACAACAAGGGCGGTCTCGAAGGGATCATTTCCGAAAGAGATTTGGCGCGCGGCATCGACGAGTTCGGCATGGACTTGCCCCAGATGCGCGTTGCCAACCTGATGACCCGCTCTGTCGTCACGTGTGCACCCGAAGACCGCGTGGCCGCCGTCGCCAACATCATGACCCAGCGGCGCATCCGCCATTTGCCCGTGGTCGTCGAAGGCAAGGTCGTTGGCCTCATCAGTATCGGTGACGTCCTGAAGCACCGTTTGGACGAGGTACAACTCGAAGCGAGCGTGCTGAGAGATGTCGCCCGGTCGCGGCGCTAGACCGTAGTCCCAGAACCCCCGACACCAGCTTGCCGCAAGGTCTCCATGCCAAAGCAACTGGTATGGTCGAGCCAAGCTATCTTGATGCAATAAAGCAGTTCGAAGGCTACACAGCCAAGGCCCGTTGGGATTACGCCCAGAACTCCAACGGCTATGGCACGCGTGCGCGCTTCGCGGGCGAAGTCATTGATAAGGCCGAGGCCGAGCGACGCTTCGCGGACGAGATAAAAAAGGCGACAGACTTCGTCGATAAGTTTGCGCCCGGTCTCGACGACGGCAGCAGAGCTGCATTGACCTCTCTGACGTACAACGCAGGCACTGCCTGGTCGAAAAGCGGGCTTGGCCAAGCCGTCGCGAGCGGCGATCTCGATACCGCGCGCTCGCTCTTCCTCCAATACAATAAGGCCGGCGGCAACGTCTTGGACGGTCTCGTGCAACGGCGGCTGCAGGAAGTTGCATGGTTCGGCCAGGGAGGGCCAACCGCGCAAGTCGCCAATGCAAGTCTTGCAGCGATGGCCGCGGCAGCAAGCGGCGCGGCGTCCGTGCAGAACTCGGTCTCCGACACACCGTCAGTGGCAACGGTTGTGGCAGCGCCACGGCCCGTGGTCCAGTCGACCGCGGCATCATCGATCGATTCCGGCCCCACGGCCTTCGCCAGTCTCACCAGCGACCAGGTGCTCCTGTCGCTGCTGTCGCAAATGTCGACTGCGGCAGCGAGACGTGAGGACGATGACGACACGAAGAAGTCGGAACGCCAGACCGATCAGAAAATCCAGGAAAATGCTGTTCGGGTAGGCACCGGCTGAGGTGAGGCCAGCTAGCCGAAGAATCTCATACCGATGGCAATCGCGACCATCACCGCGACGACAGCAATCGCCGCGTACCTAACCGTTGCCAGGCTTGGCTGAGGCGCGTCGCCGGACTTGGACCCGCGCTCGCCGCTCCTGCCATCCGCGGGAATGCTCCTCACCTTGCCCATCAAAAATCGCTGCATGAACGTCTGAAGATCGAGCGACGATACCGTTTGGGCGATCTGCGGGTAGTTTTGGCCGGGCGGCAATGCGGTTCCACTGGCCGGCAGATCCGCCCGGAAAACAGAATCGTCTTCGGCATAACGAGCGGCAATACGGTTCGACGTGGATGGCACGTCTTGCCCGCGCGCGGCGGCACGGTTTGCGTCAGGGGCGACCGAGGCGCCGAGCTGCTCGTCGAGCAGCGTCAGCAATACGGGCGCCATGGTTTTGTCATTGTGCGAGATCGGCGGAGCAATGGTCCGCGCCGCGTCGTCGCCCGCCTCCTGGGGTACGGGAGTTTGATTGCGGAGGAGTTGGCGATCGCCTCGCATCAGCGTGTCGGTCGCAATCAGACGGGCAATGGTGTCCGTATTCGTCGCCATGTTCGTTCCCCTCGGATTATCAGATCCTTTTCTCGACGCTTATGAGTAGATCTTCTAACGTGGCGGTGCGGAGTTCGGTCGCTGCCCGCCGGGCAACGTCTCGGAAAGATAGGCGAACACATCAGCGACGGGCTCTTCGTCGAGATTCTGCTTCATGGCCTCGTAAACGCGCGGAACGATTTCCATCGCGCGATCGAGCGTCGCGTCGGTTCCGGTCCTGTAGCCGCCGATGGCGCGAAGGTCGCGAGTGTCCTCGAAACGGGAAATGACCTCGATAAGTTGGGTCACGAACTGCGCTTGGTTTTTCGTTCTGATCTTTGGGGCCAAGCGCGATAGCGAAGCAAGCGGATCGACGGCCGGAAGCCGGCCTTGGCTCGCGATGCCGCGATCGAGAACGATATGGCCGTCGAGGATGCCTCTCGCGGCGTCGGCGATCGGATCGTTGTGATCGTCGCCGTCGACGAGAACAGACAGGATCGCGGTGATCGTGCCGGCGCCTTCTTCGCCGGGCCCGGCGCGTTCGAGGAGGCGCGGCAGGTTGCTGAAGACGCTCGGCGGATACCCGCGAGCGACGGGCGGCTCGTCAGCAGCGAGCGCGAGCTCGCGCATGGCGTGAGCGTAACGCGTCAGCGAATCGATAATGAGAAGAACATTTTTCCCGCGATCCCGGTAATATTCGGCGATGCACATCGCGGTGCTCGGCGCTAAGCGCCGCATCATCGGGCTCTCGTCGGACGTCGCGACGACCGACACGACCTGCGAGCGCGAAGCCGCGAGCGTATCGTCTAGAAAGTCCCTCACTTCTCGGCTTCGTTCGCCGACGAGCGCCAGGACCGTAACGTCGCTCGATGGCGCCCGGCTAAGCATCGCGAGCAACGTCGATTTGCCGACGCCGGAACCCGCGAAGATGCCAAGTCTCTGGCCCGCGCAGATGGGAGTGAAAAGATCGATCGCCTTGACCCCGGTCGTCAGTGGCGTGCCGAGCCTGTTCCGGCGGAGCGGCGAAGGCGGCGTGCCCTGGATCGTGAACGCCCGGTCGCCGATGATGAGAGGATCGCCGTCGTCGATTGGCTGCCCCAACGCATTGAGCGTTCTGCCGAGCCAGGATTCATGAGGCGAAAGCGTCATCTGGCCCGACAACGCCGTGACCCGCGCGCCAAGTTCGATCCTGTGATCGGCGATGAACGGCGTGACGTTGATCGCTTCGGCTTCGATCGTCGCGACCTCCGCGAGAACGGGGCCGCCGAGGCCCGCGATCGATACGGCATCGCCGATTGAAACGAACTTTGAAAGGCCGGACACAACCAGGAACGTCGTGCTGATCCGAACGACGCGTCCAGATACCCGGTGCGCCGGTGTCCGCGCAGCCGTCGCCATCAGCTCGTCCAACCGGTCAAACGGTGTGGCTGTTGCCGCGGTCAATAATCCGCCCTCCGGCTAGACATCACGAGCCTGCGAGAGTTTTCAGAGAATCGTCGAGCGAGTTTTCGGTGGCGCTCAGCATGTTGGTGACGGCCTGGAAATTCCGTTGAATGGTAATGAGGTGCGTCATTTCCAGGATCGGATTGACGTTCGATTTCTCGACGTATCCTTGCACGACGCCATTGTTGAGGAAGTCGATCTCGGGCGTTGGCGCAATGTCGGACACGACCGATGCGCCTTCGGCTCTCGTCAGAACAGCCCCGCGCGGCATCCGGTAAAGCCCGAGCGCGCCGAGATTGTTGCCCGATTGCTCGATTGTGCCTGCTTTGTTGATGGTCGGCGCCGGATCATTGGGATTGAGCTGCACCGGCGATCCGCCGGCGTCGAGAATTGGGTACCCTGCAAGCGTCGTCAGCACGCCTTCGCTCGTCATCTGCATGCGCCCGTCGCGCGTATAGGCAACTCCATTCGGCGTTTGGATAGCCAGGAATGAATCGCCCCTCACCGCGACATCGAGAGGGTTTCCGGTCTGCGTAACTTCGCCGGTCTTCATCGAAAGATGGTTCTTGCCTTTCGAAACGAAGCTGACCGGATCCTTACCCGCCGGGGTCAGGAGCTCCTCGAACGACATTTCTTCGCCGCGGAATCCCACCGTGTTGGTGTTCGCGACGTTGTTGGCGACCGTATCGAGGCGTCGTTGCAGCGCCATCTGCGCAGAGAGGGCGACGTAGATATTCGATGGCATGCGTTGCAATCCGTCTTCATGGATCTCGTCCTGTCGCCGAACCGTAACGACACGAACTTGTGGGTGGCTGACACCCCCGCGCTGGGACGAGCAAGTCCCGCGCAAGCCAAAGCGCCCTTTATGGGTTTTCGCCTAAATTGGCATTTGGGATGCACACGTGACCATTCTGTTCGGCCTGATTATCACCCTGGTCTGCATGCTTGGCGGCTTCACCGCCATGGGTGGGCACGTCTGGGTCATCTGGCAGCCCTGGGAATACGTCATCATTTGCGGCTCGGCCTTGGGCGCGTTTGTCGTCGCCAATCCGATGAAAACGATCAAGGACACGGGTAAAGCGACGGTAGAGGCTATCAAGAACGGTACGCCGACGAAGGCCGAGAACATCGAGCTTCTTGCGCTGCTCTTTTTCATGATGCGCGAGCTTCGCGATAAATCCCGCGCCGAAATGGAAATGATCATCGATGCGCCCCAGGACGCGGAAGTGTTCAAGCGGTCGCCGACCGTTACTGCGAACGAAGAGCTGACGACCTTCATCTGCGACTATTTCCGCCTCATCATCATGGGGAATGCCCGGACCCACGAGATTGAATCGTTGATGGACGAGGAAATCGAGACCGTGCGGCACGATAAGCTCAAGGCCTATCACGCGCTCACTGCCGTTAGTGATGGTCTGCCGGCTCTCGGCATCATCGCTGCGGTGCTTGGCGTCGTGAAAGCCATGGGCGCGATCGACCAGTCCCCGGAAATCCTGGGTCACCTCATCGCCTCCGCGCTCGTCGGAACGTTCGCAGGTATCTTCTTTTCCTACGCGGTCGTTGGTCCCATCGCGACGAAGGTGAAGATCCTTCGCGAAAAGAATTTGAGGTCTTACGTTATCGTCAAGCAATCGCTGCTGGCGTTCATGAACGGCGCCATGCCCCAGGTCGCTATCGAGCACGGTCGCAAAGCGATTTCGGCGTACGAACGGCCGACGATCAACGAGGTCGAAGCGGCGACGATGGGCGGCGGCCTGGATCGTCGTGCTCAAGAAAAGAAGGCAGCCTGATGCTTCGGCAAGCGCTTTGCGTCTTCTCCGGGCCATCTGCAAACGCGGCGATGACATCGCGAGGCAGCCAAAATGTCGAATAGCGCTCTGAGCGAAGCCACGGCCAAGAAGCGGATGGAAACGGAACGATCGCTCGAGCGGGCGCTTTCGACCGGTCAAAATAGTCCCGACCGTCTGCCGGGCCTGCAGATGATTTTTGGTCAGCTGCCGCGCGTGATGACCGAGGAAATCGGCAATCTTTCGCTTTTGCCGCTGAAAGTGCGCCTTCTCGATCTCTCGGCCTCGACCATTGGCGAGACCTGCGCACTGCCGCAGGGCGCGTTCGCCGGTGTGGTGCGAGCCGAAAGATGGAGAAGCTGGCTCTATTTTCTCGCCGATCCGGCCGCGACCACAATTTTCGTAGAGGCAGCGACGGGCTGTGAGGGTTTTCCTCCGGGCGGGCTGCCAGCGAGGACGCCAACTCGAACCGATGCGAACGTCGTCCGTGTTCTGTTCCGGCGCGTTGCGCGCGCCCTGACGAGCGCTTTCTCGATTCTCGTCGATGTCGGCTTCGACGTCGGGGCAGTCGTCGAGAAGATCGAGCTCGAACCCCAGCTGACGACTTCGTCGCCTGTCATCGCCGCGCGGCTGTCTTTGGATTACGGCGGCCACATCGGCGTCGTCACGATCGTCATCCCGCAAGCGGCGCTTGATCCCATCCGCCATGTGCTTGCGGGTGCAGCGCCGAGCGAGGCCTTGAACGTCGCGGCGCAGCGCTCTCGCGACGACCCCGCGTGGTCGAAGCAGCTTTCCGAGGAAATCGCCAGGTCCTTCATCGAGCTCAATGGCGTTCTCGAGGAACGCCCCATTTCCCTCGGTGAAGTTCAACGATTTGCCGTCGGCTCGGTCGTCGAGCTGCAGTTGTCGTCGATGTCGCGTGTTCGGCTCGATGCCGATGAAAGCCCTGTGTTCTGGTGCGAATTGGGTAAGCGCGACAACGCGCTGATACTGCGTGTCGACGATGAATTCGATCAGCAAAGGGAAGCCGTGGATGAATACTACGGGCTTTAGCGCGCCCCGCCACAAGGCTGCGGCATGTTTCGAATGTCAGAATTTGAGTCGGAATACCTTAGCACGAGGAAATGGCCGGAATGACGCCGAGTAATGCAGTAGAAGCGGAAGTCGCCCCGGAAGCGACGGAAGCCGGCTTCGATCAAGCGCTCGCGGGTATGGGCGATTTCAGCGAAGCAATGGCCGCGGGCCTGGCTGAAAGTCCCCACAACGCTCATGTCGATGCGCACGCCGATGCACACGCCGATGCGACGGACTTCGGCGGCAACAGCGCCTTGATCATGGGCCTGCCGGTGATGATGAAAGTCGTCCTCGGCTCGACCAAGATGCCCGTCGCGAGCTTGGCGAAGCTGACGAAGGGCTCGGTGGTCAAGCTCGATAAGATGGTCGGCGATCCCGTCGACATTCTCGTCAACGGCCGGTTGATAGCGCGCGGAGAGGTCGTCGTTCTGAACGAAGGAACCTCGCGCTTCGGTGTCGTGCTGACTCAGGTTGGCGCCTTACCCACCGCCGGGAAATAGTGACGTACATGCAGTCCATGCGCGACCCGCTGTCAGATTCCGGAAGAACACTGACGGGACCCGAGAAAGTCGGAGTGCTTCTGCTTGCGCTCGGCAAGCAACGCGCAAGCGGGCTCCTCAAAAAATTCAATCCCGAAGAACTGAACATTCTTGTTCGCTCCGCCGAGGTCATGCCGACGATTTCAGCGGCGGAGCTCGAAGAGATCGTCCAGGAATTTGAGAGCCAGTTCGGTCAAGGAACGCCGTTTCTCGGTCGCGCCGAAGATGTCAAGCGTCTGGTAACGGACGTCATTTCCGAGAATAAATCATCCGGCGACCCCAACGATCAGTTCATTGCGCGCCAGGACATTTGGAGTCAGCTCGCCGGACTTCCCGACGATGTTCTGCAGGCTCATTTCCATCAGCAGTCGCCGCAAGTTGCCGCGTATTATCTCGACCGCCTCGGAAGCGAGCGGGCGTCCGTGGTCCTGAAGGGCTTTCCTGTCGCTGAGCGCAACGATTTGCTGAACCGCATACTCGGCCTCGGTCAGGTAGCGCCGCAGATCGTCGAAGCTCTCGAAAGCGGATTGAACGAAGAGCTGTTCGACAGCGATCGGCGCTCTTCCGATAAGCATTTGTCCCTCGCAGGCATCCTGAACAATCTTGACCGCGAGGATTCGGCCCAGGCCCTGCAATACCTCGCCGGCATCAAGCCGAAGGACGCCGAAGCGATCCGCAAGATGCTCTTCAAGTTCGAGGACTTGTTGAGGCTGCCGGCACGTGCCCTGACGGTGCTGATGGATGGCATTCCCGTAGAGCGCACGGTTCTCGCGCTTCAAGGCGCCGACGCGGAATTGCAGAGCAAGGTTCTTTCCGCGCTGTCGCCGCGGGCCCGCCGCATGGCGGAAGCCGAATTGCAAAGCCCCGCCAACGTTCCCGCGCGCGACATTGCCGATGCGCGGCGAGCGATGGTCGATTCGGTTCTGCGGCTTTCGGCCGAAGGCGCAATCGATATCTCGAGCACGTCCATAGAAACCGCCTAGTCGGCAGGACGCTGGAGCTCGATCGTGGCCGAAGGGCAGGATAAAGACAGCCGCACAGAAGAAGCGACAGACAAGCGAATGTCTGACGCCCGCGGAGAGGGCAACATCCCGATCTCGCGGGAGGCAACCAATTTCGCGTATCTTCTCGCCGCGCTTCTGGTCATCGCAGTCCTAGGCCAGGTTTTTCTGACCCACTTCGCCGAGCTTCTGATGGGGCTGCTTGCGAACGTCGGCTCCATTCGACTGGAGAGTGCTGGCGACCTCGGCATGGTTTTCGATGTGGTGGGGAGAAGCGCCGCGCTTATGACGGCTCCCATCATACTCTGCTTTTCCGCGGCCGGCGTATTGGCGTCGGTGCTCCAAACGCCGCCTCTTCCAATCTTCAAGCGGGTGACGCCGGAGCTTTCCCGGTTATCTCTGGCCAAAGGCTGGAAGCGCATTTTCAGCGCGAACGGATCATTTGAGTTTCTCAAGCTCACGCTGAGATTGATCATCGTCGCTGCAACGTCCGGCGTGATCCTGATGCTGCTGTGGCACGAGTTTGCCAATTCGATCTGGAGCGATCCTGCAGAGATTCTCAGACTGTCGCAAAAGAGCGTCACCCTGTTGCTCACGTCGCTGGCGGTCCTTTCGTTTTGTCTTCTGATTTTCGATCTGCCGGTCACGCATGTGCTCTGGCGCCGCCAGCTCCGAATGGCGCCGCAGGAAGTCAAAGACGAACGAAAGCAGTCGGAAGGCGATCCGCTCATCAAGGCGCGGCGGCGTTCCATCGCCCGATCCCGCGCGCGCCAACGCATGCTTCACGCGGTGCCGCGTGCAACCTTGGTCATCGCCAACCCGACGCACTTTGCCGTGGCGCTCCGCTATGTCCGTTCCGAAGGCGGCGCGCCGCGTGTTGTCGCCAAGGGGCAGGATCTCGTAGCGCTCTCGATTCGCAGAATTGCCGAAGAAAATGACATCCCAGTCATAGAAGACAAGGCCCTCGCAAGGTCCCTCTATGCAAAAGTGAGCGTGGATCAAATGATCCCTGTCGAATTCTACAAGGCGGTCGCCGCGGTTCTCCTTCGCCTTCAGGCGCGGCGAAACCGGTCCGGTCCTGTACGTGCTTAAAGGGAAAAAGCGTTGATGATTCCATTTCGTATCGATCATTCGGAGGTTCGAGAAAAGATTCTCGGCGAGAGCATCCGTTGCGTCGCATCCGACTTGCGGTTGATCGATCTCCCCGACCTCGTCAGCTATTTGAAAACCGGTCAAATCGCGAGCATCGGCTCGCTTGTGCAGGCCTCGATCGAGCTGTCGTTCAAGCCGGAAACGTTGACCTTCGGCCACGCGGGCGACGTCTACCTGGAGTGGGGATCGCTGCCCCGCGTATTACTCGACATGGAATTTCATCATCAGTCGGTCCACGTTTATTTCAGGCTGATCCTCGAGGCCGAGGAAGCGGGCGTCGAAATCACCTACATCTCTTTCGAAGGCGAACCCGTCAGCCCGGGCCGAAACACGACGAGGTTGAACCAGGCTCTCGGAGAAGCGCGCCTCAATTGAGGACGTCTGAGGCGCCGCGCGAAGATGCGGCCGCAGAGCTGACTGTTCAGGCCGACGCAAGGGAGCGGGTGCACATAGGAAAGCAGGGCCACCTAAGGATCGCTTTTCATGCAGCCCATGCAACTTTTCAATCTGGCGTTTCGCCAAAATGAGTGGCTCGCACAGCGCCAGTCGGTGATTTCGTCGAACATCGCGAACGCTAATACGCCCGGTTACAAGGCGAAAGACGTCGAAAGTTTCGATGACGTGATGAGCAAATCCGTGCAGATGGCAGTGACCGACGGGCAGCACCTTGCCCCGGCCGACGGCGGGAATTTGCGCCAGCAGGAAGGCGGTTTCGGTGAGGCCGAGGTTCTCGTTTCCGGGAACGACGTCAATCTCGAACAGGAATTTCTCAAGTCCAACGAAGTCGTGCGCAGTTACACGATGAACACACAGATCATGCGGACGTTCGACGGGATGCTGCGATCCGTGACGAAAGGCTAATCCATGAGTGATCCGCTTATCGCCGCCAGCAAGGCGGCATCGAACGGCCTCTTCGCTCAGTCGACCCGTATGCGGGTCCTGTCGGAAAACATCGCCAACGCCGAAACGACCGGAAAGACCGCTGGGTCCGATCCTTATCAGCGCAAGACGATCAGTTTCCAATCCGTCACCGATGATATGGACGGCATCGATATGGTGCAGGTCGACAATGTCGACCGCGATAAAGCGCCGTTTCGCACTGAATACATGCCCGGGCATCCGGCCGCCGACGCAAAAGGCTTCGTCAAGCTCCCGAACGTCGACATGCTCGTCGAGCTGGCCGACATGCGTGAGGCGACGCGCTCGTATACCGCCAACACCCAAGTCATCAAGCAGGTCCGCGAGCTTGTCTCGATGACCCTCGATCTATTGAGGCCGAACTCATGAGCCTGAGCATCGCAATGCTATCGCCCAATATCGACCGGATCGGAGGCGCCGCGGCGTCGAAGGGCATCGGTGGGGCGCCGAACGTTTCATCGGGAGCCGCGCCGCAAAGCGATTTCGCACAAACTTTGGCGAGCATGGCAGCCGACGCCATCGGAACGGTGAAGACAGGCGAAACAACCGCCATCGCCGGTATGCAAGGCAAGGCACCGCTGCAGCAGGTCGTTCAAGCCGTCATGCAGGCCGATCAGGCGCTTCGCACCGTTGTCGCCGTCCGCGACAAGGTCGTCGGCGCCTACCAAGAAATCAGTCGTATGCAAATTTGAGGTCGTAAGTCATGAGAGCGCTTTCAATTGCTGCGACCGGTATGTCGGCACAGCAGACCAACGTTGAAGTGATCGCCAACAACGTCGCGAACATCAACACGACGGGCTTTAAGCGCTCGCGCGCTGAATTCGCCGATCTGCTCTATCAGACCGACCGCGCGGCCGGAACGGCCGCACGCGATGACGACACCATCATTCCTGAAGGCAATACGATCGGCCTCGGCGTTCGGACCGTCGCCATCCGCAATCTTTCCATGCAGGGTGCGCTGGCATCGACGAGCAACAAGCTGGATCTCGCCTTGAATGGGCGTGGCTACTTCCAGGTCCAGGGCGAGAACAACGAGATCCTGTACACGCGCGCCGGCGCTTTAAATAAGAATGGGACGGGGCAGCTCGTCACGCTCGAGGGCAACCTCGTCATCCCGAACATCACGATCCCGAATACCGCGACGGACGTAGTGGTCAACGCTGCGGGCCAAGTTTACGCGGTCATCGGCGCGACCGGAACGCAGCAGCTTCTCGGGCAATTGTCTCTCGCGAATTTCGCAAACGAGACGGGCCTTGCGCCACTGGGCGGCAACCTCCTGCAGGAAACGCTGGCTTCCGGGAGCCCGGTGATCGGAGCCCCCGGCGACGAAGGCTTTGCGACAATCCAACAAGGCTATCTCGAAAGCTCCAACGTCGACCCCGTTAAGGAAATCACCGAGCTGATTTCCGCACAGCGCGCCTATGAAATGAATTCCAAGGTCATTTCCGCCGCTGACGATATGTACAACGTCATCACCAAGGATATTCGCTGATGATACGGGTGCGCAGCATGCGGAACACGCGCGGCTTCGCGGCAGCGACGCTGCTGGCGATTTTCGCCGCATCTGCTGTTGCGCACGCGACGGAAGGCGGCCGCACAGTTTTCGTTCCGCGCGCCGTCATTTATCCGGGCGACGTCATCACGACGGAAGCACTCATAGAGCGCAAACTGCTGGTCGGTCCAAACAACCCGCCGGTTTTTGGGGAACGTTCGGAAGAGCTTCTGGGTAAGGTCGCTCGCCGCACGTTGTTGCCGAATGAGCTGATCCCAGGCACGGCCGTCAAAACGCAGGAACTCATAAAGCAGGGCAAGACCTACAAGCTCTCCTATGAGTCCGCCTTCGTATCGATTGTTGGTGTCGGCGTGCCGTTGCAGTCCGGATCTGCCGGCGAAATCATAAACGTACGCAACCCCGAGACGGGGCTCATCATCAAGGCGCGCATCAGGGCCGATCAAACACTCGCGGTGGACGATCAATGAGATTGGCCGCTGCACTATTCTTTTTTTTTCTCGGCTTTGCGCACGTTGCCGAGGCCGGCACGCGCATCAAGGACATAACCGACCTCAAAGGCGTCCGGGTTAATCAGATCGTCGGCTACGGCCTTGTCGTCGGCCTGAACGGAACGGGCGACACCTTGCGAAATTCGCCGTTCACGCAGCAGTCGGTTCAGGCGATGCTGGATCGCATGGGCATCAACATTCGCGGATCGCAGAACGAGCCGCGGACGAGAAACGTCGCAGCCGTCATGGTCACGGCGGAACTCCCGCCGTTTGCTTCCAAAGGCTCGCGCTTCGACGTAACCGTTTCATCCATAGGCGACGCCAAGTCGTTGGCTGGCGGCTCGCTCGTGTTGACGCCGCTCACTGGCGCCGACCAGAAGATCTATGCGGCCGCACAGGGCCAAGTCACGATTTCGGGTTACCTTGCAAAGGGAGCGGCCGAATCCATAACATCGGGAATTCCGACACGCGGCAGAATTCCGAACGGCGCCATCGTCGAGCAGGACGCTCCGGGCGCGTTTAGCGAGGAAATGCCTCTCGAGTTCGAGCTTCGCAATCCCGATTTCACGACGGCCGTCCGCATCATGGACGTCATCAACGATTTCGCAAAAGAGCGCTACGGCATGCCGATAGCACGCGCGAAAGATCAGCAATCAGTAATGCTGCGTAAGCCGCCGCGTATGCTGTCGTCGAGGCTGCTAGCGGAAATAGGCGAGCTTGAGGTCAACCCGGATCAGTCCGCGCGCGTCGTTATAGACGAGCGGACCGGAACGATCGTAATTGGCAGCGAAGTGCGCATTTCGACGGTGGCGGTTGCTCATGGCAACATCACCGTTCGTGTTACCGAAACGCCGAAGGTCTCTCAACCGGCACCATTCTCCAGGGGAGGAGAGACGGTCGTCGTGCCCGATACGGAAGTCGATGTGCAGGAAGCGGGCGGAACCGTGCAGATCGCGCGCGGAGCCAATCTGCGTGAGCTCGTATCGGCCCTCAACAGAATGGGGCTGAAGCCCATCGGGATTATCGCAATCCTGCAAGCCATGAAAACAGCGGGTGCGCTGCAAGCCGAGCTGGTGGTTCAATGAGATCGTTCATTCGCCTGACCTCGGCCCTTCTCGCTCTGATGCTGTTTGCTCCGGTCGTCGGGGCCGAAGATGCAAAGCCAGACGAAAAGGAATTGGAAGTTCTGCAGATACCGGCGCCGTCTGCCCCGGAGTTGAGTCCGGCTCAGCAGTACTGTTCGAGCGTTCTGGACGAAGCGACCGCCGCGCAAATCGCGCAGCAGACCCGCAATCTGGAAAAGGCGCAGAAGCAGCTCGACGATCGGATCGGTCTGCTCTCAGAAAAAGCAGAAGTTCTAAAAAGCTGGATCAAGATGCGCGAGGATTTCACGGTGCGCGCGACGGAGTCTCTTGTCCAAATTTATAGCAAGATGAAGCCCGACGCCGCCGCCGCACAACTCGCGGTAATGGATGAGATGGTCGCCGCAGCGGTCGTGTCGAAGCTCACCCCGAAAGTGTCGAGTCTCATAATGACCGAGATGGAAGCCGCCAAGGCGGCGAGACTGTCGGCCGTTATTGCGGGCGCTGGAGAAATCGTGGTTCACCCGGAGCGTAAGCCCGATGTGCAGTAAACTACGTTGGGCAGCGCCGGCAGTCGCTGTGCTCTCTTTGCTGCTGACGGCGTGCGCCGATCAACTGCGCGAAATCGGCCGCGAGCCGACATTGTCGCCGGTCGGAAGTGGCTTGGCGCCGGATCGTACGGCGCATGTCGACCTTCCCGTCACGCCGGTCGCTTACCACTCGGGCAATTCAACGTGGCAGGATTCCGGGGCCGATCTCTTTCGTGACGCGCGCGCCTTGCACGTTGGAGACGTCGTGACGGTGAAAATTCAAATCAACGACAAGGCCTCGCTGGATAACAACCTGAATCGGTCGCGCGATGCGAGCGTCGGGCTCAAGTCGTCGGCGGACTTCGATTTCGGCTTCGGCGGCACCGGGCCGTCCGGCTCCGGCAAGCTCGATGGCAGTCTCGATCGAACGACGTCCACGGGCTCGAAAGGTGCGATCGCGAGATCCGAAAGCATCAATTTGCTTGTGGGTGCAGTCGTCAGCCAAGTGCTTCCAAACGGCAACCTTGTCGTGAGTGGGTCGCAGGAAGTGCGCGTCAATTATGAACTTCGCGTTTTGAACGTTCAGGGCGTGATTCGTCCGCGTGATATCGCGACCGACAATACGATCTCCTACGAGAAGATTGCCGAGGCCCGCATTTCCTACGGCGGCCGGGGGACTGTGATGGAAATCCAGAAGCCACCGTATGGCCAGCAGATTCTCGACATCGTGTCTCCGTTCTAGGCAGGGATCGGGGGGCGTCGGCACATGGCGGAAGACAAAAACGATCCGGGCGGCGGCACCGCGGACTTGGTGAAGTCGGCACTTGCCGCAGCCATCATCGGCGCTGTTGGTGGTGGAGCATTCGGCTATTTCGCGTTGCCGAACGCCGCAAGTGCGCTGGCCCCGGCGTCCGTCGAAGCAATAGAAGAGAAAATGCCGGCTGCCGGCCGGTTTCCGAAGGACGCGCTGGCGGTCGAAATCTCGTCCATCATCGCCGACCTCGAAACTGCACCGAGAATGAGGGTCCGCCTCGATGTCTCGATCATCGTTGCGCATGGAACGCCGGAAACGACGACATTGAGGAATGAAGTGAAGGAGGATGTGATCGCCTATCTAAAGGGGCTCACGATCTCCGACTTTCAGGGCGTAAGAGGATTCCAAAACCTGCGCGAGCAACTCGACGACCGTGCGAGAGTGCGCGGTCGCGGCGCAATCCTCGGTCTTTTGATCGGCGGCTTGGTACTCGAATGACAGTACGCAGAATTTTCGCCGCAGCGGCTGCCTTGGCTCTGTCTTCTGATGCCGCCCTGGCGCAGGCTATCGACCTCCAGACGTTGTTTCCAGCTGGAGATGCAAGCGTCTCGGGCCGTATCGTCCAGCTTCTGGTGGTCATGACCGTTTTATCGGTCGCCCCCGGTCTGCTGATGATGGTGACGTCGTTCGCGCGATTTGTGATCGCGTTTTCCTTTTTGCGGGCGGGCCTTGGCCTCCAGACGACGCCGAACAACCTGATCATCATAAGCTTGGCGTTATTCATGACGCTGTTCGTTATGGCGCCGACGTTCCAGCAGGCCTGGGACAACGGCGTCAAACCGATGGTCGAGAACAAAATCAGTCAGCAGGAAGGGTACACCCGCACGACCGCTCCCTTCCGTGCATTTATGCAAGCCAACGTTCGCGACAAAGATCTTGCTCTTTTTCAAGAAATGTCATCAGAACGTTTCGGCGAGCAAAACAAAGCCGAATCAGACGATTTGCGTGTCCTGATCCCGGCTTTCATGATTTCGGAAATTCGGAGAGGCTTCGAAATAGGTTTTCTCGTAGCTCTTCCGTTTCTCGTCATCGATCTTGTCGTCGCAACGATTATGACTGCGATGGGCATGATGATGATGCCGCCCACGGTGGTGTCACTGCCGTTGAAGGTTCTGTTTTTTGTGCTGGTCGACGGGTGGACATTACTTGTCGGCGCACTCGTTAAATCGTTCGCCTAGGCCGGTGAACGTTGTGAAGTTGATCGCCTAGGCCGGCGATTAACGTTTGGTCGCCAAAAAGTAACTATTGGGAAACAAGTCTCAGTTATTTGAAGTTTGATGACAGAGTGGTCGCCGACATCCGCGCCACAGGCATGATGCCGATCTGTCAAGCCGGAAGACCCGGCATGTCCCCAGTGTGCGTGCGCTTTTTTAGTGCCGAGTAGAAGGACAAGGGACATGGGCATGAGCAGTATCAATACCAATCTTTCCGCAATGACCGCACTTCAGTCGTTGCAGCAGACCTCCAAAGACCTCCTGACGACGCAGAATCGCATCTCGACCGGCTTGAAAGTTGCTTCCGCTTCGGACAACGCCGCCTACTGGTCGATCGCGACGACGATGAAGTCGGACAACGACGCGCTCTCGACGGTTCAAGACGCGCTTGGCCTGGGCAAGGGCACAGTCGACGTTGCATACAACGCGCTGAACCAGTCCATCACGCTCGTCAGCCAAATCAAAGAAAAGCTGACGGCAGCCGCTGCTCCGGGCGTTGATCGCGCCAAGGTTCAGTCGGAAATCACGCAGCTCCAGGAGCAGCTCAAGGGTATCGCCGCTACGGCGAACTTCTCCGGCCAGAACTGGGTTTCGGTTGACTCGTCGGTCACCGGCTACAGCTCGACGAAGTCGATCGTTGCTTCGTTTGCTCGTACAACGACGGGCACCGTTTCGATCGGCACGATCTCGGTTGATACGTCGAAGTCGATTCTCTTCGACGCCTCGACCGCTACAACCGGCGCCAGCGGCGGCATCCTCGACTCGCAGCGCGGTACGACGGGCGCCATCGTGACGACCGGCGGTACGTCGGTCATGAGCATCGATATCAGCTCGCTCACGGACAGCTCGACCGACCAGGCGACGCTGGTTTCGTACATCGCTGGCGTCGATAGCGCGTTCCAGGAGATGACCACGGCGGCGACGAACCTCGGCGCAGCCCAGAAGCGTATCGACCTTCAGACGAGCTTCATCTCGTCCTTGCGGGATTCGATCACGACGGGTGTCTCTCAGTTGGTCGATGCCGACATGAACCAAGAGTCGACGAGACTGCAGGCACTTCAGGTTAAGCAGCAGCTGGGTGTACAGGCACTCAGCATCGCGAACCAGTCGAGCCAGAACATCCTCTCGCTCTTCCGCTAACGACTGAAGCTCGGCGCCTATCAGCGCCGAGCCCTTCACAAAGCTCAGTCTAGCCTAACTGACGCATCAGACGGGCCGCATCCCCGAGGCAACGATCCGCAAGATCGGAATGCCTCGCGGGGGCGGCCCGTCACCTTTGCACAAGGTTCCCTCTCTACCGTCGGCATTTAACTTTGCCGGTAAGGTTGAAGATGGATTGGCGTCAATTCGAAAATCTGTATCAGAGCTTGAAAGGCCTGGGCCGCCAGCGCCTTATGGCCCTCGGAGCCGCGGGCGCGTTCGTCTTCGCACTGATAACGCTCGGCAGCTACTTCGCCTCCCGCTCGAGCTACGACACCCTGTATGTCGGCCTGACGCCGTCGGACATAAGCCGCATGGGCTCGGTGCTGAGCGAGGCGGGGATTGCCTTTGAAACCAGCATCGACGGCACCAAGCTGAGCGTTCCGATCGGTGAGACAGCCCAAGCCCGCGCACTTCTCGCCGAAAAAGGCCTGCCGGGAAGTCAGACCGCCGGATACGAGCTGTTCGACAAGCTCGGCGCATTGGGTCTCACCTCGTTCATGCAAGAGGTCACCCGCGTCCGCGCTCTCGAAGGAGAGC